>JBMHDP010000240.1:0-10476 GCA_049889335.1 Planctomycetota bacterium
CTCCGACCGAGCGCGCCGCGCAGCCCGAGGCGACCCCGCCCACGTCGCCGGCCCCTGCCGCGACCGCGGCGAACGAGCCGCCGACGGCTCCGCCGGCGGCTGCCGCGGGCGCGAACCAGGACGAGGACGCGGGCTACGCGACGGGCGCGCGCAAGAGCCGCGGCGCCAACGTGCTCGGCGCGATCGCGAAGCTCAAGCAGATGAAGGGCTGACCGACGCCCGCCCCGGTATCCTGCGGCGATGAGCGAGGTCCGCACCGATCGCTGCCCTTTGTGCGGCCTGGACAACGCCTGCGCGATGTCCGCTGCGAAGGGAGACCCGGCGGCCTGTGAGGGCTGCTGGTGTCGCGACGCCCGCATCCCGACGGCCGTGCTCGCCCAGGTCCCTGCCGCAGCGCGTGACCGCGCCTGCATCTGCAGGAGGTGCGCCGGCGGCGTCGCCCAGGCAGAGGGCGCGGCGTTCGCGCTGGACCCGGGCGGCCGCCTCGCCGTCGAGCTCCGCCGCGGCGACGACGTCGTGCAGGTGGCCCGCACCGGCGCGCAGGTGCTGAGCTGGCGACGCGGCGGCGAGGACGTCCTCTGGACCGCGAGCCGCCCGAGCTACCGCGACGGCGCGGCCGTGCGCGGCGGCGTCCCGGTCGTCTTCCCCTGGTTCGGGGACCACGCGACCGACGAGGGCAAGCCCGCGCACGGGTTCGCTCGCAGCCGCGAGTGGCAGGTCCGCGAGTTCGGCCCTGCCTCGGTCACCCTGGCGCTGCGTGACGACGAGGAGACCCGCGCGCTCTGGCCGCACGCCTTCTCGCTCGAGCTGCAGGTCGCGCTCGAAGACGCGCTCCGCGTCACGATGCAGGTCACCAACCCTGGGGACGCGCCGTGGACCTACGAGCAGGCTCTGCACACCTACTTCGCCGTCGGCGACGTGCACACCGCGACGGTGCACGGCCTCGAAGGCGTGCCCTTCACGGAGCATGCGCGCGAGCCGGAGCCCGACTGGGACCCGGACGCGCCGCTGCGGTTCCGCGCGGAGACCGACCGGGTGTTCCAGGGGTCCCCGGACCGGATGACGCTGCGCGCGCCAGCGCTCGATCGCGAGGTCTCGCTGCGGAGCGCCGGCGCCGCGTCCACGATCGTCTGGAACCCGTGGCCCGCCAAGACCGCCCGGCTCTCGCAGATGGCCTCCGACGACTGGCGCACGTTCTGCTGCGTCGAGACGGCCAACTGCAAAGAAGGCGCCGTGACGCTCGCGCCGGGAGCGCAGCACACGCTGTCGCTGACCCTCCGGAGCGGTCAGCGCGCGTCGCCCTGATCCCGCAGGTCGCTGCGGGCGACGAAGTGCGCGGGGCGGTTCGTGGTGATCATCTGGCAGCCGAGACCGAGGCAGCGACGGACCTCGTCCTCGTCGTCGACCGTGTAGACGCAGAGCAGCCGACCCGACTCCCGCACCGCCCGGGCGGCCGCCGGCGTCAGGCGGCGGTGTCCCCAGTGCACGACCTGCGCGCCCGTCCGCGCGAGGTCCGCGAGCCGGGCCGGGCTCGGCTCGTCGCCGCCCAGCGCGCCGATCAGCAGGCGCGGCTCGAGCCGGTGGAGCGCCTCCAGCCAGTCCCAGTCGAACGACTGCACCAGCACGTCCTCCACCACGCCCAGGCGGCGCAGCTCGGCGACCATCGCGGCCGGGTCGCCGCCCTTGTGCTCGATCATCGGGACCGCGGGCGCGATCGCGGCGAGCGCCTCCTCGAGGGTCGCGACGCACGCGCCTCGGAACTCTTCGCCGAACCAGGCGCCGGCGTCGAGCCGCCGCAAGTCAGAGAACGTCAGCTGATCGACCCGCGCGCCGGCGCGGCCGAGCCGCTCGCGCGCGTCGGTCGTGCGGTCGACGGTGTCGTCGTGCATGCACACCCAGACTCCGTCTCGCGACTGGAAGACGTCGAACTCGACCATCGGGGCGCCCGCAGCCACGGCGGCGCGGAAGGCGACCTCGGTGTTCTCCGGGTAGTCGGCGCTCGCACCGCGGTGCGCGACGACCACGTAGGGCTCAGTCCGCTGCAGCCGCTCGAACGGAGACGGAGTCGAACACCCCCACGCGGTCATCGCGAGCAGCAGCACGGCGGAGCGCCTCATCACTCGATCTCGGCGAGGAGCGCCCCCGCGGCGACCGCATCACCCGCGGCGACCGCGAGCCTGGTCACCTTTCCGGGGCCGTCGGCCGCGAGCGGGTTCTGCATCTTCATCGCCTCGAGCACGACCAGGGTCTGGCCCTCCTCGACCTCGTCGCCGACCGCGACGCGGACGTCGACGACGACGCCCGGCATCGCGGCGCGGAGCTCGCGCTTGCCGGACTGCTTGTTGCCCGCGACCGCGGCCGCCGCGCGCTCGCGCTCGTCCTCGACCTGCACCTGGTAGCGCTCCCCGCGCATCTGCACGGTGACGTCCTTGCCCTGCACGTCGATGACGATGTCGTAGCTGACGCCGTCGACGACCGCCGAGAGGGCCTCGCCCTCGCCGACCAGGGCGATGTCCAGCTCGAACGTGTGGCCGGCGCTGCGCGCGATCAGGATCGCCCCGCGGCGCTCGAACGTGTATTCCCGCTCCTCGTCCCCGAGCTTCGCGACATACTTCATCGTGCGTCCCTCCCGAGCCGCTCGCGGCGACCGAGCTGCGCCCAGACGGGCGTGTCCTGACCGCGTTCGACCGCCTCAGCGCTGGTCGCGGTCACCCGCTCTGCGCGCAGGAACCGCGCGGTCGCCGCGGCGAGCATCGCAGCGCCGCGGTAGTGGCGGCCGACCGTGTCGATGTTCTCGAGGATGCCGGTGTCGTAGTCCCCGCTCCGGAAGGGGTCGCTCAGCAGCGTCTCGAGGGCGACGGGCAGCGAGGTCGCGACCCCGACGATCCGCAGCTCCCGGACCGCGCGGATGCAGCGCTCGATCGCCTGCTCCCGGTCCGCGGCGTGCACGATCAGCTTGCCCAGCATGCTGTCGTAGTACGGGGTGACTTCGAGCCCGCGGAACATCGCGCTGTCGAGGCGGACCCCCGGTCCGCCCGGCAGCCCCAGGCGGCGAATGGTGCCGAGCGACGGATAGTAGGTCTCCGGGTCCTCGGCGTTGATGCGGACCTCGATCGCGTGGCCGCGAGGGACGGCGGGTTCGGCGACCCGCTCGCCGGCGCCCACCCGGATCATCTCGCGCACGAGGTCGACGCCGAACCGCTCCTCGGTGATCGGGTGCTCTACCTGCAGGCGCGTGTTCATCTCCAGGAAGTAGAACGCGCCCTGCGAGTAGAGGAACTCGACGGTCCCCGCGCCGACGTAGCCGACCTGCCGCGCGAGGTCGCACGCCGCCTGCCCCATCTGCTCGCGCAGCGCCGGCGTGAGCACCGAGCACGGCGACTCCTCGACCAGCTTCTGGTGGCGCCGTTGGACAGAGCACTCGCGCTCGCCGTAGTGCACGACGTTGCCGTGCTTGTCCGCCATGATCTGGATCTCGACGTGGCGCGGCTCGACGACGAACTTCTCGAGGTAGACGCGGTCATCGCCGAAGGCGCCCTTGGCCTCGGCCGTCGCCATCCGGTAGGCCTCGACCAGGCCGGACGCGTCCTCGACGATGCGGATGCCCTTGCCGCCGCCGCCGGCCGCGGCCTTGAGCATGACCGGGTAGCCGACCTGCTCGGCCGCGGCGAGCAGCCCCGCCTCGTCGACGTCGTCCTGCAGTCCGGGGACCAGCGGCACCCCGGCCTCCTGCGCGATCCGTCGCGCCGCCACCTTGTCTCCCATCGACCGGATCGCGGCGGCGGGCGGCCCGAGAAACGTGATGCCCGCCTGCTCGCAGGCCTCTGCGAACGCAGCGTTCTCGCTGAGGAAGCCGTAGCCGGGGTGCAGCGCGTCGCAGCCGGCGCGCTGGGCCGCCGCGAGCACCTTCTCGTGGTCGAGGTAACTCTCCGCCGGCGCGCTCCCGCCGAGGTGCTCGGCGAGCGTCGCCTTGCGGACGTGCAGGGCGGCGCGGTCGGCGTCCGAGTAGACCGCGACGGTCTCGATGCCCATCTCGCGGGCTGTCCGGATCACGCGGAGCGCGATCTCGCCGCGGTTGGCGATCAGGATTCTTCGGAATAGCGGCATGGGCTCGGCCGGACAGGGTAGCGACCCGCGCGCGTGCAGGCCATGCTGCACACGGGGTGGCCGACCCGGTCCGGCCCCGGCTCGGATGTCCCTACGCAGCAAGCGCCTGATCGCAGCCGCAGCGGCCGTCCTCGCGGCCGCGGCCGCCGCCGTTGTCTGGCAGATCGGCGCTCGCCGCCTGACCGTGGTCGTCAACGGGGCGCCCGCCGCGGGCGCGACGCTCAAGCGCATGGGGCCGCACGGCGCCGAGACGCTGCGGCTCGACGACCAGGGCGCGCTGGACCTGCCCTGGGGCCTGACGGAGCGCCACCCGCTGGTCTGGTTCCGCGCCGGCGAGGACCGCAACGTCGCGCTGCGGCTGCCCGCGCGCGGCCAGCGTGAGTACCGCATCTGGGACGCGGGCATCACCCGCGAGGACACGATCGTGTCGCTCGGGCCGCTGGTGTGGCGCGAGACCTACGTGCAGGAGTGAACGGCAATCTCGCGCGCGGCAGGGTATGACACCCGCCATGAACCCCCTGCGCGTCCTCGTCGTCGGCTGCGGCAACATGGGTCGATCCCACGCCCGCGCCTACCACCAGCTCGACGGCTACGAGCTCGTCGGCCTCGTCGCCCGCCGCCCCGAGACCCGCGAGTCGCTGTCCGAGGAGCTCGGCGGCGTCGCGACGTTCGCGGACTTCGAGGCCGCCTACGCCGAGACGAAGCCCGACGTGGTCTCGATCAACACCTACCCCGACACCCATGCGGCGATCGCGCGCACGGCGCTGAACGGCGGCAGCCACGTGTTCTGCGAGAAGCCGCTCGCCGAGACCGTCGAGGAAGCGCAGCAGATCGCCGACCTCGCCGCGCAGCGCGGCCGCAAGATGGTGATCGGCTATATCCTGCGCGTGCACCCGGCCTGGCAGAAGTTCATCGAGGTCGCGCAGACGCTCGGCAAGCCGCTGGTGATGCGCATGAACCTCAACCAGCAGAGCCGCGGCAAGGACTGGACCACGCACAAGGCGCTCATGGACTCGATGTCGCCCATCGTCGACTGCGGCGTGCACTACGTCGACGTGATGTGCCAGATGACCCGCAGCAGGCCCGTGCGCGTGTCCGCCATCCAGGCGCGGCTGTCGGACGAGCTGAAGCCCGGCATGTTCAACTACGGCCAGCTCCAGGTGACGTTCGAGGACGGCTCGGTCGGCTGGTACGAGGCCGGCTGGGGCCCGATGATGAGCGAGACGGCCTACTTCGTGAAGGACGTCGTCGGCCCCAGAGGCTGCGTCTCGATCACGGAGCGCGAAGGTGAGCGCAAGGAGGGCAGCGCCGACGTCGACTCGCACACCGCGACCAACTCGCTGAAGGTCCACTGGCAGGACCGCGACCAGGACGACGAGTTCACGCGGCCCGACGAGTGGATCGACACCACCGACGAGCCGGACCACGACGGGCTGTGCCTGCGCGAGCAGGAGTTCCTGCTGGACGCGATCCGGAACGACGTCGACCTGACCGACCACGTCGACGACGCGGTCAACAGCCTGCGCATCGTGCTGGCCGCCGACCGGTCGGCGCGCGAAGGGCGCACGATCGACCTGTGAGGCCGCGCGGCGCGCTCTCGCTGCTGGCCTTGCTCGGCGCGTGCTCGACGGCGCCGCCTACAGGGCAGGCCGCGCCGACGTCCGCCGCCGAGCGGAGCGCGCGCGGCGCGCGGCGCGCGCTCGTGGACGCGCAGCTGTTCGTGCCCAGCGACTTCTCGCCGAGCGCGGACGGGGTGGTCCCGCTCGCGGTGCACTTTCAGGGCGGCCTCGCGACCGCCGAGGACAACTTCGCGAGGATGCGCCGCCCGGGCGTGCTGATCACGTCGAAGCTGACGGGCCGCTCCGGCGCCTTCGCGGCTCCCTTCCGCGACCCGCAGGCGTTCGGAAACCTGCTGCGGAGCGGCGAGCGCGCGCTGTCCGAGCAGTTCGGGCGCGCGCTGCGCTTCGGCCCGGTCCTGGTCACCTCGTTCAGCGCCGGCTACGGCGCGGTCCGCGAGCTGCTGAAGCATCCGGCACACTACGCGCGGATCGAGGCGCTGGTCATGGCGGACTCCGTGTATGCCTCCGTCGTGGCCCCCGACGTGCGCGCCCCGCGCGCCGAGCAGATGATCGACTTCAGCCGGTTCGCGCAGGCGGCCGCGCGCGGCGAGAAGGTGTTCGTGCTGACGCACACCCGGATCGCCACCGAGTACGCCTCGACGGCCGAGTGCGCCGACTGGCTGCTGGCCGCGGTCGCGGGCGCCCGCGCGCCGAGCGACGCGGTCACCGAGCGCGGCGTGCCCGTCGCGGCCGAGTTCCACCGCCGCGGCCTGCACGTCTACGCGTTCGAAGGAGACGACGCGCAGGCCCACGTCGACTGCCTGACGATGATCCCCGAGCTGGTCCGGCGACACGCGCGGCCCGCGCCGCGCTGACCCGGCGGCGCCGTCCCGCTCGGGGAGGCCCGCCGCGGACACAGCCAGAGCCGGGCGTGACCCGACCGGGGCGCGACCCGACCGGGGCGCGATCAGAGCGGGATGTTGCCGTGCTTCTTGGGCGGGTTCTGATCGCGCTTGCTGCGCAGCAATTCCAGCGCCTGGATCAGCATCGGCCGGGTCCGCCGCGGCTCGATGACGTCGTCGACGAAGCCCCGCGCGGCCGCCTGGTAGGGGTTGGCGAACTTGTCCTTGTAGTCGTCGACCAGCCGCTGCTCCTCGGCCGCCGGGTCGTCGGCGCCCTGGATCTCGCGGCGGAACACGATCTTGGCGGCGCCCTCGGCGCCCATCACGGCGATCTCGGCCTTGGGCCACGCGAACATCGCGTCGGCGCGGATGTGCAGGTTGTTCATCACCGTGTAGGCGCCGCCGTAGGCCTTGCGGGTGATCACCGTCATGCGCGGCACCGTCGCCTCGCAGAACGCGTAGAGCAGCTTGGCGCCGTGCGTGATGATGCCGTTCCACTCCTGCTCGGTCCCCGGCAGGAAGCCAGGCACGTCCTCGAGGCACAGCAGCGGGATGTTGAACGCGTCGCAGAACCGCACGAAGCGCGCGCCCTTGATGCTCGCCTTGATGTCGAGCACGCCCGCGAGGTGCGCGGGCTGGTTGCCGATGATGCCGACGACGCGGCCGCCGAGGCGCGCGAAGCCGACCAGGATGTTCTTCGCGTAGCGGGCGTGCACCTCGAAGAACTTGCCGTCGTCGACGATGTGCTTGACGACCTGCTTCATGTCGTACGGCTGGTCGCTCGAGTCGGGCACGATCGAGTCGAGTGCCTCCTCCATGCGGTTGGGGTCGTCGTCGGTCGCCTGGAACGGCGGGTCCTCGCCGTTGTTGAGGGGCAGGTAGCTCAGCAGCTCGCGCAGCTGCATCAGGCACGCCGCGTCGTCGGGGGCGGTAAAGTGCGCGACGCCCGACGTCTCGCTGTGCACGCGCGCGCCGCCGAGCTCCTCGGAGGTCGTGTCCTCGTGCGTCACGGTCTTGACCACGTCGGGCCCCGTGATGTGCATGAAGCTCGAGCCCTCGACCATCATGATGAAGTCGGTGATCGAGGGGGAGTAGACCGCGCCGCCGGCGCAGGGCCCCATGATCGCGCTGATCTGCGGGATCACGCCGCTCGCCATGGTGTTGCGCAGGAAGATGTTGGCGTAGCCGGCGAGCGAGACGACGCCTTCCTGGATACGCGCGCCGCCGGAGTCGCACAGGCCGAGCATCGGCACGCCCATCTTCATCGCGAGGTCCATGACCTTGATGATCTTCTGCGCGTGGGTCTCGGACAGGCTGCCGCCGAACACCGTGAAGTCCTGCGCGAACAGGTAGACCGGCCGCCCGTCGATCTTGGCGCTCCCGGTCACGACGCCGTCGCCGAGGATCTCGTTCGCCGCGCTGTCCATGCCGAAGTCGCGGCAGCGGTGCGTGACGAAGCGGTCGATCTCGACGAAGGTGCCCGGGTCCACGAGCAGGTCGATGCGCTCACGCGCGGTCAGCTTGCCGCGGTCGTGCTGCGCCGCGACGCGCTTCTCGCCGCCGCCCTGCAGCGCGCGCGCGCGCAGGTCCTGGAGCTTCTCCATTCCGTTCGGATCGGTCATGAGTTCGGTCTAGGCGTGGGGGTCTTCGACGAGCTCGGCGAGCACGCCGCCGAGGTGCTTGGGGTGCACGAACGCGACCTTGCAGCCGTGCGCGCCCGGGTTCGGGGACTCGTTGAGGAGCGGCGCGCCGGCGTCGACGAGCTGGGTGATCTTCTGCTGGCAGTCGCCCACCTGGAACGCCAGGTGGTGGATCCCAGGGCCGCGCTTCTCCAGGAACTTCGCGATCGGCGAGGCGTCGCTCGTCGGCTCGAGCAGCTCGACGCGGGTCGCGCCGGCGCGGAGCACGGCCACCTTGACCTGCTCGGTCGGCACCTCGTCGACCGACTCCAGCCGCAGGCCGAAGCCCTCGGTCCACTTGGGCAGTGCCTCCTCGAGGGATCGCACCGCGACGCCGATGTGGTGCAGCTCCTGGATGGGGTGTTCGCTCATAGGGGGCTCGGGCGGCGTTCCGCGGCGGAGGATGTTAGGCAGCGAGGCGCCGGGAGGCGAGGATGATCGGACCTTGCCCGAGCTGCCAGAAGTCGAGACCGTGCGCCGCGGCGCCGCGCCCCACCTGACGGGCCGCCGGCTGCGCGCCGTCCACCTGCGGCGCGAGGACCTGCGCTGGCCAATGCCAGCGGCGGCGCTGCAGGACCTCGTCGGGCGCCGGGTCACGGCCGTCGACCGCCGGTCCAAGTACATCCTGGCGCGGTTCGACGGCCGCGCACGCCCGGTCGCGCTGATCCACCTCGGCATGACCGGCAGGCTGATCGTCGACGTGGTCGGGGCGCGCGCGGCGCGGCCTGAGTACCGCAAGCACGAGCACTGGCGGATGGACTTCGGCGACCGGCTGGTCCGGTTCGTCGACCCGCGACGGTTCGGCGCCCTGGACGTCGCCGACGGCGACGAGCTCGCCACCCACCCGCTGATCCGGAACCTCGGCGTCGAGCCGCTCGCAGGCGCGTTCGACGGCGCTTATCTGCACCGGCTGACGCGCGGCCGCAAGGTCGCGATCAAGCAGCTGCTGATGAACGGCAACCTGATCGTCGGCGTCGGCAACATCTACGCCAGCGAGTCGTGCTGGCGCGCGCGCGTGCGCCCGCGCCGCGCCGCCAGGTCGCTGACCAAGGCCGAGTGCGAGGCGCTGGCCACCGCGGTGCGCGAGGTGCTGTCCGCCGCGATCGCCGCGGGCGGCACCAGCTTCCGCGACTACGTCGGCGTCGGCGAGGACGCCGGCTACTTCGCCCGCGAGCTGCGCGTCTACGAGCGCGCTGGCGAGCCGTGCCCGCGATGTCGCGCGACGGTCCGGCGCGCCGTCCAGCAGGGCCGCAGCACGTACTGGTGCAGCGGCTGCCAGCGCTAGCCCCGGGCCCGCCGGGGCTCCTTGACCCCGAGCCGGACGGCGAGGTATGAGCCCAGCTGACAGGCGGCGCCGAACAGCAGCACGCCGCGGAACCCCCACCGCTCGGTGAAGCCCGAGGCCCCCACCGCGAACAAGAACACCCCGAGCTGCATGCAGAAGCCGCGCAGCCCCATCAGCGCGCCCAGCTGCTCGCTCGGGACCAGCCCCGAGACGAGGGCCTGCAGGGGCCCGGTGCGAGCGGCAGCCGCGATCGCCAGCAGGCACCCCACGGGCAGCAGGTAGTCGACGCCCCAGCGGCGCGAGAGCACGAAGAAGCAGACCACCAGCACGCCGGACGTCATGAGGACGAAGCGCCGCTTGCCCAGGCGGTCCGCGAGCTTGCCGAACGCCGCGCTGCCCACGACCGAGAGCGCCCCGAGCCCGACCCAGACCCACACCTGCTCCTCCTTCGGGACGATGCCCTCCTCGTCGAGCCACGAGGTCGCGAGCTGCACGACCGTGAAGAAGGAGCCGACGTGCAGCATCGTCGCGACCAACACGGCGACCACGCCGCGATCCGCGAGCAGCGGCAAGCGGCGGGCGGCCGCGGTCGGCGGCAGCGGCGGCACGTAGCGGAGCGTCATCCACAGCGCGACGGCGCCGACGAGCGCCTGGACCGCGAAGGTGGCCGGCCACCACCCGAGCGAGGCCAGCCAGACCGTCAGCGGCAGGCCGACGGGGATCGCCAAGAACAGCCCCGCGTTGAAGCGCCCCATGACGGCGGCGCGACGCTCGTAGGGCGCGAGGTCCGCCGCCGCCGCCGAGGCGGCGGCGTAGGCGAGGCCGCTCGCGAAGCCGGACAGCGCGCGCGCGGCGAGCAGCAGGCCGTAGCTGTCGACCACCAGGTGCGCGACGCTCGCGGCGGTGAACACGCCGAGGCTCCTGCCCAGGACCGCCCGGCGGCC
>JBMHDP010000241.1:0-5542 GCA_049889335.1 Planctomycetota bacterium
CCCTGCACGATGTGCTCGACGACCTGCGGCTCGGCCAGCGTCGAGATGTCTCCGAGCTGGTCGTAGCTGGCCTCGGCGACCTTGCGCAGGATCCGCCGCATGATCTTCCCGCTGCGGGTCTTGGGCAGACCGGGCACGACCTGCACCTGGTCGGGCGTCGCGATCGGGCTGATGACCTCGCGGACCTGTGCCCGCAGCGCGGCCTCGACCTGCGCGGCCTCGACGCCGTCGGCGGCCTGTCCGGCGATGACGTAGGCGTAGATCCCCTGCCCCTTCACGTCGTGCGGGAACCCGACCACCGCGGCCTCGGCGCAGTATTCGTGCGCGACCAGGGCCGACTCGATCTCGGCGGTCCCGAGGCGGTGACCGGACACGTTGAGCACGTCGTCGACCCGGCCGGTGATCCAGTAGTAGCCGTCCTCGTCGCGGCGGCAGCCGTCACCCGTGAAGTACTTGCCCGGGTACATCGAGAAGTAGGTCTGCTGGAACCGCTCGTGGTCGTTGTAGATCGTGCGCGCCTGACCCGGCCAGCTGCCGGTCAGAACCAGGTTGCCGCTGACGCCGTCGCCGTCGAGCACCGCGCCCTGATCGTCGACCAGCTGCGGCTGGACGCCCGGCAGCGGGAAGGTCGCCGAGCCCGGCTTGCAGGGGGTCGCGCCCGGCAGCGGCGACATCAGGATCCCGCCGGTCTCGGTCTGCCACCACGTGTCGACGATCGGGCAGCGGCCATCCCCGACCACGTCGTGGTACCACTGCCAGACCTCGGGGTTGATCGGCTCCCCTACCGTGCCGAGCACCCGGATGCTGTCGCGCTTGTGCTCTTGGACCGGCTCGTCGCCGAGCCGGATGAGGGCGCGCAGGGCGGTCGGAGCCGTGTAGAAGATGTTCGCCTGGATGTCTTCGCAGACCTCCCAGTAGCGGGACGCGTCGGGGTAGAGGGGCGTCGACTCGAACACCACCGTCGTCGCGCCGTTGCAGAGCGGGCCGTAGACGATGTAGCTGTGCCCGGTGATCCAGCCGACGTCCGCCGCGCAGAAGTGCACGTCGCCCGGGTGCCAGTCGAACACCAGCTCGTGGGTGTAGGAGGCGTAGACCAGGTAGCCGCCGTTGGTGTGCAGCTGCCCCTTGGGCTTGCCGGTCGACCCGGACGTGTAGAGGACGAACAGCGGGTCCTCGCTGTCCATCCACTCGACGGGGCAGTAGGCCCGCTGACGCTTCATCTCGGCCTCGAGCCAGTGGTCCCGGCCGTCGCGCATCGAGACCTCCGCCTCGGTGCGCTGCGCGACCAGCACGGCGTGGACCGCGTCGAGGCCCTCGACGGCGGCGTCGACGGTCGCCTTGAGCGGGATCGTCCGGCCGCCGCGCAGCCCCTCGTTGGCGGTCAGCACCACGCGACAGTCCGCGTCGACGATGCGGTCGCGCAGCGCGTCTGCCGAGAAGCCGGCGAACACCACGGAGTGCACGGCGCCGATGCGGGCGCAGGCCAGCATCGCGTAGACCGCCTCGGGCATCATCGGCAGATAGATGCAGACCCGGTCGCCCTTCTGCACGCCGAACTTCTTCAGCACGTTGGCGAACCGGCAGACCTGCTCGTGCAGCTCGCGGTAGCTGATGTGCACGTAGTTGCCCGGCTCGTCCTGCACCCAGACGATCGCCGTCTGGTCCGCCCGCCCGGCCAGGTGGCGGTCGACGCAGTTGTGCGCCGCGTTGGTCTTGCCGCCCAGAAACCACGCGACCTCGGCCTTGCCGAAGTCGACGTCGCAGGCCTGGTCGGGCGCCCGGAACCAGTCGATCCGCTGCGCTTCCCGCGACCAGAACGCCGCGGGATCCGCCACCGACTCCTGGTAGAGGCGCTGGTACTGCTCGAACGAGGAGACGTGCGCGCGCTGCGCGACGTGCTCCTTCACCGGGACGATCTTGTCTGCCATGGGACGCGGCGAGCTCGGATCAGAGGGTGCGGATCCAGTGCAGGAGGGTGCGCACCGCCGTGCCGCTGGCGCCGCCCTTGTAGTAGTCCTTGGCGACGCCGCCCCAGGCAGCGCCGGCGATGTCGATGTGCGCCCAGGGCGTGTCTCCGACGAAGTAGCTGAGGAACGCGCCGCCCGCGGTCGAGCCGTTGCCGTGCGCCGGCGAGTTGATGTTGGCGAGGTCCGCGAACCTGCTCTTCATCTGGTCCTTGTGGCACGGCCAGAGCGGCAGCTGCCACAGCGGCTCGTCGGCCGCGTCGCCGGCGTCGATCAGCGCGTCGACGAGCTTCTGGTCGGTGCCCATGACGCCCGCCATCTCGTGTCCGAGCGCGACGACCACGGCGCCGGTCAGCGTCGCCAGGTCGCACATCAGCTCCGGCTTGTAGAACTTCTTCGCGTAGCAGATCGCGTCGGCGAGCACGAGGCGGCCCTCGGCGTCGGTGTTCAGCACCTCGATCGTCTGGCCG
Source organism: Planctomycetota bacterium (assembly GCA_049889335.1). Classification (GTDB taxonomy): domain Bacteria; phylum Planctomycetota; class UBA1135; order UBA1135; family UBA2386. Next base: position 2,435 of record JBMHDP010000241.1, read on the forward strand.
TCCATCGCGGTGACCACGTCCCCCGGACGCTGGGCGTCGGCGTCGGGCATGTTCTCGACCGCGGCGATCACGCCGATGATGTTCTTCTTCGGCTTGTACGCGCCGAGCGCGCCCTTACTGAGCGCGTGGAAGAGGCCCATCACCGCGCCGCCGCCGCACATGTCGTAGCGCATCTCGTCCATGCGCGCCGACGGCTTGATGCTGATGCCGCCGCTGTCGAACGTGAGCCCCTTGCCGATGACGGCGACGTTGCCCTTTGCGCCCGGCGTCTTGTATTCGAAGACGATCAGCTTGGCCGGCTGCGCGCTGCCGCGGGACACGCCGAGCAGCGAGCCCATGCCGAGCTTGTCCATCTGCCGCTCGTCCAGCACCTTCACGGTGAGGCGGCCGCCCGCGAGGCGCTTGGCCTGACGCGCCATCGCGCTCGGCGTCAGAATGTTGGGCGCCTGGTTCTCGAGGTCCCGCGCGAAGACCGCGCCCTGCGCCGCGAGCGCGCCGAGCTTCAGGCCCCGGGCGAACTCGCGCTCGTCAGCGGCGGACAGCCCCGCCGTCGCGACCGCGCACTTCTGGGCGCTGCGCTTCTTGGGCTTCTGCTGGCTGGGCGCCTCGTAGCGGTAGGCGCCGAGCACGAGCCCCTCGGCGACCGCCGTGCCCGCCGCGAACGGCTTGGCCTTCTTGACCGCGCTCGCCGGCACGACCAGCGTTGGTTCGGTGACTCCCAGCGCCTCGGCGCGCGCCTGAGCGACCGCGGCGGCGCGGCGCAGCTCCTCGGTGCCGACGTCTGCGGCCTTGCCCAGACCGACGACGCCGAGCCGCTTGAAGCCGGCCCCCTTCGGCTGGTGGAACACCCCGACCGCGCGCGGCGCAGTCTCGAGGTCCCCGGTCGCCTTGGCGGCCTTCACGGCGTCCTGGAGCCCGGCGCCGAGGTCGACGCGACCTTCGGGCAGGAGAACGAATACGGCTTCCCCGCGGCTCGCGGCCGCGCACGTCACAGAGCGAGTCTTCATCGAGCCGTGTTGTAGTCGCTCCGACGGCGCCTCGCCACGACGGACAGGGCGCGCGGACGCGCTACGCCCCGCCGGTCTTCGGCAGGTCGCCGATCCAGCGCTCCCCCTGGCCGTCGCGGAGCTTCTCGCGCTTCCAGATCGGCACCTCGTCCTTCAGGCGATCCATCAGGAAGCGGCACGCGTCGAACGCGGGGCCGCGGTGGGCCGACGCGACCACGACGACGACCGAAGCCTCGCCGACGGGCACCTCCCCGAGGCGGTGCGCGACGCGCGCGCGCGTGATCGGGAAGCGCTTGACCGCCTCCTCGAACAGGCCGCACATGACCTTCTGCGCCATCTCGGTGTAGGTCTCGTAGCTGAGCGAGAGCACCTCGGCCCCCTCGTTGTGGTCTCGCGTGGTGCCCGCGAAGGTCACCACCGCGCCGTCACGGTCCGTCCGACACTCCTGCTCCAGCCCGCGCGGGTCGAGCGGGGCCTCGCTGAGGTCGAACCGGTAGAGGTCGCGCTCGCCCGACCCCCCGCTGATCGGCGGGATGAAGGCGACCTCGTCGCCGTCCGCCAGCGCGGTCTCGCCCCGGGCGTAGTCCTGGTTGACCGCGAACGCGACCGGGACACGCAGCAGCGACGGGTGCTCCTGCGCGACGTGCTCCCGCAGCCCCTGCGCGGTCGTGCCCTGCGGCACGCGCAGCTGCAGCGACTCGGCGCCGAGCGCGTCGCGCACGGCGGCGAAGCATCGGAGGGTGACCTGGATGGAGGCGGCGGGGTCCGGCATGGGCCCTGGTGTACCGCGCGGCCCGCGGCCGGGCCAGCGCGGCGTCGCGACCTACGCGTCCGGGCGATGGAGGCCGCGGACCGCCTCTTCGACGTCGCCCTTGCTGCCGATGTAGAGCGGCGTCCGCTGGTGCAGCTCCTCGGGCACGATGTCGAGGATCGGTCGCTCGCCGTCGCTGGCGGCGCCGCCTGCGCGCTCGCAGAGGAACGCGAGCGGGGCGTTCTCGTAGAGCAGCCGCAGCTTGCCGCGCGGCTTGTCCGCCGTGCCGGGATACATGTAGATGCCGCCCTTGAGCAGCGTGCGGTGGAAGTCCCCCACGAGCGCGCCCGCGTAGCGAGCGGCGCGGCCGCCGCAGTCGGACTCCTGCCGCCGGAACCGCGCGACCATCTCCTGGGTCGCGCCGTCCCACTTGGTCTCGTTGGCCTCGTTGACGCTGTAGGCGCCCTTGCCCTCGGGGATCTGGAGGTCCGGGTGCGTCAGGAAGAAGGTCCCGATCGAGCGGTCGAGCGTGAAGCCGTTCACCGGTCCGCCCGCGGAGTAGACCATCATCGTGCAGGGGCCGTAGAGCGCGTAGCCCGCAGCGACGATGTTGCGACCCGACTGGAAGAACTCGTCGGGCTGCACCGGCTTGCCGACCTCCGCGCGCTTGTAGATGCAGAAGATCGTGCCCATCTGGCCCGCCACGTCGACGTTGCCCGAGCCGTCGAGCGGGTCGGTCGCGATCAGGTACTTGCCGTCCTCGCCGCCGGGGAGCACGTGGATGTCGTCCATCTCCTCCGACGCGATCGCCGCGACCATCGGCATGTTCTCGAACACCTGCAGCATGGTGTCGTTGCTGATCACGTCGAGCGCGCGCACGTCCTCCCCCTGCACGTTGCTCGTGCCGGTGTAGCCGAGCTTGCCGACGAAGCCGGCGCGCATGATCTCGCTGGCGAGCATGCGCGCGACCAGGCTCATCCGGTTGAGCACGGTCGAGAGGCCGCCGGTCGCGTGCGCGCTGGCCTGGTCGCGGAAGAACTGTTCGCTGAGGGTGAAGCGGTTCATGGTCGGCCGACAGTTGAACGCAATCCGGACCGCAGGCCAAGGCCGGCGCGCCGCGACGCCGGGACGCACACCTCAGCGCCGCTCGACGCGCAGCGCGACCGGGTCGAGCTCGCCGTCCCGCACGCTCAGGAAGACGACGGTGTCGACGTCGACGGCCTCGAGCACGACCGGCGGCTCGCCGACCGGCGCGACGAGCAGCGCCTCCCCGGCGCGCGCGGACCAGCGGAGGCGGTCGGGCCCGAGCAGCTCGAACGGGAGCCCGCCGCGCTGTGCCGGCGGCGCGCC
>JBMHDP010000242.1:0-13453 GCA_049889335.1 Planctomycetota bacterium
TTAGGAGTGGTGGGCAGGGGCGGATTTGAACCGCCGACCCTGGCATTTTCAATGCCATGCTCTACCAACTGAGCTACCTACCCGGGCCAGCGCCGCGACGCAGAAGCGCGCGGCGGGCGGCGAACCGTAGCCAAGGGAACGGCGGCGCGCAAGTGCGACTTCGCAGCCGGGCGCCGTCGCCGCTCACAGACTCGCGATGGCGACGACGTGTTCTTGATCGGAGACGACGACGCCGCCGCGCTCCTCGACCGTGACCACGAACGCGCTCGGGCTGCCGATGGACAGCTTCGGCTGGATCGTCACGAAGGTCTCGTCCGCCGCCGAAGCGACCGAGAAGATGCCGCCGTCCACCGGCGCGCCTGCTCGCGTGCTGTCCACGATCCAAAGCTGGTAGCAGCGGTCTCCCGGCAGCGCCGGCAGGTCCCGGAACGTGAGCCAGCCGTCCTGCTGCTGCTGACGCCAAACGACGTCTCCGCGGACCTCCCCGCTCAGCGGGCTCGGGCCTCGCTTCCAGTCGGCGCGCTGTCCGGTGTCGGACGCGATGGTCGCGGCGCGCAGCGCGGACTGCGACGGCTCCGCCGGGGTCGCTGCGATCCCTGCCAGCCAGAGCGTGAGGCTCGCGGCGGCCGCGCCGAGAAAGAACGCTACGAGGCCTCGGCTGCTCTGCGGCCGAGGCGTCGTGAAGCCGGGCGGCTCGACCCTGTGGGCCGAGCGCTCCTCCGCGCAGAAGCGCAGTGCTTCGGCCGCGAGCCGGGAGGAGAGCGCAGGCGGAGCAGGGCAAGGCCGGTTGAGCGCGCCTGCAGCGAGCGCCGCGACGCGCTCGAGCGAGCGCTCCTCGAGCGAGTACGGCGCGAACGGCTCGCGCTCGGCTTCGTGCGCGAACACGACCGCCTCGGCTGCGTCGTCGAGCCGGCTCACGAGTTCCCTCGCTGCGGGTCCTTTTGGGAGCGCTCGTTCGCCGAGTCCTCCGCGGCGGTGGCGGCGTTGGCGCCGCCGCCGGTCTGCGCGGCGTCGTCAGGCGAGTCCGCGCCCAGCATCTCGCGGAGCTTGATCAGGCCTCGTCTGGCGTGGCTCTTGACCGTGCCGAGGGGGATGCCGATCGACGCTGCGATCTCCTGGTGTGTCTGTCCTTGTCCGAGCGCGAGGTCGAGCACCTCGCGCTGCTCCGGTCGGAGGCGCTCGAGAGCGTCCTGCGCACGGGCGACCTCGTCGTGCAGCTCGACCGCGTCCGGCGCCGTGGGACTGGGGATCGTCGTCGGGTCCTCCAGGAGATCGGCGGCGATCCGTCGGCCGAGCCGTCGCGCCCGATCGATCAGGCGACGGCGGGCAATGGTCATCAGGAAGGTGACCTCGCTGCCTGCGTTGGCGTCGTAGCGAGCGGCGCTCCGCCACACATCGACGAAGATCTCCTGGGTCGCGTCCTCGGCGTCTTCTGCGTTTCGGCAGAAGCGCCGCGCGAGCCCCCAGACCATCCCGGTGTGCCGCTTGAGGAAGTCCTCAACGGCGGCGGGATCACCGGTCGCGATCTTGGGGAGGAGGTTCTGCATGACGAGCCAATCTGGCTCGTCAATTACAGATGCTGAAGGCTCGCAGCACAAGGGGGAGTTGGCGCGGCCTGAGTTCGGGATGGGTCGGGCGGCGCCACGAGCGCCGCGTCACGGCCTACTTGGGCAGCAGGACCGTGTCGACGACGTGGATCACGCCGTTCTTGGCTTCGATGTCGGCCGCGACGACGGTGCCGGCGCCAACGTGCAGCTTCTTGGCCTTCGCGTCAAACTTGAGCGGCAGCTTGGTGCCGTTCAGGGTGGCCGCTTCGCTGAGCTTGACGGCCGTGCCGGACATGACCTTACCGGACACGACGTGATGCTTCAGGATGGCCTGGAGCTTCTTCTTGTTCTCCGGCTTGAGCAGCATCGAGATGGTGTCCTTGCCGACCTTGGCGAACGCCTCGTCGGTCGGAGCGAAGATCGTGAAGGGCCCGCCGTTGGCGAGCGTGTCGGCGAGGCCTGCGGCCTTGGCGGCGGCGAGCAGGGTCGAGAAGCTGCCCGCGTTGGCGGCGACCTCGACCAGGTTCGGCTCCGGCGGGAGCACGACGGCGTCGATGATGTGGATGATGCCGTTGCTGGCCATCACGTCGGTCGCGACGACGTTGGCGCCGGCGACGGTCACCTTGCCGTCCTTCACCGCGATCGGCAGCTCGCTGCCCTGCACGGTCTTGGCGCTCTTCATGCCGACGACCTTGGCCGCGGGGACCTTCCCGGCGACGACGTGGTAGGTCAGGATGCCGGCCAGCTTCTCCTTGTTCTCCGGCTTCAGCAGCTCCGCGATCGTGTCCTTGCCGAGCTTGGCGAAGGCCGCGTCGGTCGGCGCGAAGACCGTGAACGGCCCCTTGCCGGAGAGGGTCCCGGCGAGGCCGGCGGCCTTGGCCGCGGCGATCAGCGTGTTGAACTTGCCGGCCTTGGCCGCGACCTCGACGATGTTCGGTCGCTCCATGGGACCTTGAGCAACGGCGGAGGCGGTCAGAAGCGCGGTCGCGCACGCGATCAGTCGGATGGAAATCATGTAAGGGTGCTCCGTAGACTTACGGGGGTTATGGGTCTCTCTGTTGGGGTCTACCGAAGAACTGTTCGCCCTCGGCGGCGCCCGGAGTTCGCGGTTCGAAAAGCGGTGGATGCATGCCACATGCTTCCGACCGAGCGAGCGGATTTGCGTGCATCTGGCCCGCGAGGCGGTTCGAAATCTGCTCGTTAAGCGATGGCTTCTGATCGCGAATACACCTCCGGATTGCTGCGCGCGTCGGCGCGCGCCTATGCCAGCGCGACCCTACACACGCTGCATGCGTCCTGTCCTTCGCTGGTGGACGCGGCCCTGCCGCCGACCTTCGCGCGGCCGATCGACGACCTCGAGGTGCGGCTGCTGCAGATCTCGGCGAGCGTGGCGGTCGACCGGCCCGAGCTGCTGAAGGACGTCTTGGCGTGGTACAAGATCGCGTTCCACCACCGCGACGTGCCGCCCAACTACCTCGAAGCCACCCTGCAGGCGATCGAGAAGACGCTCGAGCGGGAGATGGACCGCGAGTCGTTCGCGCTCGTCCGGCGGCACATCGCGGCAGCCGCCGAAGAGCTGGCGACCGCCCCGGTGGAGCAGCCGATGCTCCTCGACCGCGCCGCGCCGCACGGCGAGACCGCGATGCGGTTCCTCCTCGCCAACTTGGAAGGGCGAGGCGAGGACGCGCTGGACTACATCCGCGCTGCGGTCCGCGACGGCGTCCCGATCGGCGACATCCACGACCACATCTTGCAACCAGCGCAGCGCGAGGCGGGGCGCATGTGGCTGATGGCCGAGATCCCGATCGCCGATGAGCACTACGGAACGGCCATCGCCGAGCGCGCCCTGGGCATCCTCCAGGAGGCGCTGCCCCGTCCCGCGGACGACGCCCGCGTGGTCATGACCATGGGCGTCGCAGGCAACATGCACGACCTCGGCCTCCGGGTGATCGGGCAACGCCTGCAGCTGTGCGGCTACGCGGTGCACCACCTGGGCGCGAACATGCCCGCGACCGACCTCGCGTGGTCCCTGCAAGACCGCAAGGTCGACGTGATCGCGATGTCGGCGAGCATGCTCATGCACGTGCACGGCCTGATGGAGGCCGTCGTGCAGACCCGCGCCGTCTGCCAGCAGCTCTTCGGCAGCCCGGACGCGCGACCGATCCTGCTGGGCGGTCACCCGTTCGGCGTGTGCAAGGACCTGCATCAGGTGCTCGGCGCTCAGGCGGGCCTCGACGACGTCCGGCGGGTCGGCGAAGTGGTCGACAAGCTGGTCGAAGCGGTCCAGCCAGGCTGAGCGCCCGGCGGAGCCGTTGCGGTGCGGCGTCTCGCGGCGGCTCACGGGGCGCTCGGTTGACGGACAGCTCCCGCTCGTCGCGCCCTCTCGGCGCTGCGGCGCGCTATGCCTGGAGGCTCCGCCGCGCCGCGCGAACGTCGAGCGCGATCTGGGCCTTGAGCGCGTCCGGGCCGTCGAAGCGGCGCTCGCCCCGCAGCAGCTGGCGGAACGAGACCTCCAGCTCCCTGCCGTAGAGGTCGCCCTCGTAGTCCAGGAGGTGGACCTCCAGGCTGGGGCCGCTGTCCGGGAAGGTCGGGCGCGTGCCGAGGTTGGCGACCGCGGCGTAGGTCTCGCCGTCGACGACCGCTTCCACGGCGTAGACGCCTTCGGGCGGCAGCGCGCCGGGCTGGAGCAGCAGATTGGCGGTCGGGAACCCGAGCTCGCGTCCCCGCGCGTCGCCGCGCACCACCTCGCCGAGGGCGCCCGGGAACCGACCGAGGCAGCGCCGCGCGCCGGCGAGGTCGCCGTCCGCGATCGCCTGTCGGATGCGCGTCGACGAGATCGGTTCGCCGCTGACCTCGAACGGCGCGCCGGTCTGGACCTCGAAGCCCAGCTCGTCGCCGAGCTCGCGGAAGCGCGCCGGCGTGCCCTCCCGGTCCTTGCCCATCGCGGAGTCGTAGCCGAGCAGCAGACCCCGCGCTCGCAGCCCGCGGAGCAGCACCTCCTCGGCGAAGCCCCGGGCGGTCATCTGGCGCAGGCGCGCCTCGAAGCGCAGCAGCACGAGTCGCAGCACGCCCGCGCGACGCAAGAGGCGCAGCCGGTGGGGGACGCTGCAGAGCGGCGGCGGCGCGTCGCCGCGCAGGACCTGGTCGGGGTGGTTCGCGAACGTCACCACCGTGGGCATCGCCTGGAGCGCCGAGGCCATCTCCAGCAGCTGGTGCAGGAGCCGGTGGTGTCCGAGGTGGACGCCGTCGAAGACGCCGACGGCAACGACCGATCGACTGCTCGGCGAGTCCTCGCCGTAGATGGCCGCGAGGTCGAGCTCGCGCAGCGCGTCGAGACCTTCGACGAGTCTCATGGTGGCACCGAGGACAGGGCCCGTCAGGCGCGGGCCTGGTAGTCGTCCTCGAGCTGGAGGAGCTGGGGTTTCACGCGCAGCTTCTCCGTGGCCGTGAGGCGGTCGACGAAGAAGACCCCCTCCAGGTGGTCGATCTCGTGCTGCACGATGCGAGCGAGCCACCCGTCGCACTTCAGCTGCTGCTCCGCGCCCTCGAGGTCCTGGTAGGCGACCGTTATCTCGACCGACCGCTCCACCTCGGCCTGGATCCCGGGAAACGAGAGGCAGCCTTCCTCTCCGAACTCCCACTTCTTCTTGCGGACGATCTTGGGGTTGCACAGGACCCGCTCCCCCGCGCGGTCGTCCTTGCTGCCGCTGGGGTTGAGGACCAGGAGCTTCTGCTCGATCCCTACCTGCGGGGCCGCCAGGCCGACTCCGCCCTCCTCGTACATCGCCTCCATCATCCGGCCCGCCAGGTCGCGGAGCTCCTGGTCGAACGCGGTGATCGGCTGGCCGCCGCGGCGGAGGATCGGGTCGGGGTAGATCAGGACTTGCATGGGAATTGCGGTCGGGGGCGGACCCACGTTGCGGGGCCTGGGCTCCGACGGTAGATTGTTCCGCCCTTTCGCCCGCGTCAAGGAGTCCTCAGGACGGCCCTGGCGAGCGGTGACGCGGACACATCCCGATGGTGGACCTCAGCAAGTATCTGGAGCAGGCAGCGGACGCGGTCAAGCGCCGCAACTACCCGATGGCCGTCAAGATCTACGGCCAGGTGCTCTCGATCCAACCCGACTTCGGCGAGGCCCGGTCGGGTCTCCGGCGCGCGCTCTTCCAGAAAGCCGCGCAGAAGCCGCCCTCAAAGCTGACCGCGGTGCTCTTCGGCGGCGTCAACCTGCTGATCGGCGGTCTTCAGCGCGCCGTGGGGTCCCACGCCGGCGCCGCCAAGTCGTTCGAGCGCTACCTCGCCTACGACCCTGCCGCTGAGGGCCCGAACCTCAAGCTGGGGGACTCGCTCGAGCGTGCGGGCTTCTCGAAGTCGGCGCTCGCCGTCTACGCGGCCTACGCCGAGCTGCAGCCGCGTTGCCTCGAGGCCTGCCGCGCTGCCGGCGCGCTGTTCTACGAGCAGGGCAAGCTGCAGGAGGCGTTGGCGATGTACGAGCAGGCGCTCAAGGTCGATCCGCGCGATCAGGAGTCGCTCAAGGCCCGCAAGAACCTGGCCGCCGAGGGTGCTCTGCAGAGCACCGGCATCGAGCAGGCCGAGAGCTCGCGCGACCTGATCAAGGACAAGCAGCAGCAGAAGCAGCTCGAGCGGCAAGAGCGGCTGCAGCTGTCCGCCGACGAGGTCGACGAGGAGCTCGACCAGCTCGAGGCGCAGCTCCAGGAGAACCCTGGCGATACCAAGCTGCTGCGTCGCGCGGCTCGCCTCCGCGAGATGGCCAAAGACCTGCGCGGAGCCCTGGACCTGATCGAGCAGCTGCTGCAGAAGAGTCCCGACGACGCCGAGCTGCTCGACGTCGCCAGCGACCTGCGCATCCGGCTCCAGGAACAGATGGTCCAGAAGGCGCTCAAGCGAGGTGACGAGGCGGCCGCCGGCCGCGCGCGGCAGGCGCTCGGGCAGTTGAGGGTCGCGGAGTCGCGTCGGCGCGTCGAGCGCAACCCGTCCGACCTCAGCGCGCGCTTCGACCTCGGCGCGGGCCTGCTCGAGGCCGGCGAGACCGACGACGCGATCGCCGAGCTGCAGCAGGCGGTCAAGGACCCCCGCAAGAAGACCGACGCCATGTTCCTCTTGGGGCAGGCGTTCCAGCAGAAGGACCTACACGACCTCGCGCTCGGTCAATACGAGAAGGCGCTCGAGGCCGCCGGCGGCGGCGCGCGCGCGAAGGAGGCGCTCTACGAGATGGGCGTCATCTGCGAGGCGCAGGACAAGCGCGAGGACGCGCTGCGCCACTTCACCAAGATCCTCGAACAGGACATCGGCTTCCGCGATGTCGCCCAGAAGGTGGAGGCGCTCAAGGGCTGACCAGCCTGCCGCGCCGCCCCTGACCCACCCCGACCTCCCTTAGAACACACTCCCCAAGCAGAACGAGAGAGCCCAGAGACCTAGCCATGGCCCACAGCAAGCAAGCCAACAAGCGCATCCGCACCTCGGAGAAGAAGCGCGTCCAGAACAAGGCCCGGATGAGCCGGATGAAGACCGAGACCAAGAAGCTGCACGCCGCGGTCGCCGCGGGCGACAAGCAGAAGGCGCAGGAGCTGCTCACGCTCGTCTGCAGCTGCATCGACAAGGCCGCCAAGCAGAACGTCATCCACCGCCACACCGCGTCGCGGCGCAAGGGCGCGGCGATGAAGGCCGTCCACGCGATGAGCTGATCGGACAGCCCGCTCGGGCGGGCCGCTCGGACGGATCGCGTCGCGGGGTGAGCCTAGCCCTGCAGCAGCGTCAGCGCCGCCTGCGGCTGCGTGTTGGCCTGCGCGAGGATCGAGATCGCGGCCTGCTGCAGGATCGAGTTGCGCGTCAGCGCCGACGTCTCGACGGCGACGTCGACGTCGCGGATCCGTGACTCGGCTGCGCTCAGGTTCTCGGACTGGATCTGCAGGTTGGCGATGGTGGTCGAGAGGCGGTTCTGGGCCGCGCCGAACTGACCACGCACCCTGCTGACGGAGTTGATGGCGGTGTCGAGCATCGACACGGCGACCGTGGGGGAGCCGCTCGAGCCGATGTCGAGCGACGACAGGCCGAGCGTCGAAGCCAGCGTGTCGGAGGTGCTCAGCTGGATCGTGTCGATCCCTGCCGCGGTCCCGGTGCCCACCTGGAAGACCAGCGTCGAGCCCGTGCCGTCTAGCAGGTTCACGCCGTTGAAGGTGGTGGACTGCGCGATCCGGTCGATCTCGTTGATCAGGTCGGAGAACTCCTGGTTGAGCGTCGACTTGTCGGCGTCGCTGACGGTGCCGTTGCTCGCCTGAATCGAGAGCTCACGCATCCGGATCAGGATCGAGCTGACTTCGTTGAGCGCGCCCTCGCCGGTCTGCGTCAGCGAGATGCCGTCCTGGGCGTTCCGGATCGCCTGGTTGGTCGAGCGCACCTGCGCGCGGAACCGCTCCGAGATCGCCAGTCCGGCAGCGTCGTCCGACGCGGTCGAGATGCGCAGCCCCGTCGAGAGCCTCCGGTAGTTCGCCTGCAGCCGTTCCGTGGTCGTCGACAGCGAACGCTGAGCGTTCAGCGACGCGATGTTCGAGTTGACGCGTAGCCCCATCTTGTTCCTCTCCTTTGCCTGGGCGGCCGCAGCGGGGCGCCGCAGCCGATGTCGCAGTCGTCATCGGCCGGGGCTTGAGTCTTACTTCAGGAAAACTGCGAGGCGCGCGCCGGTGGGCGCCTTGGCATGGGGCGGCTGGCGCGCGCGGGCCCGGGTGCCCGCCGCTGCGGCGACGCTCGACATGTCCCGATCCGGGACGCCGTCGAGGCTCGGCTCGGCGCCGGCGCTCTGCGACGCGCCGGGCGCGCCGCTACCGGACCAGCGGCGTATAGCGGTAGTTCGCCTGCATCGTCAGGGTCAGGATCGCGGTCGAGTAGACGCGCCCGCCGTCTTCGCCCCAGGCCCCGACGGGGTCCCAGGAGCCGAACAGGTTCGGCTGCGACGACGACCGGTGCTGGTGCGCGGGCACGACCTCCTCGATCGCTCGGCGCCAGCGGCGCCACTCGCCGCCGCCCATCTGGAACAGCGCGTAGGTCGCGTAGTACCAGTAGTAGTGGTCGACGCGGCCGGTCGCCTCGTCCCACACCGGCGGCAGGGTGTTGAGCAGCGCTGCCGACGCTCGCATCAGCGGGCGCTCCTTCGGGTCCTGCCCGAGGAAGAACCGGCAGAAGAGCCCGACCGCGGTCAGCGCGTGCGTCTGGTCGACCGGGAACGCCGCTCCGTGCCGGCCGGGCTTGCGCGAGCTCCCCTCGCCGGCCGTCCGGTAGCCGTGCCGGCCGGTGCTGTCGCTGACCTCGTCCAGGAACACCTCGCAGTTGCGCAGGGCGTCCTCGTTGACCTGCAGGCCGAAGAACTTGCCGGCCTCGTAGGCCATGACCGCCCAGCCGGTGACGGAGATGTCGTTGTCCTGGTCCTGCGGCTGGTAGCGCCACACGCCGTAGCTGTTGCGGTGCGCCTCGAGGTAGTTGAGCGCGCGCTGCGCCGGCTTGCGGAGCAGCGCCGAGCCCGACAGGCCATAGGCTTCGCACAGGGCGTAGGTGGCGATGGCGTGGTCGTAGACGAAGTCGTGGGACGAGCGACCGCCGACGAGGCCGTCCTGCTGCTGCTGCTTGCGGAGCCAGTTCGCGCCGCGGCGCACGACCGCGCGGTAGGGGCCGGACTTGGTCGTGTTGTTCTCGCCGAGGAACGCGAGCAGCGCGAGCGCCGTGCAGCCGACGTCGTGGACGGCGTTGCCGGGTCCGTCGCAGACCTCGTGCGCCGCGTCGTCGTGCTTCATGAAGCCGTCCGCGTCCCAGCGCCCGTCGTCGTCCTGGTGCGCCGCGAGCCACTGCAGCCCGCGCAGCACCGAAGGCGGCGTCTGGCGTCCGCCCGGCCCGCCGCCGCCGCCGTTGCCACGTTCGCTGTAGGGGCCGCCAGCGCCCGGCCCGAGCCCGAGCGCGGTGTTCCACTGGTCCGAGGAGAACGCCGATTCGCTCGGCGCCTCGGTCGCGTCCGAGTCCGACGGGAGCTCGCTCTCGGTGGGGTTGTCCGTCACGGCCAGGTCCTCGACGGGCTGCACTTCCGGGTCGACCTCGGCCTCGACCTCGGGGCGCTCCGGTTGTTCGGGTCGCTCGACGTCCTGCTGCGAGGTCGGTTCGACCGTCACCTGAAGCGGCCGCTCGGCCTTTGCCTCGGGCGGCAGCAGCGCCCAGACGATCAGCAGCAGCAGCGCGTGAACGCCGCCCGAGAGCGCGATCCAGGGAGACTGGCGGAGGCGCTCAGCCATCGCCTGCTGAAAGCTGGCGTCTGCGGGGAGCAGGCGCTGGGTACGGACCGGTAGCGGAGGAGTTTGCATGGAGAGAGACCTCGCGCGCCCCTGTGGGGCGCGCCTCGTCGGCGCCCGGGCCATCCGGCGCGGCGACGTCGTCGCGCAGTTGCGGTGGCCGGTGAGGGGGACAACGGCGCGGCGCGGCGCTCGGCTCACTTCTTCCTCGAAGATCTGTCGCCTATCCTGCCCCGGTGGTCACGCCTCCCCGCGCTCCCTCTCACGCGGTCGCCCTGATGCTGACGTGCTCGTTGGCCGGCTGCGCGTTCCTCGACGAGGACAACCGTCGTACGCTCAACTACCTGGACGCGCACGCCGCGCCAGAGAGCGCCGCCGCGCGTTGGGCGCTCAGCCCCGTCGCGCTGCCGATCGCGCTCGGCGCCGGCGCGCTCGACGCGGCGGTCGTGCATCCAGCGACGCAGCTCGACGACGCGTGGCGAGACACGGTCGACCTGCTGTGGGACTACGAGCAGGACTCGTCGTTCCGCGCCGTGCTGCTGACGCCGCTCGCGGTGATGGCGACGCCGCCGGTCTTCTGCGGGGACTGGCTGCTCCGAGCCGTGTTCGACGTGGACGATGACCTCAGCAGGGTCCGCGACGAGGCCGCGTCGACGCAGGAGGTCGCGCGATGAGCCGGGCCGCTGGGAGGATCGCGGCGGGCGTCGCGCTGTCGCTGCTCGGCGCGTGCGCCTGGTCCAACCCCGACAACCGCCCGGTCTGGACGGCGTTCGAGCAGCGCGTCGTGCCCGAGCCCGGGCCCTGGTTCTACGTCGGCCTGCCCGTGACGGCGCCGCTCGGCGTCGGGGCGATCCTGGCGGACACGCTGGTCGCGCACCCGCTGCAGGTCCTCGACGACGCCGCTCGCGACGCCGCCGAGCTCTGGGACCCTGCGCGGCTGGACTTCGAGCAGGCCTACTACACGCAGCTCGCCGGCCTGCCGGTCCGCGCGGCGTTCACGCCGGTCGCCTTCGGAGGTTCGTGGCTCGGGCGCTGCGTCTTCGATCTGCCGCCGCACGAGCCGGACCTGAGTGAAGAGGAGCAGCGGGCGCTGCAGGAGCGAGAGCGCCTCGACGTCGCAGCGCAGCAGCAGGCTGCGCGCGTCGCCGCGGTCGAGGCGATGCGCGCCTGGCTCGAACGCGGCAGCGCGCGCAGCGCCGAGGCCCCGGGCCTGGAGGCCTGGGACGCGCAGCTCGACGGCGCGCTCGCCCGCGCGCTCGGCGCGGACGCGGCGGGGCGCCGCACGCTGCACGAGGGCATGCTGCGCGCGGGCGTGGTCCGACTCGGTCCGTACGACGCGGCGCTGTCGCTGTCCGATCCGGATCCGGTGGTCCGCTTCGCGGCGCTGTCGGCGTGGCCGGAGGCGGCGGAGGTCCCCGCGAGCGCGCAGCGCGCGCTGCTGGAGGATCCCGTCGAATCGGTGCGGCTGCTCGCGCTGCGGCGGTTCGGCCGCTGAGCAGCTTAGCGGTCCTGCTCGGGTTCGCTGCGCACGTAGGCCTCGCCGTCGTCGAGCTCGACGTGGATCACGTTCGGGTTGCAGCAGACCGGGCAGTCTTCGACGTAGCTCTGGCGAGCTCCGGCCGACCAGTCGATCGGGACGACGATGTCCTCGCCGCAGGAGTCGCAGATGTAGCTGGCCTCGTCGCGCATCGCGGCGTGTATAGGACCTGTCGTCTCCTCACGAAGTCCCTTTCGTGCATCCTTCGGCGGTCGCGTGGCGACGGACGGGCATGGGCCAACGAGAGACCGAGTCCGTCTGGGACTACCCACGGCCGCCGCGGCTCGAGCGCTTCGACGGCAGCCTCCGAGTCGTGCACCGCGGCGTCGAGGTCGTGCGGTCGAAGACGGCGCTGCGCGTGCTCGAGACGTCGCACCCGCCGACCTACTACCTGCCGGCTGCGTCGCTGACCGAGGCGGGCAGGGCGGCGCTGCAGCCGAGCGCGCGGCGCGCGACCGCCTGCGAGTGGAAAGGCGTGGCCGCGTATCTCGACCTGTGCCTGCCGGGGGAGGCGCCGCTGCGCGGCGTGGGCTGGGCGTATCCGCAGCCCACCGCGGCGTTCGCAGCCTTGCGCGACCACTTCGCGCTCTACGCCGGTCCGCTGGACCGCTGCGAGGTCGACGGCGAGGCCGTGCTGCGCCAGGAGGGGGACTTCTACGGCGGCTGGATCACAAGCTGGATCTCCGGCGGCGAGCGCGGCTTCAAGGGCGGCCCGGGGACCTGGGGTTGGTGAGCGCTGCCCCGAACGCAGAGCGGCCCCCGGGGCCCCGGGGGCGCGGGGCCGGCCCCCGCGCCCGCGACCCCCCCCCCCGCCCCCCCCCCCCCCCCCCGGCGCCGCCCCCCGCCGCGGGGGGGGGGCGGCCGCCCCGCTCCAAGTCTCGCAGGCTCGCGGCGCAGACGCGCCGCAGTCGGCTCAGCGCACCAGGCGCGAGTAGCGGTAGTAGGCCTCGAGGGTCAGCACGAGGATGGCCGTCGAGTAGACGCGACCGCCGTCCTCACCCCAGGCGCCGATCGGGTCCCACGAGCCGAGCAGGTTCTTCTCGGCCGCGGCGCGGTGCTGGTTCTTCACCACCGACGTCTCGAGCTTCTTCTTCCACTCGTTCCAGTGGGCGCCGCCGTACTGGTAGAGCGCGTAGGTCGCGTAGTACCAGTAGTAGTGGTCGATGGCGCCGCTCTTCTCGTCCCAGACCGGCGGCTTGCTGCGCAGCAGGTCCGCCGAGGCCTTCATGATCGGCTTCTCCTTCGGGTCTTGGCCCATGAAGAAGCGGCAGAACAGGCCGACCGCGGTGAGCGCTTCGCCCTTCTCGATCGGGAACTTGGTGCCGTGGTCGCCAGGCTTCCGGGAGCTGCCCTCGCCCTGCTTGGTGTAGCCGTGCTTGCCGGTCGCGTCCGAGACCTGGTCGAGGAAGGTCTCGCAAAGGTCCAGCGCCGACTTGTTGATCTGCAGGTCGAAGAACTTGCCCGACTCGTAGGCCATGATGCACCAGCCGGTGACCGAGATGTCGTTGTCGTTGTCCCGCGGCTGGTAGCGCCACACCGAGTAGGGGTTGCGGTGCGACTCGAGGTAGTTGATGCCCTTCTGCGCCGCCTTCTTCAGCAGCTTGTAGTTGGACAAGCCGTAGGCCTCGCACATGGCGTAGGCGGCGATCGCGTGGTCGTAGATGAAGTCGTGCGAGGCGTTGGTGCCGAACAGGCCGTTCTCCTGCTGCTGCTTGCGCAGCCAGCTGACGCCCTTCTTGATGTTGTCCTTGTAGGGTCCGGCACGCATCGTGCTGCCGTCGCCGAGGAAGGCGAGCAGGGCCAGGCCGGTGTTGCCGACGTCGTGGACCGCGTTGCCGGGGCCGTCGCAGATCTCGCCGCCGTCGGCGAGGTCGTGCTTCATGAAGCCGTCGGTGTCCCACTTGCCGTCGTCGTCCTGGTGGGCCGCGAGCCACTTGAGGCCGGCGTCGATGGCCGCCGCGTAGGACTTGCCGCCGCCCTTGCCGCCGCGACCGCCGCCGCGACCGCCGTACTTGCCGCCGGCGCCGCCGCCCAGGCCGACCGCCGAGTTCCACTGGTTGGAGTCGAAGGCCGACTCCTTG
>JBMHDP010000243.1:0-2797 GCA_049889335.1 Planctomycetota bacterium
GAGCAGGTATCGTCTCCCGCCCGATTTCCGCCGCTCACGCCTGCACACGGGTCCGAAGTTGACGCACGAACTGGTCCATCTAGCCCGCTCTCAGAACCTCGACGACCTCGAGGCCGCCTGGAACCAGGCGGTCGGCGCCCCCGACGCCGAGCAGATCTCCCACTACGCTGACACGCTCGACGCCCTGTGCGAGCACGACATGGCGAGCAAGGCGCTCGGCATGGCGACGGCGATGATCGAGAGCCTCTCGGGCAAGGGCGACAACCGCGCCGCGATGGAGCTCGGCTTCCGCACCATGCAGAGCAGCGCCCACAACGACGCGCTGGTCAACAAGGTGGTCGAGCTGATCGACGCGCACTACGGCGACGCCGCCTGGCTCCCGGTCCTCAAGCAGCGCTCGAACCTGTCGACGGCCACGGTGGGCGCGCTCCTCGAGTTCGACCAGCTGCGGCGCTACACCGAAGGGCACGTCGTCTACCACGGCGCGGGCTGGGGCGAGGGGATCGTCGAGGGCTTCGACACCGAGACCCAGGAGATCACCGTCCACTTCAGCACCGGCCGGCGGTCACCGTTCCCCCTCGACACGCTGCTCGACAGCTTCAAGCCGCTCGACGCCGACGACCTCCGCGCGATGAAGCTGCTCCGCATGGAGAAGCTGCAGGAAGAAGCGGCAGCCACGCCCGCGCTGCTGATCCGGCGCGCCGCCAGCCTCTACCGCGGCACCATCACCAGCACCCAGGTCAAGAAGGAGCTCGCGGGCTCCGCGATCGAGACCAAGAAGTGGGCCACCTGGTGGAAGAAGGCCAAGACCGCCGCGACCAAGGACCCGTGGCTCAAGGTCGAGGGCACGCCGACCCGCCCGGTCTTCGTGCTGCGCAAGAAGCCCGTCAGCCTGGTCGACGAAGCCGGCGCCAGCCTCCGCCACCAGAACAACCTCGGGGAGCGCGTCGTCGTGCTCCGCGAGTACCTCAAGCGCTCCGAGGACGAAGATGTGCGCACGCAGATCCTCGACCTCGCGGCCGCGACGATGGAGCAGGCGCTCCAGTCCAAGCAGAGCGACCCGGAGGCAGACATCAGCCACGCCCACGTCCTCGACGGGATCCTGTTCCTCGAGGAGCACGGCAAGCAGGCCTCCGTCAGCGCGGCCGAGGAGCTCCGCGCGCTGCTGCTCGAAGAGGGCGGGCAGCTGCAGCCCACGCGCATCGACATGCTGGCGACCCAGGCGTCGCGCGAGCACGCGGTCAACCTGCTGCCGCAGGCGCTCGGCGGGGACTGGGCCGAACAGTGCGTCGCGACGCTCACCCAGTGGCCCGCGACCATCGTCGAGAAGGTCGCCGACAAGCTCGTCGAGACCGGCCACGGCGCCGAGATCCTCTCGCTCTGGAACCGCGTCGCGCCCTACCCCAAGCGGCACCCGCTGATGACGTACCTGCTCGGCAAGTACTACAGCGACGGCGTCTTCAAGGACCAGGAGGCGTGCCCCGACGCGGTCACGCTGGTCCGCGTGCTGCTGCACCTCGGCCGCGTGCTCAACGAGGACCGCAAGTCCAACCAGCTCCACGGCCGCCTGCTCAACCGCCTGCTGAGCCTGCTGACCGGCAAGCGCGGCCTGCTCGACGTCGCGTGCGACGGCATCTCCCGCGAAGACCTCGCCCAGTACGTGGGCATCGTCGCCCGCGCCGGCGAGGACTTCCCTCAGGAGCTCGAGACCTACCTCGACCGCACCGCCGCGCGCCTCTACCCGGACATCCTCGCCGAGCCCGAGGCCCCGTGGTGGGAGAAGGAGGAGTTCATCTTCACGACCCAGGCCGGGCTCAAGAAGATCAAGGAGGAGTACCGCGTGCTCGTCGACGTCAAGATCCCCGAGAACGCCCAGGCGATCGGCGCCGCCGCCTCGCTCGGCGACCTCTCGGAGAACAGCGAGTGGGAGTCGGCGATGGAAGAGCAGCGCAACCTCACCGGCCGCGCGCAGGAGATGGACGGCGAGATCAGCAGCGCCAAGCTGATCGAGGACCAGGAGATCCCCGAGGACACGGTCGCGCCCGGGCAGAAGATCACGCTCGTCGAAGAGGCCTCGGGCAAGCAGCTCGAGTACCAGCTGCTCGGGCCGTGGGACGCCAACGACGAACACACGATCAACTACCGCGCGCCGCTCGCCAAGGGGCTGCTCGGCAAGGAGCTCGGCGAGGTGGGCGAGATGCCGTCGCCGGCGGGCCCGATCCGGGTCAAGATCGAAGCGATCGAGCGCATCGTCTGACCCGTGGCGACGGCGCCGTTCTGCCTGGATGTTTCCGGCGGCGGCCGCGTCGTCGGCGACGAGCGGCCCGGCGCCGGCCCCTGCTACGTGTTCTTGCACGGCCTCGGCTCGACGCGCCTCGGGATCAAGAGCGAGTCTCTGCTCGAGCACGCCCGCGCCGCGGGCCGCGCCTTCCTGCGGTTCGACAT
Source organism: Planctomycetota bacterium (assembly GCA_049889335.1). Lineage (GTDB taxonomy): Bacteria > Planctomycetota > UBA1135 > UBA1135 > UBA2386. The sequence goes on from JBMHDP010000243.1 coordinate 2,446, forward strand.
GCGCGGCCACGGGGAGTCCTCGGGCGCGCTCGGGCGCGTCAAGGTCCGCGATCTGATCGCAGACGCCGTCGCGGTGCTCGAGCGCGTCGGGCCCGCGGTCGTCGTCGGGTCGAGCCTCGGCGGCCTCGTCGCGGCGCACGCGGCGGTCGCCCGCCCCGACCTCGTCGAGCGGCTGGCGCTGCTCGCCCCGGCGTTCGGCCTGATGCCCTCGCTGGCGCGACGGCTCGACGCAGCAGGCTATCTGGACCTCGGCCAGGGCCCGCTGTTCCACGTCGCCCCTGACGTGCTCGACGACGCGCAGGCGCTCGACGAGACCTCCCTGCCGGCGCGCGTGCGCGCGCCGACGCTGCTC
>JBMHDP010000244.1:0-4950 GCA_049889335.1 Planctomycetota bacterium
GGGCCGCGGACCTGCTCGCGGCCCTGGAGATCGTGCGGCCTGCCTTCGGCGCGCGCGCCGCGGAGTGGCGCGAGCAGCGAGCTGCGCGCGAGGCCCGCGTCGCCGCGCTCCTGACGCGCGCGCGGGAGCGCGCCGCGGCGGACGACGGGGACGAGGTCGCGCGGCTGCTGTCGGAGGCCCGCGGGCTTTGGCGCGACTCGGCCGAGGTGCGACAGGTCGCCGACGAGCTGCGACGGCAGCGACGGCAGGAGTCGGCGCTGTCCGAGGCTGCCGAGATGACGCGGGCCAAGGACTACGCGGGCGCGCAGGACAAGCTCCGGGAGCTCGCAGGCGCGGACCCCTCGCTGCGGACGCGCGTGTTCGACATCCAGCGCGACCTCGTGCGCGCCCAGGGCCTGGAGGGGGCGTTCCTGCTGCGGGTCGACGAAGGCGGTGAGCACCTCGTCGTGCGCGGCGAGACCCTGACGATCGGCAACGTCCGGCACGGCCGCGCTGACCTGCCGGTCCTCGCGAGCCTCGCGGGCAGACACGCCTCGATCCGCCGCAGCATGTCGTTCCACGGAGGGATGGAGGACGTCGTCGTCGCCGAGGAGGGCGAGGTCCGCGTCGGCGGAGCGCCCGTGCAGCGTCGCGCGCTCAGGGGCGGCGAGGTCGTGCAGCTCGGCGCGGCGCTGCGCGCCCGCTACGAGCGCCCGACGGCGCGGTCGCTGACCAGCCGGCTGATTCTGCAAGGGGGGTTCCAGGTCGCGGGGACCGACCGGGTCCTGCTGATGAAGGACCGCGGGCGCGACGGCAGGATCCTGATCGGCGCCGGCCGGGACCTGCACGTCCCGGTCGACGGGGCCCGGGGCGAGGTGGCGATCTATGCGCACAGCAGCGGCCAGGTGCGCGTCGCGTGTGAGCAGGGCGGCTCGATCGACGGGGTCCCGTTCACGGGGGAGCACCCGGTCGCGGCGGGCGAGGTCGTGGAGGCCGCGGGCGTGACGCTGGTGCTCATGCCGTGGACGCATCCTGGCGGCGCGCGCGGCGTCTGAGCGCCGGAATCTGCAGGGATCGAGAATATCCCGGCTGGCGGGACGTAGGCGCGCGGGTCCACCCAGGAACGTGCTCGCCCTCCTCTTCACTCTCTGCTTCGCCGGCTACGCGCCGCCGCCCTGCGCGCCGCAGGAGCGATCTGCCGCGGTCGCCGTGCGCGGCGAGGCCGAGCTCAGCCGCGCCGCAGCGCTGGCCTCGGCGCAGCGTCGCGCCGAGCAGCACCTGCGCGAGGTGTGGCGCGAACGCGCCGTCGCGGAGGCGGCGGCGAATCGGCCCGCGTGGATGCCGTCGCTGCTCTGCGAGCAGGCGGTCGACCGCTGGATCGCTGCGCTGCCGGTGGAGCGGCTCCTCGCGCAGGTGGACCGGCGTGACCGGGAGCGCGCGCACGAATTCGGCAGCAGCTTTCAGACGACGCTCTGGGTCGCCGAAGCTGCCGCGCCGGCGGCGCGCGCGCGGCGCAGCCTCCGGGTCGCGCTGCAGCGCGGCGAGCGCGCGGCCGCGGCCAAGGCAGGCGTCTTGGTCGCGGGGTGGCTCGCGCTCGGCGTGGCCCTCTCGTGGATCGATCGCCTCTCTCGTGGCTACATGACCGGCAGGCTCCTCGCGCTCGGCGCGCTCGGCGCCGCTGGTCTGCCGGCCGTGCTGTTCCTGGTGTAGCATCTCGACGCGTCGATGGAGGTCTCTGTCATCACCCCCCAACCCGTGGATCCCGAACCCGTAGAGCCTTCGGCTGCAGCGTCCGCCCGCGTCGACTGGGAGGGCTTCTACCGCAGCTACCGGAAGCCGGGCTACCTCGCCGGGTTCGAGATCCTCAACAAGCTCGGCGGCGGGATGTTCGGTCTGGTCTTCAAGGCGCGGAAGGCCTCGATCGGCAAGGACTACGCCGTCAAGTTCCTCAAGGTCGACGACGACACCGTGCGCGACGCGGTGATGCGCGAGATCGAGAACGTCGGCTACTTCGCGCAGATCGACCACCCGAACCTCGTCTCGATCGAGGACAAGGGCGTCGTCGACGGCATCCCGTACCTCGTCATGAGCTACGCCGGCGACGAGACCCTGCAGAAGAGGCTCCGCGGCGAGCCGCTCGACCGCGCCGCCGCCCTGCACATCTTCACGCAGGCCGCCCGCGGGGTGCAGGCGCTGCACGAACACTCGCTGGTCCACTTCGACCTCAAGCCCGCGAACATCTTCCTGAAGGGGGACGTCGCGCGCGTCGGCGACTACGGCCTGAGCAAGCTGGTGTCGGCGTCGCGCAACTCGCTGAGCTTCGGCCGCGGCACGCCCTACTACATGGCGCCGGAGCTGCTGCAACGTCGCGGCGACGCGCGCAGCGACGTCTATTCGCTCGGCGTGATCCTCTACGAGTGTCTCTACGGCGACGTCCCGTTCCGGGGCGACTCGGAGTGGGAGGTGTTGCGCAAGCACGAGCAGCAGGAGGTCGCGTTCCCCGCGTCCGCGCGCCCGGAGGACGAGGCCTGCATCCGCCGCTGCCTGCAAAAGGACCCCGACGCCCGCTTCCAGACCGCAGCCGACCTCGTGCGCGCGATCGCCGGAGGGGGGCTGCCGGCGGCTGCCACGGCTGAGGCTGCCGCGTCGCACGCGGCCACGTCCGGAGCGGCCCCCTCTGCGTCCGGCGCGCCGGAGTCCGCTGCGCCGCCGCCGCTCCCGGCCGCCGCGGCGCGGCCGCGCGGGATGCCGTGGCAGACCCGCGCGCCGCGGCCGAGCGCCGGCCCGTTCGAAGCCGTCGCGCGCGTGGTCGTCGCGGCGGCCGATCTCGCGACGCAGGTCCTGTTGCTCCCGGCCCGCGTCGTCGCGACGGCGCTCGGTCCAGGCCTCCGGTGGACGCTGCAGCTGCCGGTCCGCCTGTTCGGCGCCTTCGCGCAGCTCGTCGGCCTCGTCGTGGTCGCCGCGATCGTGTTGCTGGTCGTGGTGACCCTCATGGCGCTGCTGGCCCCGGGCGTCTGACGCCGATTCCTGCGCGCGGACCTCGGCGGCCGCTGCTATATCAAGACTCCTCCGATGAGCGACTCGGTGCACGACCTCGGCCTGCTGCAGGCGATGGACGAAGGCGCGTGGGCGGCGCTGCAGGAGGACTTCTACCGACGCATCTACTTCTACGTGAAGCGCTACGTCGGGGACCACCAGGTCGCCGAGGACCTGACCCAGGACGTGTTCCTCGGGGCCGTCCGCGGCATCGGGGGCTTCGACCCCGCCTACACCTTGGAGCAGTTCCTGTTCGGGATCGCCCGGAACCGCGTCATCGACCGCTTCCGGAAGCGCGGGCCGCAGGTGGCGCCGAATCAACCGGACGACGACGGGGCGCGCAGCCAGATGTGGCTCGAGGGCCTCGCCGAGGACGACGCGCCGCAGCCCAAGGAGCGCGCGGTGCAGGCCGAGGACGAGGACCGGCAGCGCGCGGTGCTGGCCGAGATCCTCAAGCAGCACGTCGCCGAGCTGTGGTCGGCGGGCGAGTTCCAAAAGCTGATGGTGCTCGAGTACCTGTTCGTCCTGGGCGGCCGCAACAAGGACGCCGCGGCGCGCTTCGGGATCGAGGACGAGAAGGCGGTCGCGGGGATCAAGTTCCGCGCCGTCGAGCGGCTGCGCGGCATGGCGCGGCAGCACGACCCGAACCACTCGCTGTTCCTGGGGCTCTGGAGGCCCGGCGCGCGATGAGCGAGGGGCGGGACGAACTTTCGGCGGGCGGAGAGCTGGACGCGCGGCTGTCGTTCACGGTGGCGACCGTTTGGCGCTCGGAGCGCGTCAGCTGCCCCCACCCGCACGTGCTGCAGAGCTTCCTGCAGGGCGAGCTCGCAGGCGGCGCGCGCGACTTCGTGTCGTTCCACCTCGAGGACAGCGCGTGTCCCTACTGCAACGCCACGCTGCAGGACCTCCAGGCGCGTGAGGACGACGCGCAGCGAGCGGGGATGGACGACCTGCGGGACCGCTTGCTGCGGAGCACCGCGGCGCAGCTCGGACGTCGCGAGCGCTGAGCGGGCGCGGATCTAGCGCGCGGCGCGAATATTCGTCTCGACCCTGCGTAGGGGGGAGCCTGGGCCTGCGGGCTCCAGGCCAACCTTGCTACGGAGATGACGAGATGATTCGCAAGACACTGAAGATGCTGCTGATCGGCGGCGCAGCGCTGGGAGGGGCGGGCTTCCTGTTCCTCGGCACGGACTTCCCTGGCTACCTCGGGTCGGTGGCCTCCTCGGTGCGCGAGCACGTCGCCGACCAGATCCCGGTCGAGCTCGAGCTGCGCCGCGCCGAAGACCTCATCCGGAAAATCGATCCGCAGATCCGGACCTGCAAGCGCGACCTCGCGCGCGCCGAGGTGGAGCTCGAAGACCTGCAGTCGTCGGTCGTGCGCCTCGAAGAGGTCGTGGCCGCCGAGGCGAAGAAGCTCCGCGTCGGCGCGGACCTGCTGCGCGGCGCGCAGGAAGACGGCGTCCAGCTGGCGTCGGAGTTCTTCGCGCAGCGGCGGGTCACCGCCGACCTCGGCCGGACCAAGGACAGCTACGTCAACAACGTCGCGATCCTCGACGCCAAGCGCGCGTTGATCGAGCGGCAGACCCGCGCGGTCGGCGCAGCGAAGGACCGCCTCGCGGCGGTGCGCTACGAGCGGGCGGCGCTGGAGGACCAGGTCGGCGCGCTCAAGACCCAGAAGATGCAGGTCGAGGCCCTGGCGGCGTCGAGCGATCGCTTCGACCTGGACAGCACCGCGCTGAGCGAGGCGAAGGAGGTGATCGCCAGCGTTCGCAAGCGCCTCGACGTGGCGCAGCGCATGCTCGAGAACGACATGGCCTTCGAAGGCGAGCCGGTGGACGAGCCGCTCGCGTCGCGTGACGTGCTGCAGGAGATCGAAGAGCTGTTCGAGGAGCGCCCTGCGCGCGCGGCAGGGGCCCGCGGCGCGGCGCGGCCGGC
>JBMHDP010000245.1:0-20671 GCA_049889335.1 Planctomycetota bacterium
ACGGCGGGCTCGAAGCCGAGGTCGGCCGCGCGCGCGAGCAGCGCGGCGCCGCGCGCGACGTCCCGCGCGACGCCCTGGCCGCGCTGGTGCATGAACGCGAGGTAGTAGCAGCTCTCCGCGTCGCCGAGGTCCGCGGCGGCCGTGAGGGGCGCGACGACGCCGCGCAGGTCGAAGCCCGGCCCGGCCGAGAGCCCGACCCGCGCGATCGCGCGCGCCGCGAACAGGTCGTCGGCCGGACACGCGCGGTAGAACCGCAGCGCGCCGCGCGGGTCCGGGCGCACCCCGACGCCGGTCTCGACGGCGAGCCCGATCAAGAAGGCTGCGCGCGCGTCGCCCGCGAGGCCCAGCGACTGACAGCGCTCGAGCGCAGCGCCCAGGTCGGCGTCGCTGCGGCGCGCCCGGTGGAACAGGAAGTGGTGCAGCACGTTCTTCGCCCCGTCGTCGCTGCCGCGCGCGGCGGACTCGGCGAACCACCGCGCGGCGCTGCCGACACGCGACGCCGCCGAGCTGTCGTCGATGCCCTCGGTCATGCTGAGGATCCCGAGCTCGTTGTAGGCCGCAGCGCGCGCCGGGCCCTCCACCTGCGGGTCGACCGCGCGCGAGCCGGTGACCTTGACCAGCCCGCGGGTCGCGTTCGCGCGCTCCTCCGCCACGGCGCGCTTCCAGAACGCGATCGACGCGCCGGGGTGGCTGCGCTCGAAGTAGCCGGCGCCGAAGAGCGAGACGAACACGACCGCCCACAGCGCCATGTGCACGGCGTTGCTGACGCGGGGCGCCACGCCGCGCTCCCAACGATCGTTGAGGCGGCCGACCCAGCCGGACCGCGCGAACCGGTCGAGCCAGCGGACCGTCAGGTTGAGGACCGGCACCGGATAGAGCTTGGCGTAGAGGTCCGGCGCGCCGAGCCGGTTGAGCACCTCGAAGGCGACGATGTAGCCCAGCCCGTAGCCGACGCCGAAGAGCGTCCGCCCGACGTTGGTCCGCGGCGACGTCGACGGGTCGGTCATCAGCAGCATCAGCCCCAGGAACGCCGCCGCGGGCAGGTTGGTGCTGACGAACAGGTAGACGCCGGTCGCCTGCTCGTAGACGGCGTTGGTGGCGATCATCGCGAGCGCCGCGGCGAACGTCATCAGCGTGACCGCGAAGAAGTGCTGCACGACCAGGCCGAGCGCGAAGATCACGACGAAGATCCCCGGCACGGCGATCGTGGTCGAGAGCGGCTTGGCCCAGGTCGCGTCGGTCTGCCCGAGCAGGATCAGCGTCGTCGCCGCGCACATCAGGCCGAACCCCGACGGGTTGAAGATGTGGGTCCGGCGCCCGTCCTTGCGCCACCGCAGGAACTCCTTGCCGAGCAGCCCCGCCGTGATCATCGCGAACTGCCAGACGAAGAACTCGTCGCGGAACCAGATGAAGAGGTTGGTCGAGAGCACGATCGGCGTCGGCCCCGAGCTGAGCCGCCACGCCCGGCCACGGCTCCAGGACCAGAGCCCGTCGAAGGCGTAGAGGTAGCAGAACTGCGCCAGGATCAGGGGCGCCTGCGCGTAGATGGGGCGCGCGCCGTCGGCGTCCTGCCACAGGTAGCCCCAGTAGAGGTAGAGGAACAGCTGGACCGAGGCCTGGATGTAGTGCTGCCGGATCGGCCGGACGGCTTCGACGCGGGCCGCTCGACCGGACAGCCGCAGCGCCGCGAACCACGCGAGCAGGCCCGCGGCGACGCCCACGAACGACCAGAGCAGGCCGTCGTCCGCGCGCACGCGCGGCGTCGCGGCGAGCGCCAGCAGCGCCAGCGCGAGCGCTGCGGGCAAGCGGCGCAAGCCGCTCGCGACCTCCGTGCGTGCTGCGGCATGGTCCATCACCCAGACATGATATCCGGGACGCGCGTGGATGCAGAAGGCGCCAAATTGCTCGCCGGACGCGCGGCTACTCGAGGCCGAGCGCCCGACGAACCGCGGCCTGGTCGACGTCTCCGCCCGCGAAGTCGTCGAACGCCTTGGCCGGCGGCTGGATCATGTGCGAGACGATGAACGGCGCGCCTTCTTCGGCGCCCTGCTGGCTGTCCTTGAAGCAGCACTCCCACTCGATCGTCGCCCAGCCGTCGTAGCCGTGCTTCGTCAGCTCGGTGAAGATCCCGACGAAGTCGACCTCCCCGTCGCCCGTCGAGCGGAACCGGCCCGCGCGGTTCTGCCACGACTGGTAGCCGCCGTAGACGCCGGTGCGACCGTCGGGCTTGAACTCCGCGTCCTTGACGTGGAAGGCCTTGATGCGGTCGTGGTAGAGCTCGATGAAGTGCAGGTAGTCGAGCTGCTGCAGCACGAAGTGGCTCGGGTCGTAGAGCAGGCACGCGCGCGCGTGCCCGTCGACCTGCTCGAGGAAGGCCTCGTAGCTGGCGCCGTCGTGCACGTCCTCTCCGGGGTGCACCTCGAAGGCGCAGTCGACGCCGCACTCCTCGGCGTAGTCGAGCAGCGGCCGCCACCGGCGCGCGAGCTCCTTGAAGCCCTCCTCCACGAGCCCCGCCGGCCGCTGCGGCCACGGGTAGACCGTGTGCCACATCAGCGCCCCCGAGAACGTCGGCATCGCGTCGAGGCCGAGATTCTGGCTCGCTTTCAGGCACCAGCGGACCTGCTGCGCGCCGTAGTCGTGCATGGCCTCCGGCGTACGCACCTCGTCCGGCGCGAACACCTGGAACATTGAGGCGTAGGCGGGGTGCACCGCGACGAGCTGCCCCTGGAGGTGCGTCGAGAGCTCGCTGATCGCGACGCCGTTGGCCTCGGCGACTCCCTTCAACTCGTCGCAGTAAGCCTTGCTCTCTGCTGCCTTTTGGAGGTCCATGCACCGGCCGTCCCAGGACGGGACCTGCACGCCGACGTAGTCGAGGTCGGCCGCCCACTTGCACGCGGTGTCGAACTGGTTGAGCGGCGCGTCGTCACTCATGAACTGCGCCAGGAAGATGCCGGGTCCTTTCATCATAGCGTAAATAGATCAGGTAGGAACTACGCGAAACATCGGTGCCAAGGGGGTTTCTCTACCTCTCGGGATCCGTTAAAGGGCGTATATGTTCCGCCTCACGACCGCCGTCTCGCTGCTCTTTACAGCGTGTCTCGCTGCCCAAGGCAAGAACGTCCTGATGTACGGGAACAGCTTCCTCAATTACAACGCGGGAGCGGGCGTCGGGCTACGGAAGATCGCCGAGGAGGCAGGCTTCGCGACGCCGAACGTCTACGAGCGGTTCGTCTCGAGCACCAACCTCGCCTACCACGCGTCGGACCCCGTGCAGGTCGGGACGATCACCGGCGCGCTGCCGGCCGGGCAACAGTGGGACGCGGTCGTGATGCAGGGGCAGTCGCTCGAGGCCACCAACACGCTCGGCAACCCGCAGCAGTTCCGGAGCAGCGCGGTCGCGATCACGGCCAACGTGCTCGCGCACAGCCCGAACGCGAAGGCCGTCCTGGCGCAGACCTGGGCGCGCGGACAGGGCCACCACCTCTACCTCGGCACGTTCGCCAACGCGCTGACGATGCACGGGCAGATCCACGACAACTACGCGCTCGCCGCGCAGGACATCGACGCCGCCTTTGGGGCGGGCACGGCGCAGGTGGCGCGCGCCGGCGACGGCGTCGCGCTGCAGGAGTTCACGCCCGCGGCCTACGCGCCGGACCTCTTCCACCCGGGCCCTCGCACGACGCTGCTGACGAGCATGTGCTTGTTCACGTCGATCTACCAGCAGCGGATCTGCGACATCCAGGCGAACGTGACGTTCGGCAGCCCGCTGTGGGGCTGGCTCAACTTCATCGGGCTGTCGGCGGCGGACTGGGACGCCATGGCCGCGCTCGCCGACCGCTGCGCGGACCCGTCCCTGCGGCCCTTCCCCGGGAGCGGTGACCAGCTGCTGCTCGAGTCCGGCAGCCCGCCGGGCCCGACCAACGCGTGCGGTCACGTCGCGATCGGCGCAGGCGATTTCCTCGTCCTGCAGCTCACGTCGAAGAACGGCGTCTACGACCAGGTCCCGGCCGTCCTGCTCGCGACCGCGTTCGTGAACGGCGCCCCGCCGAGCCCCTTCCCGACGATCCCCGAGCTGCACGTCGACCTCGCGAACATGTTCTTGCTGCAGTCGACCCCGGCCCCGCCGGCGACCATCTTCACGGTCGTGCCCTTCTCGCTGCCGGGCCTCTCGCTGCTAGTCCAGGCCGTGGCGTTCGCGCCCAGCGCGGTCACGGGCAACGCGGGCCTGACGACGACCGACGGCCACGTGATCGAGTTCCAGTAGACGACCGCGCGCGCCCCCGCGGGCCGATCCCGCGCGCAGGGGCGCCGTGCCACCGGCCGTTCTGCGACGCGCTCTGCCGGGCCCCTGCCCCGACCGCGCGATCTCGTTGCGCCCAGCAGGAACGCGGCGCGACAATCATGGCGCAGCGGCAGCAACCCAACCCCCGACAAGTGCGTATCTTAGGTCTCTATTCACGGGACCCGCCCGCCTTGACAACTTTGCCGACCTCCTCGCCCCCCATGCTCCTCCCGCTCCTTTCTGCTGCGCTGCTCTGCGCGTCGAGCGCGCTCGCCGCGACGCCCCAGTCGCCGACGGGCGTCGTGATCAACGAGATCAACTACGACGACACCGGCTCCGACGACTTCGAGTTCGTCGAGCTCTTCAACGGCAGCGCGGTCGCGGTCGACATCAGCAACTGGACGCTGAACGGCATCGACGGGACGACGTCCGGCAACGGTACGCACACCATCGCGCCCGGCACCGTGCTGCAGCCCGGCGCCTTCTGGGTCGTCGGCGACAGCGGCGTGCCGAACGTCGACGAGGTGATCTCGGGCCTCGGCCTGGAGAACGGCGCCGACGGCGTGTTCCTGATGGACGGCAACTTCATCTACCAGGACGGCGTCTGCTGGGAGACCGCCGACTGGACCAACACGCTGCCGCTCTGGCTCGAGGGCGACGGCCTGTGGGGCGCGATCCAAGGGGTCGAGCGGCCGACCGGCACGCTCGTGCTCGCCATGGGCCGCGGCGTCGACGGCGTCGACACGGACGACAACGGCTGCGACTTCCGGCCGATGCCGGCGACGCCCGGCGAGCTGAACGTGATCGGACTGACGACGTCCCTGCCCTACGCGGACGACTTCGACGGCGCCGTGACGAACACCGTCGACGCCGACTTCGCCTACTCGTTCACGCCGGGCAACACGCAGGACCCGGCCGCGATCCAGGGCGCGATCATCACCGGCATCCCCCAGCCGACGTTCTCGATCCCGGCGTCGCCGCAGGGCGGCAACGTGTCCGTGTGGCACGACCCGACCGGCGGCGGCAACGCCAACTGGCTGCGCTGCTGGAGCGCGTCGGACTTCCTGCTGGAGACCTACGTCTACGTGCCCGGCCCCAACGCCAACCTCGACGCCGACGACGGCGAGCAGTGGTCGATCGGGGTGCGCGGGCACTCCGACTCGTTCGGCGAATTCAGCGACCTCGGCGGCTTCTACTCGATGATCTCCTGCGGCGGGGGCTCGGCCGTGCAGCCCGGCCACACCGGCATCGCCTGGACCTGCCAACGCACCGCGTCGCTGTGCGACCTCTACCTGGTCGACTTCAACAACGGCGGGGGCGACCCGATCGTGCTCGCGGGCCCGATCGCCATCCAGGCGGGCGTCAACGACGGCTGGCAGCGCGTCCGCATCTCCGCCATGGGCAGCGACGTGGTCGCGAACTTCGGCGGCACCTACGGCTGCGACGACGGCGTGCGCGTCGCCGCGCAGACCAACACGACCTGCGCCAACGGCGTCTACCTGACCTACCGGGAGTGCATCACCGACAACAACAACCTGATGCCGCTGGTGCTCGACCGGCTGCTGATCACCGACGGCACGCCCGCAGGGGCGCAGCTCGTCGGCGCCGGCTCCGCGACGACCCAGGGCGTGCCGACGGTCGCCGCCAGCGGCCCGCCGGTGCTCGGCGACGCCGGGTTCGCGATCCAGGCCGGCAACCTGCTCGGCTCGCCGCTCTCCGGCTGCCTGCTGGACCTCGGCCCGCCGCTCGCCGGCGTCCCGCTTCCCGGCGGCGCGCCGACGGCGCAGCTCTACGCCGACCCGACCCTGATCCTGCTGCAGGTGCCGTTCGGCAACGCGACGTCGTTCGCGCTGCCGCTGCCCTGTCAGCCGCTGCTCAGCGGCCTCGAGCTGACGGCGCAGGTCTTCGACTGGGACGCCACGCTGCCCTACGCCTTCCCCGTCGGGCTCTCGCCGGGCCTGGTCCTGCAGCTCGGCTACTGATCGTCGCCGCGGGGAGCGCGCCGCTCAGCGCGGCACCTTGACCCACTGGCCCTGCTTGGCTGACTGCTGCGCGGCCTCCAGGACCGCCTGGACCGCCACGCCGTCGTCGAAGTCCGGCGCAAAAGCGAGGTCTCCGGCGAGCGCGCGGACGAAGTCCGCGACGTGGTGCACGAAGGTGTGCTCGTAGCCGACGATGTGCCCGTCCGGCCACCAGTTCGGCGCGTAGGGGTGCACGTCGTCCATGCACATCACGGTGCGCCAGCCCTGCGCGTCGCGCGCGTCGTCCATCGAGAACACCTCGAGCTCGTTCATGCGCTCGAGGTTCCACCGGATCGATCCGCGGGTCCCCGAGACCTCGACGCAGTTGTAGTTCTTGCGGCCGGGCGCGACCCGCGTCGCCTCGAACGTCCCGATCGCGCCGCCCTTGAACTTCGCGAGGAAACAGAACGCGTCGTCCACGTCGACCTTGGCGGTCTTGCCGCGGCCCACGGGGCGCTGCTTGTAGAAGGTCTGCTGCAGGCCGCAGACAGCGTCGAACTCGAGCCCGGTGAGCGCGCGGGTCAGGTCGATGAGGTGCGCGTTGAGGTCGCCGTGCGCGCCGCTGCCGGCCAGCTTCCGGCTGTTGCGCCAGCTCCAGCCCGCCTTGGGGTCGGCGAGCCAGTCCTGCAGGTAGACGCAGCGGACCTGCAGGACGTCGCCGATGTCGCCGCGGGCGATCATCGCGGCCGCCAGCGTGGTCGCGGGCGCGCGCCGGTAGTTGTGCCACAGACCGACGCGGACCCTCTGCTTGCGGGCCAGCTTGGCCATCTCCTTGGCCTGCGCGAACGTCATCGCCAGCGGCTTCTCGCACAGCACGTGCTTCTTGGCGCGCAGCGCCTCCATCGCCAGCGGGTAGTGGCTGTCGTTGGGGGTCGCGACGTCGACGACGTGCACGTCCGGATCGGCGAGCACCGCGGCGAAGTCGGTGGTCGCGCCCTCGAAGCCGAGCTTGTCGGCGGCGGCCGCCGCGCGCTTCTGGTCACGGCCGACGACGACCTTGGGCACCACCTGCACGGGCAGGTCGAAGAAGCGGTTGGCCTGACGGTAGGCGTTGCCGTGCGCGCGCCCCATGAAGGCGTGGCCGACCATCGCCACGTTGAGGTGAGGCAGCCGGCCCTTGCCGCTGCGGTTCGATTGCGAGGAGAGGCTCATTGCGGCCGCACGATAGGCACGGCCGCGCGCGAAGGCTACCTCGTGCCGCCGAACAGCACGCGCAGGTTGACCGCCTGCTCGGAGACGTCCCATCCCAGCAGCAGGTCCGGCACGCCGTCGCGGTTCCAGTCCCCGAGCGCGCCCGTCAACGTCGCGTCGAAGTCGCCGCTGCGCGTGCGGGACGCGAAGCGCGCGGCCTCGAACGAGCCGGCCCCCGAGCTCAGGTAGGTCGCGATCGACGAGCTCCGCGCGCCGCTCTGGAGCTGCTGCTCGACGAAGACGACGGCGTCCAGGTTGCCGTCGCCGTTGACGTCGCTGAGGCTCAGCCGCGTCGGCGCGCCCGGGTCGAGGGCGTAGGGTGAGGACAGCCCCTCGACGAACGCGCCCACGTCGACCTCGAGCGCCGGGCCGCCGGGGACCGCGGTGTTGCGGAACAGCCGCAGCGTGTCGTCGCCGCCGCACGCCACCAGCAGGTCCTGCCGCCCGTCGGCGTCGAAGTCGGCGATCGCCACCTGTCGGGGCGCGCTGCCCGCGAGCAGCGCCTGCTGGCCCGCGGCGGCGTAGCTCGGCACGAACCGGTCCTGCGCGGGGCTCGCGCCCGGCTCGTAGCGGTAGAAGACCACGTGGTCGCCGTCCACGGACGTCGGCGACGTGCCCACGGGCACGGTGACGGCCAGCTCCAGCCGCGTCGGCGCGCCCGTCGGCTCGGGCGCGAGGTCGCCCAGCGCGATCGAGCTGGCGTTGCCGTGCACCGACGCGAACGCGACCGGCTCGTGAAACGGGAACTCTCCCGGACCCGCCGAGGCCTTGCCGCGCAGCAGCGCCAGCTGCGAGTCGCCGGGCCCCGGGGCCGCCACGTCGAAGGACAGCAGGGCGACCAGGTCGCGCAGGCCGTCTCCGTCCACGTCGGCAGCCAGCACGCGGGACTGCGCGTCGATCGGCAGCGCGTCGAACGGCGGCCCGAGCGCGAGCCGGAGCGGCGCGGAGAGCGCGCTCGGCAGCTGCTGGGCCGGCCCGGCGGGCTCGGGCAACCACACCCCGAGCGACGAGTCCGCGTCCGCGAAGGCGAGGCTGTCGTAGGTGGCGCCGGACTCGAGCAGCGCGACGGTCGCGGGCAGCAACCCGGCGGCCTCGAGGCGGACGCCGAGCCTCGGGATGCCGCCGAAGCCGTCGTTGAGCACGACCGTGACGCCCGCCGTCTGGCCGAGCCCGCCGCGGCTCGCGAGCGCGACGTCGCGGGCGAGGCCCTGCGCGTTGACCGCGATGTCGGAGAAGTCCCCGACCACGAGGCGCTCGATCGGGAAGGCCAGGCTGGCGCCGGCGTCCGGCGGCAGCAGGATCGGCTCGTTCGGCTGGGGCACGTCGACGAGGCGGGTCGACAGGCGACGCTCGCGCGCGCCGTCGACGTCGACCTCGTGGATCAGGAACACCGCGTCCTTCTGCTGGTTGCCCGACCCCGTCGCGGGGAACGCCACGTCGAAGGCCAGCTCGGTGATCTGGACCGGCGCCTCGGCGAGACCCGCCGTGCCGCCGACGATCGAGCCGAGCAGCGGCACGAAGCGCGTGCCGTCGAACTGCAGCAGCCCGAGCGAGACCGACGCGGGCTCGCCGCGGATCGCGATGACCAGCTCGACCGGGCTCGCGCCCTGGAGCTGGCCGCGGTCGAGGTCCGCCGCGAGGCTCTGACCGATCGGCTCGACGGGGGCCACGTAGACCTCTGCGCTGGTCGGCGACCGGAACTGCCAGCCGCCCGCGACGAATTCCTGCGGCAGCACCGCGACGGTCGGCTGGGTCACCAGCGAGAGGTCGACGCCGGCCAGCACGACCGCCAGGGACGGCTGCGCGCCGTCGCGACACGAGTGCAGCCCGACCGCCGCAGAGGCCGCGTCCGCGGTGTAGCCGGGCACGACGAAGTCGGTCTGCGCGCCGACGCCGAAGGTCCGGGACCCTGCGCCGTAGGCGACGTCCAGCTTCAGCTCGGCGCCGCTCACCAGCGCGACGTCCAGCAGGCCGTCCCCGTCGAAGTCCTCGACCTCCACGGCGTCGTAGGCGAACGTCCGCACGTCGAGCTCGATCGGGGCCGCGAAGGTCGCAGCGCCGCCGGCGCCGGTCGCGAACAGCACCTGCGGGCGCTGACCGGGCGGCGCGCTCGGGCCAGGGACGAGCAGCACGTCGGGCATCCCGTCGCCGTCGAGGTCGGCGACGCGCCCGTAGGCGGAGCCCGGCGCAGCCGAGACCGCCACGACGTCGCCGAGCGGGGGCGCGGGCCGCGCCTGGCCCGACACCAGCATGTGTTCGGCGGTCAGGCCGCCGGCGTTCACGACGAAGAGGTCGGGCACGGCGTCGCCGTCGAAGTCCCCCACCAGCAGGTCCTGCGGGTTGCGCTGCGGCTCGAGCTGGTGGTCGCCGACCTGTCGCGGCGTCGCGAACGGTTGGAACATGCCGTTCTGCTGCGCCAACAGCAGCTGCAGGAAGCCGACGCCGCCCTGCTCGGTGAGCACGGCGAAGTCCGGCGCGGCGTCGCCGCTGGGCGCGCTGTCGAGCCGGATCGGCACGGCCGCGACCGGCGCCTCGCCGAGCACCGCGCCGCGTGGGCCGAAGATCGGGTCCGGGTTGGCGAACAGGAACTCCTCGTCGGCGGCGAACTCGACCTCGAACGGGGATCCGTCGGGGCGGGTCCCGGTGACGCGCAGCAGGATCGTGACCCGGCCGGGGCGACCGTCGGGCGACGGCGGGATCGTGAACACCAGGCGATCGGAGGCCGAGTCCGCGGCGCGGAAGTCCTGCGCCGGGAGCTGCGTCGAGCGCCCCCCCTTCTCGAACGAGAGGGTGATGTTGTCGAAGTCGAGCTGCGCCGGCGCCGTCGAGAAGTCGTAGGGGACGAGCGCCGTCCCGATCAGGGTGACCAGGCTGCCGCCGGTGGTCGGGCCCTGCGCCGGCAGCGCGAACTCGACGCGAGGCTCGTAGATCGCGTCGGCGGCCACCGTCGAGACGCCCGCGATCTCGTCGCGGACGAAGACCTCGAACTGGTCCGGGAAGTCGTTGCCGGGGATCAGCGCGCGCAGGGTCGGCAGCCCCTGCACCGCAGGCGCGAACGAGACGTCGCTAGCGAGGCGCAGCGTGCGCGCTCCGGGCACGGAGGACTCCGGGTCGCGCGTGCGAACGACCACGGCGACGTCGTTGAGGTCGGTCGCCAAGAGCCCGTCCACCGTCATCGACACGTAGCCGCCGAGCGGCGAGAGCTTCAGCTCCGGTCCGCCGCCGGGGACGACCAGCCGCGCGACGGGCTGGCGCACCAGCAGCACGGGCGCGGCCGGCGCGACCGGACCGTCCGCGATCGAGACGACGAACTCCGCGGCCACGTCGCTGGCGGTCGGGTCCCCGCCCACGGCCAGCGACGCGGCGTCGAGCAGCACGGTGATCGTGGTCGCCTCGTTCTGGACCGACACGCCGACCACCTGCTGGGGCGCCACGGCGCCGCCCGCGCGCAGCTCGACCTGCAGCGAGCCGTCGCCCGAGAGGTCGACGTTCGAGACCAGGACCCGCGCGACCTGCCCCGGCGACGGCGACAGCGGCAGCGGCGAGGTCAGCACGCTGACCTCGGGCGCGCGCGCCGGCGACGAGCTGCTGCCGCTGGCGCTGACGCCCGTGATCAGACCGGCGCCGCAGCCGCTGAGCGCCAAGAGGCAGCAGCACGCGGCCGCTGCAGCGACCGGGAATCGACGAGGACCGCAGGCCATGCCCGCTGGAGTCTACCCGTTCGGCGGTCGGACCGTGGCGGACAAGGCGCCCCGCGGTACAACCGGGGCATGGCCGAGCCCAAGGCTGCGTGGTCCCCGCCCGCCGAGCGGCGCGTGTTCTGCAACCGGACCCTCAACATGAGGTCCGTGCGCGCGGTCGGGTTCGACATGGACTACACGCTGATCCACTACGACGTGGTCGCGTGGGAGGCGCGGGCCTACGCGCACGTCCGCCACAAGCTCGCCGAGCGCGGGCTCCCGGTCGCCGACCTGGAGTTCGACGCCGAGCTGTTCACCCGCGGCCTGATCCTCGATGTCGAGCAGGGCAACATCCTCAAGGCCAACCGCTTCGGCTACGTGACCCGCGCCGCGCACGGCACCCGGATGCTGAGCCACGAGGACCAACGGCGCGCCTACAGCGAGGTCTGGGTCGACCTGAGCGAGCCGCGCTGGGTGTTCCTGAACACCCTGTTCTCGCTCTCCGAGGCCTGCATCTACGGCCAGCTGGTGGACCTGCGGGACCGCGGCGAGCTCGACGGCGCGCCCAGCTACCGCGCGCTCTACGAGGTCGTCAACGACAACATCAACGCCGCTCACCTCGAGGGGCAGCTCAAGGCCGAGATCATCGCCGCGCCCGAGCGCTTCGTCGCGCTGGACCCGGACCTGCCGCAGACCCTGCTCGACCTCAAGCGCGCCGGGAAGAAGCTGTTCCTCGCCACCAACAGCGAGTGGCACTACACGCAGCCGATGATGCGCTATGCGTTCGGGACCGGCCTCGGCGCCGCGGGGCTCGGCGCGGACGGCTGGCGCGAGTTGTTCGACCTGGTCGTCGTCGAGGCGAAGAAGCCGAAGTTCTTCGAGCGGACCGCGCCGTTCTTCGAGGTCTCGGAGGCCGACGGCTCGGAGCAGCCTGCAGACCTGCCGCTGCGCGCCGGCGCCGTCTACCGCGGCGGCGACGCCGAGGCCGTGCAGCGCCACTTCGGGATGGAGGGCGGCGAGATCCTCTACGTCGGCGACCACGTCTACGCCGACGTCCACGTCTCGAGCCGGATCCGGCGATGGCGCACCGCGCTGGTGCTGCGCGAGCTCGAGGACGAGGTCATGGCGGAGCAGCTGTTCGGCGTCGAGCAGCGCCAGCTGGAGACGCTCATGCGACGCAAGACCGCGCTCGACGAGGAGCAGGCAGCGCTCCGGCTCGCGCAGCTGCGGATCGAGCACGGCGACGCCCCGCCGCCGGGCCTGCCCGGCGCACCCGACGAGCTCCAGGAGCGACTCCGCGAGGTCCGCCAGGACGTCGAGCGGCTCGACCTGGAGATCGCGCCGCTGGCGCAGGGAGCCAGCCAGCTGGGACACTCGCGGTGGGGCCCCGCGATGCGCGCGGGCATCGACAAGAGCCGCCTCGCCCGCCAGATCGAAGGGCACGCCGACGTCTACACCTCGCGCGTCAGCAACCTGCTGCACGTGACCCCCTACGGCTACCTGCGCGGCCCCCGCGGCGTCCTCCCGCACGACCCGGGCGACGCCTGAGCCGCCGCGGCGCGCTCAGCTGCCCGCGACCGCCGCCAGCGCGGCGTCGACGGCGGCCTCGGTCTGCAGGCCCCGCAGCCCGAAGCGCACCACGCCCGCCGGGTCGACGACGTAGGTGATCGGGGTCACCTGCGACCACTGGGACTTGTGGAACAACTCCATGAAGTCCGCGTCCGCCATCAGGACCGGCGCGCGGAACTCCTTGCGCGCGATCGTCGCCGCGGTCGTGGCTTCGTCGACGTCGAGCACGACGTCCGTCATGACGTGCAGCCACACCGTGTCCTCGGCAGCGCGCGCCTCCAGCGCGCGGATCGCAGGCGCTTCGACGTCGCAGGAGTGGCAGTACGAGCGGAAGAAGTGCAGCACCGCGCGCTTGCCCAAGAGATCCTGCTTCGACCAGGCGCGCCCGCTCCGGTCCACGAGGCGGAACTCGGGCAGCGGACGGTCGACCGCGTGCTGGACGAGGTCGTCCACGTGGGCGCGGATCGAGCTGGTGACGCCGAAGTAGGCGGCGATCAGGACCAGCGGGACGATCAGGCCCAGGAAGGTGCGGCGGCTCATGACGACAGCAACTTACGTGATGCTGCCGGGAGGATCACGGTCGCCGGCGCGTCCTGCGACAGGCCGACGCCCGGATCGGCCACTGCACGCGAGATCGACGGCGACGACGCCGCCCGGCTCGCTTCTGGTGCCGTTGCAGCTACCCTCAGACCCCGCCCACGCCCCTCCCACCCAGCATCCGCCATGCCTCGACCCCTTCGCGCGCTCTCCTTCGTCGCCGCGGCCGCCCTGCTGGTCGCGTCCGCCGCCGCCCAGAAATGGCGCACCGAGCGCGTCCCGGACGCGGGCGTGCAGTTCACGGCGCCCGACCGGCTCGAGCGGCTGCCGATGAAGCTCGGCGAGTCCGAGCTCTACCAGCGGGCCCGGCTCCGCCCCAAGGACATCAGCGACTACGTCCGCGCCCAGTACGCGTGGTACTGCGACGTGCTGCAGTTCCCGAAGACCGGCGGCAGCGGCGGCGCCGACCTCGAGCCGCCCGCAGGGATCCCCGAAGAGCTCAAGGAGCGCTGGAAGCAGCTGATGGCCAGCAGCGGCAGGGACCGGCACGGCAGCTTCAAGGAGTGGCTGGACGCCAAGCCGAACTGCGAGATCGTCACCGCGGGCAAGAAGAAGCGCGGCTCGAGCAAGAAGCTCGCCTACGAGCACTGGGAGTACGTGCTCGACAACAACTTCGGCCCGGTCGGCAAGACCTACTGCGCGGCCGCGGTCTACGACTTCGAGGACTACCAGACCGCCCTGGTCGTCCAGCTGCCGCTCGAGAGCCGCAACAACAACAAGCTCAAGGGCAAGTGGAAGGGGATCGTCAAGAAGATCATCACCAGCGGCGCGCCCTGCACCGACGGCAAGGGCATGTCCGCGTCGGCGCAGAAGAAGCGCGACAAGTACGCCGACACCCCCGAGCGCAAGGCCGCGCTCAAGGCAGCGACCGCCAACATCGAGGGCCTCAAGGGCTGGGACTACTTCACGATGCCCAACTACATCGTGCTCTACTCCTGGGACTTCGAGAAGTCCGCGGAGCGGAACAAGGCGCGGCGGGAGGCCGAGTACTACTCGGAGCGGCTCGAGAAGATGCGCTCGCTCTACCTCGAGAGCTACCCGCTCGACCCGACCGGCACGAAGGCCATCATGCCGGACCCCAGCTCGATCCCGGACATCGGCAGCCCGGTGACCGGCGCCGAGGCCGACGCCGCCAAGGCGGCCGCCGACGCGCGCCGCGCGGCCGCCGAGTCGCGCAAGGACCAGCTCGGAGAGACGCCCTACTCCGTCTTCCGCCTGTGCGCGACCTACGACCAGTTCTCCAAGTACGGCCAGTCGCCGCCGGGCGTGGTCGGGTGGTACTCGCCCGCCAGCAAAGAGCTCGTCGTGTTCCTCGGCGGGGACCGGATGATGGGCAAGGGCGCGACGGAGACGGTCACCTACCACGAGGGCTGGCACCAGTTCGCGGACTTCTACTTCCACCCACCCGAGTCCGAGAAGCGCGCGTCGCTGCACCGGTGGTTCGACGAGGGGCTCGGCGACTTCTTCGGGAGCTACCGCTGGTCCGGCGGCAGCTGGAAGTACGTCGGCTCGAAGATGCGCTACTCGGACTGCAAGGAGATGGTCCGCAAGGGCGACTACGTGCCGTTCAAGGACATCGTCAACTGGCCGCGCCAGAAGTTCTACTCCGGCCGCTCCCCCTACTACTACGCCCAGGCTTACTCGATGATCGACTTCATGCGCCGCGGCCAGAAGTCGAAGGGCTTCGACCCGCGCTGGGGCGAGGTGCTCGAGATGTACCGACGGGTCGCCCTGGTGAAGGGCGACACCAAGCTCGGCGTGCAGACCGCGTTCCGGGGCTTCACCGACGAAGACTGGACCGCGTTCGAGGACGCGTGGAAGGCCTGGGTCCGCAGCGGCAAGTTCCTCAAGGGCAAGTAGCCGCGCCGCCGACGCGCGCCGCTACATCGCGCTCTGCGCCGGCGGCAGCAGCTTCGCGACCTCCGCCTGCAGCTCCTCTGGCGAGAACGGCTTGGTCAGCAGCGCCGTGACGCCGGCGTTGCGCCACGCGCCCTCTTCCAGCGTCGACGCGTTCCCGGTGATCAACAGGAACGGCGCGTTGACGCCGCCGGCGCGGGCGCGGCGGCACAGCTCCAGTCCGTCGACGCGCGGCATCGTCAGGTCTGAGACGATCAGGTCGAAGGCCCGCGGCGCGTCGACGGCTCGGCGGGCGGCGTCCTCGCCGTCCGTGCTGACGACCACCTCGAAGCCCATCCTGGCCAGCATCTTCTGTACGAGCACCGCGAGGTTGCGCTGATCGTCGACGACGAGCGCGCGGCAGCCGCCGAGGTCGCGGGGCGCAGCCTGAGCCGGTGAAGCTGCCTCGGCCGCGGCGAAGTCGGCCTGCTCCACGGCCGCGGCGAGCGGCAGGTAGACCCGGAACGTCGTCCCTTCGCCGACGACGCTGTCGACCTCGATGGCGCCGCCGTGGCGCTTGACGATGCCCTGGACGACCGAGAGGCCGAGCCCGGTGCCCTCGCTGCGCTCCCGGGTCGTGAAGAACGGGTCGAAGACACGCTGCCGCACGTCCTCGGTCATGCCGACGCCGGTGTCGCGCACCTCGATCATCGCGTGCGGCTCGCTGCTGCGCAGGCCGAGCGCGCGGGCCTTGTCTGCGGGCGGGACCTGACGACGAAGTTCGACGCAGAGCGTGCCGCCCTGCGGCATGGCGTGCGACGCGTTCGTGCCGAGGTTGAGCAGGACCTGGTTCAGCTGGCCGCGATCCACGCGGAACATGCCGGCGCCGGAGTCGAGCCGCTCCACCAATTGCACCGTGGCCGGCAGCATGGCGCCGAGGAGCCGCATCCCCTCCTCCATCGCCTCGCGCGCGTCGACCGGCACCATCTCCCGGTCCTCGGCGGCGCTGTAGGAGAGGATCTGCTCGATCAGGGCCTTGGCCCTGCCCGCGGCCGCGAGCACCTCGTCGATGTGCGCGCGCGCCGGCGCGCCGACCGGAAGCTCGCCCCGCGCCAGTTCGGCGAAGCCGCCGATCGCGAGCAGGTAGTTGTTGAACTCGTGCGCGATGCCGCTGGCCATGGTGCCGAGCGACTGGATCCGCTGGACCTGCGGAGACTCGAGCTGGGACTTCGCGCGCCACGAGCGGAACGCGAGCCAGCCCAGCAGGGCGGCCACGATCGACAGCAGCACCACCAGCGCGACCTTGAACTCCGGCCGCGCCAGCAGCGGCACGCCGACCACCACGTCCGTTTCGTCGCGCGGGCGCACGCGGTATCCCGTCAGGAACGGCGCCGTGCTGTCGAACTGCTCGAGCACCCCGGTGATCGCGACCTCGAAGCCGTCCTGGAACTGCGCCGTGAACGGCACCAGCCCGTTCGCCTCGGTCAGGAACAGCCGGACGCGGTTCGGGCCCTCACCGATGTAGTAGCGCTGCTCGTCGTAGAAGACGGGGCCGTGAAAGGTCACCAGCTTGCCGCACAGCGCTTCGCCGTCGTAGGCGCGCGGGTCGACCGGCGTCGCCTCGACGCCGGTCGCAGGGCCGACGCCCAGCAGCTCGCGCAGGTTGAGCACCGGCATGCCGTTGTACTGCTCGAGGCGGCCTTCGCACGTGACCGAGACGCCGACCCGAAACGGCGTCAGCCGCTCGTACTGGGGGACCGTGACGCGGATGCCCGCGCCGTCGTCCTGGATGTAGAGCCGCGTCTCGTCCGCGCCGCTGCGCCGCGCGCGGAAGGGCGCGGCGGTGACCTCACCGCGGACGACGAAGGTCTCACCGACGCGGTCCACGATCCCGTCTCCGTCCGCGTCGAGGACGACCTCCGCGATGGGCACGGGAGCCTGCGCGCACAGCGCTCCCGCGAGGGAGAGCGCTGCCAGCAGGAGACGGGGCACGGAACGCATCGTCCTATGCTAAGGCAATATTCCCGATTCGCCCATGCCCTCGGGACCCTGGCGCGGCGCTCGACGGCCGCCCGCGCGCCTCGTTACGCTCCACGCGCCGATGGACTTCTTCTCGATCGACAACCTCCTCACGCTGCTGATGCTGACGCTGCTGCAGGCGGTCCTCGGGTTCGACAACCTGCTCTACATTTCGATGGAGAGCAAGCGGGTCGAGCCGAGCGAACGTCAGCGCGTGCGCCGCCTCGGGATCTCGATCGCGATCGTGCTCCGCATCGCGCTGCTGTTCGTGCTGACGCAGGCGATCAAGTTCTTCGAGGATCCGTTCGTGCACCTCGACACCGCGGCGCTGGGCATGGCGCTCAGCGGACACGCGCTGATCGTGCTGCTCGGGGGCGGCTTCATCCTCTACACGGCGGTCAAAGAGATCTTCCACATGCTGGCGCCTGCCGACATCACCACCCACGCCGACGGGCCGAAGGTCGTCAGCGTCGCGCGGGCCGTCACGATGATCGTGCTGATGAACCTGGTGTTCTCGTTCGACTCGATCCTCGGCGCGATCGCGCTCACCGACAACTTCGCGACCATGGCCGTGGCCGTCGTGATCTCGGGGCTGCTGATGATCTGGCTCGCCGACCGCGTCTCGCGCTTCCTGCAGCGCAACCGGATGTACGAGGTGCTAGGGCTGTTCGTGCTGCTCCTCGTCGGGGTCATGCTGTTGAGCGAAGGAGGCCACCTCGCCGAGCTGACATTCTTCGGCCACGCGATCGAGCCGATGGCCAAGTCGACGTTCTACTTCGTGATCGCCGTGCTGGTGCTCGTCGACGTCGTGCAGGGTCGCTACCAAAAGAAGCTCCTGGCCCAGAAAGAGACCGCGCCGACCGGCGACGCAGGCTCGTAATCGCGCGCATCAATTTGGCTGTCGGCGCGCTGGCTTCGACGCCACAGCGCGCGTCGCGATGCGGGACAGCGTATGCATCCGCGGCCGCCGCCGGACGCGAAGTGCGTGTGCCCAAGGCTGCGTATCTGCGCTATCTTATTGGGTCTTCGGCGCGCTTCTCCCTGCACCTCCGTCATGCCTGCAGCACCCGTTCGCACCCACCTGTCACGCGTCTTCCTGGCGCTCGCCGCGGCCACGCTCGGCGGATCGGTCCTGGCACAACACTCCGCGGCGCGCGAGTGGAACGAGAAGCTGCTCGAGTCGATCCGCAAGGACTTCGCGCGGCCGACCGTGCACGCGCGGAACCTCTACCACACCTCGGTCGCGATGTGGGACGCGTGGGCGACCTACAGCAACGCCGCGCAGTGCGTGCTGTTCGAGGAGACCCACCCGACGAACGACCCGAACGTCGACGCGTGGCGCAGCGAAGCGCTGAGCTACGCCGCCTACCGCATCCTGCGCCACCGCTTCGTCGGCTCGCCCGGCGGCCCCGTGATGCTGCCGCAGTACGACGCCCTGATGACGCAGCTGGGCTACCCGATCGGCAACACGTCCACGACGGGCAACACGCCGGCTGCGATCGGCAACCGGATCGCGGCGACCGTGATCGCGTTCGGGCTCGGGGACCGCTCGAACGAGGCCGCCGACTACGCCAACGCGCACTACTTCCCGATCAACCCGCCGCTGCTGCCCGACTTCCCGGGCAACCCGAACTTCTTCTTCGCCGACCGCTGGCAGCCGCTGGCGCTGCAGTTCTTCGTCGGCCAGTCGGGGATCCCGATCCCGACCGGCTACCCCGACTTTCTGAGCCCGGAGTGGGGCGTCGTCACGCCGTTCGCGCTCTCGCAGACCGACCTGCAGGTCAACCAGCGGTTCGGCAACGACTACTGGCTCTACCACGACGCGGGCGCCCCGCCGCTGCTCGGCACGCCGACCGCGCAGGACTACAAGTGGGGCTTCGAGATGGTGGCCGCCTGGTCGTCGCACCTCGACCCGGCCGACGGGGTCATGATCGACGTCTCGCCGGCGTCGATCGGCAACATCCCGTTCGCCGCCCTGCCGACCGGCCTGAGCGGCTACGCCGGCTTCTACGACTTCGCGCAGGGAGGAGACCCCAGCGCCGGCTACGCCCTCAACCCCGTCACCGGCCAGCCCTACGCGCCCCAGGTGGTCCCTCGCGGGGACTACGCGCGAGTGCTCGCCGAGTTCTGGGCCGACGGCCCCGACTCGGAGACGCCGCCCGGCCACTGGTACACGATCTTCAACTATGTCTCGGACCACCCGCTGCTGAGCAAGCAGGTCGGCGGCGTCGGACCGGTCGTCAACGACCTGGAGTGGGACGTGAAGGGCTACCTCGCGCTCGGCGGCGCGATGCACGACGCCGCCATCGCGGCCTGGAGCCACAAGGGCTGGTACGACTACCCGCGGCCCGTCAGCGCGCTGCGCTACATGGGCGACCGCTACCTGCTGAACCCGACCGACCCCAGCGCGATCACGCTGCACCCCGGGCTCATCGAGGAGGTGACCTCGGCGACGACCGCGCCGGGTCAGCGCCACGCGCACCTCTTCGGCAGCGAGGGTAAGGTCGCCGTCTACGCGTGGCGCGGGCCGACCTACATCACCGACCCGACGACGGACGTCGCCGGGGTCGGCTGGATCCTGCTCGAGAACTGGTGGCCCTACCAGCGCCCGAGCTTCGTGACGCCGCCCTTCGCAGGCTACGTCTCGGGCCACAGCACCTTCAGCCGCGCCGCGGCGGTCGTGATGGACCGCTTCACCGGCTCGCCCTGGTTCCCCGGCGGCCTCGGAGAGTTCGTCTGTCCCCAGGACCAGTTCCTGGTATTCGAGGACGGACCGAGCGTC
Source organism: Planctomycetota bacterium (assembly GCA_049889335.1). Lineage (GTDB taxonomy): Bacteria > Planctomycetota > UBA1135 > UBA1135 > UBA2386. The sequence continues at coordinate 19,978 of JBMHDP010000245.1, forward strand.
ACCGTGACCCTGCAGTGGGCCAGCTACTACGACGCGTCCGACCAGTGCTCGCTGTCGCGCATCTGGGGCGGCATCCACCCGCCGTGTGACGACATCCCCGGGCGCCTCATGGGCCAGCGGGTCGGCGAGGACTCCTACGACCGCGCCGAGGTCATCTGGGCCGGGACCGCGCCGGCGCTCGCCGACTACCGCACGACCGGCGCGGGCTGCATCGGCTCGTCCGGCTTCGCGATGGGCCTCGCAGGCGTCCCGAGCCAGCGCCCGGTGCTCGGCTCGACGCTCGCCGTCGACATCTCCGGTATCCCGGCCTCCAACTTCCTCTGCCCGGTCATGATCAGCACCGTGGGGCTGACGCCCCCCTTCGACCTGACCGCGCTCGGCATGCCGGGCTGCGTGCTCGGCCTCGACCCGGTGGACACGCTGCTGGTGCCGCAGGCGGGCGGCTCGGCGCAGTGGTCGCTGGCGATCCCCAACCTCGCGACGCTGGCAGGCATGAGCCTCTGGCACCAGGCGTTCGCGTTCGACTCCGCCGCGAACGCGCGCGGGCTGATCACGTCCGACATCGGCATCGCGACCCTCGGGCGGTAAGATCGCGGGCGATGCTCGCCCTCTTCGCCGTCCTCGCGTGCGCCGCCGCCGCTCCTGCGGCGCCGCCGCAGCGCCCGGCCGCGCCGCCGCCCGTCGACCTCGAGGC
>JBMHDP010000246.1:0-4084 GCA_049889335.1 Planctomycetota bacterium
CTGCGCCGGAACGCGCTGCTGGCGCGACGGCTGGCGGCGCGGACGCAGCAGGCCGCGCCGCTGTCCGCCGCAGAGGAGCGCGAGCTCGCGGCCCTCAGCGAAGCCGAGGCGGACCACCAGCGACGCCGCATCGCGACCCGCGCGCCCTTCCTCAACGAGCTCGGCCGCTTCACCGAACGGCTCCGCGCGGAGATGGCCGACCCCGCCTCGGCGCTCCACATGATCAGCCGGCTCGACGGCGCCCTCGACATCCTCGCCAAGATGAACCAGGTCCAGAACGAGGACCGCGCCGAGTTCTACCGCCCGCCGGTCGAGGCGGACGTCTCGGCCGACGCGCGGCAGCCGTCGGTCTACGTCGACGAGTTCACCGACGAGCTCGAGCTCGTCCCCGGGCAGGACGCGTCGACGCTCGCCGCCCAGTACTTCCTCCAGTACGAGAACGGCGCCGAGCCCGGCGAGAACCTCGCGACGCTGGTGAGCATCGACCGCCGGACGTTCCGGCTCCAGGGCCGCGTGCGCCAGGGGCGGAGCCAGCTCCAGGCCGCCGCGTTCGCCCGCGTCCGCGAGATCGCCGACGCCGAGTTCCCGACGCTCTGCGGCACCGCCGAAGAGGTCGAGCGCGGGGACGCGCTCGCCACGATGACGCTCTCGGGCAAGTCGCTGCTCTACGCCGGCATGACGGAGAAGTTCACCTACAGCTTCATCGTGTCGATGACGATCGCGCTGTGCCTGATCGTGGCGGTGATCACGCTGATCTTCCGGTCGGTGACGATCGGCTTGGTCAGCATCGTCCCGAACGTGCTCCCCATCGTCGTGCCGATCGGCATGTTCGGCCTGCTCGACCTGCCGCTCGACGGCCCGGCGGTGTTCGTCTCCTCGGTCGCGCTCGGCGTCGCGACCGACGACACCATCCACCTGCTGACCAAGTTCACGCGCGCGCGCCGCCGCGGACTGCCGACGCGCGACGCCCTGCGCGAGGCGCTGCACACGATCGGCAACGCCCTGACCTTCACCACCGTGATCCTGATCCTCGGCTTCGGCGTGCTCGTCTTCAGCGAGTTCGCCCCGAACTCCATGATGGGCAAGCTGGCTGCGGTCATGATCGGGCTCGCGTGGGTGGCCGACTTCCTCGTGACGCCCGCCGTGCTCGCGATGCTCCCCGACCCCAACGCCCCGCCGGCCGCGCCGGCGTCCGCGACCCCGTGACCCGCCCGACCTCGCGCTCCTCTGAACCCATGCGAACCGCTCGTCCCCTGCTCGCGGCCGTCCTCTCGCTGGCCCCGCTCGGCGCCCAGGAGAACACCTCCGGAGTCCCGGTGCCGCCGCGGCCGGCGTTCGACCCCGGCGACCCCGCGCGCTACGGGCGCCAGCTCGCCGACTACGCCGACCTCTACGACACCGGCTGGCGCGACAGCTACGCGCGGAGCGCGATCACCCTGTTCGACGCCAACGGCGACAGCGTGCGCCGGGACAGCGTCCAGCTGATCCTGGAGCGCCCCGACGGCGACAAGTCGATCGTGCGCTTCCTCACGCCGGCGGAGATCAAGGGCGTCGCCGCGCTCACCCACGAACACCCGGACGCGACCGACGACAGCTGGCTCTACCTGCCGGCGACCAAGCGCGTGCGGCGCATCTCCGGGGCCAACAAGACCGCGAGCTTCCAGGGCACCGAGTTCACCTACGAGGACCTCAGCAACCGCATCGTGGCGAAGTACGACTGGCGGTTCGTCGAGGAGGCCGACCTCGTGACCGGCCAGGGTGCTGTCCCGGTCTTCGTGCTCGAGGCGCGGCCGCGCTACGCGGACACCGGCTACAGCAAGCTGCGCATCCACCTCCACCGCGAGGCCTGGCGCCAGGAGCGGATCGAGTTCTTCGACAAGGCCGGCCGGCTGCTCAAGGTGCTCGACAACCGCGGCTGGCGCCACCGCCACGGCAGGTTCTGGCGCCCCGACTCGATCGAGATGCGCAACGTGCAGACGAAGAAGCGCACCACCATCGACTCGTCCACCCAGCTGCTGAACATGTCGCTGCACACCAACAGCCGCACCGGCGAGCCGCGGCCGAACCTCACCGACGAGCAGTTCACGACCACCGCGTTGACCGGCAAGCGGTGATGCGCCGCGCCGCCGCGACCTGCGCGCTGAGCGCCGCTCTCGCCGCGACGGCGACGGCCCAGGACCCGCTCGAGGACCTGCCGGGCCTGGACGACCTCGCCGCCGGGCTCGCAGGCTCCGCCGACGTCGGCCCCCGCGTGACGGGCTTCCGCGGCTTCCTGGAGACGCGCGGCCGCTTCTTCTTCCGCGACCGCGAGCGGGCGGCCGGGGCCTACGACGGCCAGTGGCTGCAGGAGCTCCAGCTGGAGCTCGACCTGGAGTTCACGCCGGCGCTCAGCGGCTTCTTCCGCCCGCGCTTCCAGGTCGACGCGTTCGACCCCGACCTCGTCCGGACCGAGCCGCTCGAGGCGTTCGTCACCTGGGACCTCGGCGCGCACGAGCTCCGCGCCGGCCAGCTGGTCGAGAACTGGGGGATCGCGGACACCTTCAACCCGGTCGACGTGCTGAACCGGCGCGACGTCGCCGAGGACCCGCTCGACCCCGTGCGGCTCGGCGAGCTCGGCCTCCGCTACCGCTGGTTCCTGGACGGCGGCGACGTGATCGGGGAGCCGACCGTCTCGGCGTACTTGCTCCCCGTCTTCCGGCGGGCGCTGTTCCCCGGCGAGGAGAGCCGCTGGTCGTTCGACCCGCGCGCCCAGCTCGGCCCGGCCGCGCCGCAGCTCGACGAGCGGCAGGGCGACGAGCCCGAGGGAAGCGACCGGCTGTTCTGGGCCGCGCGCGCGCAGAGCACCCTGACGACGGCGCCCGTGAACGCCGACCTCCAGCTCGTGTTCGCGCGCGGTCCCGACCGGTTCCCGCTGTTCGAGGTGGTCCCCGGGACCGGCGGCGACGTCCTCGCGCCGACCTACTTCGGCTCGACGACGATCGGCGGCGGGCTCCGCGCGGTCCCCAACGCCGCGGCGCTGGCGGACTACACCCTGAAGGCAGAGGTCGCCTACCGCGGCCCGTTCCGCTTCGCCGGGCGCCCGTCCGAGGTCCCGGACGACTACGTGCAGTACGCGGTCGGCTTCGACCGGCTGTTCCCCCACGTGCTCGCCGGCAACGACCTCGTGACGGCGACGGTCGAGTGGGTCGGCGAGCAGGGCGCGGACGACCTCACCTCGCTCTACCGACCGTTCGACGACGACCTCGTGGTCCGCCTGCTCTGGGAGGCCAACGACTTCGCCCGCCAGCGCGTCGAGCTGCGCGGCTTCGCCGACTTCGCCAAGAGCGAGTACCTGCTGGAGGCGCGCTACCAGACCCAGCTCCGAGATCTCCACGAGGACCTCAAGTTCGAGGTCGGCGCGCGCTGGTTCGAGCTCGACCGCGACGAGCCCGGCTTCTTCTCGCTGTTCCCTGACAACTCGAGCGTGTGGACGTCGCTCCGGCTCGACTTCTAGCCGTGGCCGACTCGAGGGGGAGGCGATGAGCGCGCGCACCGCGGCCTGGACCGCGCTGGCGCTCTGCGCGTTCGCCGGCAACTCGGTGCTGTGCCGGCTGGCCCTGCGCGACGAGGCGATCGACCCGTGGGGCTTCACCGCGCTCCGGCTGGTGAGCGGCGCGCTGCTGCTCACGCCGCTGTTGATCGCCGGGGCACGACGCGGCGCGCGACCCGCCGCCTACCCCGCCGGCGGCGTCGCCCTGCTCGCCTACGCCGCGCCCTTCTCGCTGGCCTACGTCACGCTGCCGGCGGGGACCGGCGCGCTCCTGCTGTTCGGGAGCGTGCAGCTGACGATGTTCGCCGCCGCGCTCCGGCGCGGCGAGCGCCTCGCCCCCGCCGCCGTCGCAGGCGTCGCAGCGGCCACGATCGGGGTGATCCTGCTGGTGCTGCCCGGCGTCCGCGCGCCCGACCTCGCCGGCTCGGCGCTCATGATCGTGGCGGGGATCGCCTGGGGCGTGTACTCGCTGCTCGGCCGCGGCAACCGCGCGCCGGTGCTCGCGACGGCGCAGAACTTCGCCGTCGCCGCGCCCCTCGCCGTCGCGGCGGCGCC
>JBMHDP010000247.1:0-10175 GCA_049889335.1 Planctomycetota bacterium
CCGTCCATGCGCAGGTAGCGGTCGCAGTCCTCGACGACGCCGTAGGGCTCGCTCGCGACGACGTAGGTGTCCTCCGCGAGGCCGACGTAGAGCGCCTGCCCGGAGCCGCGCAGCGCGAGCGTCAGCTTGTCCGGCTGCGCGGTCGCAGCGGCGCCGATCGCCACGGAGCCCTCGAAGGAGCTGACCGTGCGCCGGAAGGCGTCCGTCAGGCCGTGGCCCGCGCGCATCTGCCGGGAGACCAGCGTCGGGATGACCTTGGCGTCGGTCGTGATCGCGTCGTGCAGCGCGAGCCCGTGCTCGCGGACCAGGTCGCTGTGGTTGTCGACGTCTCCGTTCAGGGCGCCGATCACGTAGGGAGTGTCGGGTCCGTCGACCTCTTCGTGGTTGAGCGGGTGGGCGTTGGGCTGGCTGATGATGCCGACGCTCGCCCAGCGGGTGTGGCCGAGCACCAGCGCCTGGGCTTCGGGCTGCGCCAGCGCCGCGCGCAGCAGCTCGTCTGCGGTGATCGAGGCCCGCAGCGCCGCAACGTTGTCGCCGAGCTCGCCGATCTCGGCAGCGCGCTTGTAGGCGAAGTTCAGGCAGCCGTCGACGGCGCGCACGGCGCCGTTCTGGAACAGCGGGTCGGACGTCCGCTGCGCCAGCAGGGCCTGGAGCTCCGGCGCGTCGACGTCAACGCCGCTGACCAGGACCGAGAGGCCCGCGGAGTCGCGGCCGCGCACTTCGAGCCGGTCGAGCGCGGACAGCGCGACCTGGATCGAGGACAGCGCGGCGGCGCAGGCGAGGTGGGGGACGTCGCCGCCTGCGAGCTCGCGGACGGCAGCGGCGTGCGGCACGCGGTCGCGCTCCACGGCCCACAGGCCGTCCTTCAGCCGGAGGAGCGCCGCGTTGCGCCGTTCGAGGTCTCGGCCCGCGCCGTCGCCTGCGTCGAGGTGCTGCTCGATCGCCGTGACCCTGGCGCGCTGTGCGGCTGCGTCAGCGCCGAGCTGCGCCGCGAACGCGGGCGCCTGGAGCAGCGTCCACAGCCCCGGCACGCCCCGCAGCTCACGGTCGAGCGCCTCGAGCGCTTCGGCCGCTGCTTCGAACTGTTCGGCGTCGGGGTCGCCCGCGATCTTGGCGGCGGCCTGGTCGAGCAGCGTCGACAGTCGGTCCGCAGCCGGCGGCGCGCGCCGGCTCGCCCGGCGGAGCACGGCGATGATGCCACACATCGAAAAGGGTCTCCTGGGGTGGGCGTCAGCGCCCTTGGAACTGTCCGAGGCCGCGACGCAGGTCGGCTGCGCGCTCTCCCTCTCCCGCTTCTTCGAGCTTTGCGGCCAGCCGCTTGAGCCAGTCTGCCGCCGCCTCGGGCATCGACGCGGGCGCGACCTTGGCGTTGGTCGCGCTGCTCGGCTGGGCGATCCTCAGGCTGTCGCAGATCACCACACCGACGCTCTTTTCCAGCGCGATCGCTGCCCGATCCTGCGACAGCGGCGCCCAGGCCTCCGCGGGGAGCTGGACCGAGTCGCCGCCGTCCAACCCGAAGTAGACCGTGCCGTCGTCGCGCCACTGCACGAACTGGTCCCCGAACTTGCAGGACAGCAGCTCGATCCCGCCGGCAGTCTCGGGGACCTCGTCGACGCGCGGCGCGGGCGCCGTCAGGGGCTCCTGGGTGCGCAGCTGCAGGATCGGGAGCAGGGCGGCGATGGCCTGCTGCTTGTCCCCGGGCTCGACCTTCGGGAAGTCGTCCCCCAGCCAGCGGCGCAGCGCCTTGCTGGACTCCGTCGCGAGGTTGGCCCCCCAGGGCGTGCCGAGGAACGTGCGCTCGTCCGGGAGGGCGTCGAGCAGCGGCTGCAGCGGCGGGACCAAGCCCGCGCCGAGCAGCAGCGTCGCGAGCCGGACGGGCGCGCGCGGGTCGGCTTCGGGCTTGGCGAACACGTCCGCGACGTCCGCGCCGCCGAGCACGAGGCCGAGCCGCGCGTGCGTGCGCATCAGCCAGGACGGGTCGCTCTCGGCGCGCACCGACATCAGGTAGTCGACCTGCGCCGGCTCGAGCCCGGGCGCTGCGCCGTCCTCGGCGCTGGCGCGGTAGGCGCGCACGCGCAGCGCGAGGCCGCGCATGGCCGACGCGCGCCAGTAGAAGTCCGGGTCCATCGTCCAGTCCCAGAGCAGGCGCGAGACGCCGGGCCCGGCCTGGCCGCTGTCGGCGACGGCGTCGACGAGCGACGCGGGCAGCGCGTTGCGGCCGTGCTCGACGGCGTAGGCCCGGACCGCGTCGACGGCCGCGTCGCCGCCGGCCGCGACCTTGCGCGCGGCGGCGAGGCGGATGCCGTAGCGCCGCGACGTGCACGCCTTGCGGACGTGCTTGGCCCAGTCCTCGGACGCAGGGTCCTGGTCGCCGCCGACGCACAGCGCGACCAGCGGGGTGGCGAGGGCGGCGCCCAGGAGCAGCCGGAGCGAGGTGTTGGCGTTCACTGGGTCGTCGACACCGTGTCGGCGTCCATCTGGTAGATCATGATGACGACGCCGTCTTCCTTCTCTTCGCCGACGTAGAGCTTGCCGCTGACCGTCACGACGCCCTCGTGGACGTCCTCGGTCTCGCCCTCGGGCAGCATGCAGAAGACGATCTCGTTCATCTTCGGCGTGCCGGTGCAGCCGCAGTTGTCGTTGATCAGCATGAACGAGTTGACCGGTCCGTCGCCGGGAAACTCGCGCCGCATGAAGCCCCGGATCGCGACCTCCTTCTCGTCCCAGTCCGTGACCTCCTTGGGGAGCGTCATGCCTTCGCTGTAGTCGAAGCCCGCGAGCACTTCGAAGCCGAGCGGCTCGGGCTCGCCGGCGAGCGTCGACAGCAGCAGGAAGGTCAGGGGGAGGCGGAGCATCGGTCTCGACCGCGGATGCGGGGCCGAGGAGTGTAGCAACTCGCCGCCGCCGGCGGCCAATCTTCGCGCTCCGGGGCCGCCCGGCCCGTCCCCCGGGGACACCTGGGCCCCGCGGCAGCGGCCGATCGCCGCGCCGCGGGGGCGGCCGACGCCGCGCTACAGCACGGTGTCGACGATGGCGTTGGTCAGCCGGAGCCCGACGAGCGGGTCGAGCACGACGCCCTGCAGGTGCAGGGTGGCGCCTGCCAGCGCCGGGACGTTGGGGACCGCCAGACGGAACAGGTGCGCCGGGTTCGTCGACGGAGCGCCGCCGAGCACGACGGCGCTGGCCGGGTCGAGCCGCAGCGTGCCGATCGACGGGATCGGCAGCGCCGCGGCGCCGAGCGCTGCGTAGAGCACCCCCGGGGTCGCGATCGCGCCAGCTCGCCCGTGCAGCCTGACGACGTATTCGCTGCCGCGCTGCGGCGCCGCGCTGGCGTCGACGTGGCGCAGCAGGTTGACGAGGCCAGGCGGCTCCAGGTCACCGTCCCCGTCCCAGTCGCCGACGAAGTACATCAAGAACGGAAGCTCAGGGAGGCGGACCGAGTCCGTGGTGAAGATGCCCGCGCCGTTGTTCCGGTCGATGGACCCTTGGCGCACGATGTCGACGTCGCCGTCGCTGTCCACGTCGAAGACCGCGACCGGGAAGGCCGACTGTCCGGACAGGTCGAGGTTGACGCTCCCTGCCAAGGCGACCGCGGACGCGTCGACGAACGCTGCGTTCCCCTGGTTGAGGAGGACTCGCCGGCCTTGGGCGAGGATGTCCACGTGCCCGTCCCCGTTCAGGTCGCGGAGCAGCGCGTTGAACCCCGGCCACGCGTAGCCCTGCGGGTCGAACGGCTGCGTCGGAGAGAACACGAACGACGAGCCCGTGTTGAGCAGCACGCGGCCCGTGGTCGGCAAGAGCACGTCGAGCGTGCCGTCGCCGTTCAGGTCGCGAGGCTGCTGCATCCGCATCGACGTCACTTCGACGATGCCGCTCGGCAGCCACGCCGCCGAAGCGTCGGTGAACACGCCGGCGCCGTCGTTCTCGTAGAGCCGGTGGTCGGGCGCGCTGTGCAGGTTCCCTTCGATCAGCAGCCAGTCGACGTCGCCGTCGCCGTCGAAGTCTGCGACGGCTTGGCTGAATGTCCCGAAGGGGAAAGCGGCCGGCACGGCGTTCGGGCTGTAGGTGAAGACGCCCGCGCCGTCGTTGAGGTAGACCGCGCGAACGTGGCCGCCGCACATCGCGTCCAGGTCGCCGTCACCGTCGACGTCGGCGAGGTCCACGTAGTAGTGGCTCGGCAAGAAGCCTCCGGGCGCTCCGACGACGCGGGTGGCCGCATCGTTGACGAAGCGGCCGCTGCCGTCGTTGATCAGGATGCTCAGCGGATGGACTCGGCGAGCGCCGAGGATGTCGAGGTCGCCGTCGCCGTCGATGTCGCCGCTGGCGGCGTCGTCTAGGTTCCCGGCCGGCAGCACTGTCGTCGACTCGAGGCGCGCGAAGCGAGACTCTACCAGCGGCGACTGGGCGACCGCGGCCGAGCAGGTGACGAGGCCGAGCGCGACGGCTCGGGAGGGAGTTCTCATGGTTGCTCTCCTTGGGCAGTAGGAACGCGGCCAGGAGGGGCCCCCTGCCGCGAAGATAGCGAGAGCAAGCGCCGTGCCGTCGTTCGCTGCGGCCGCGCGTCGCGCGCGGTCGGCCGAACGGGGCGCTCGCTCGTTACCCGCGCGTAACCACTGCGCCGCTGCGCCTGCGACGCGGGGAAGAGCCGGCGCGACGAGATCCCCGTGGGCCGCAGCGCCTGTGCCCGGCGCGATGTGCTTGCTTCCGCGCCGGCGGGGTCGTAACCCCTCAGCGATCCGGCCGCGCGGGCGCTGCTCGCGGGGTCGGGCCCGCTCCGTCGAGCTTCTCCGCCATGTACTTCTGCGCCGTCGGCCTGATCGCCCTGCTGCCGTTCTTGTACCTGTTCTGCCAGGTGTTCACGGTCGTGCTGTACCGGGGCGCGTGGCGGTGGTGGTGCCTGCTGCCCCTGCCGGTGGTGGTCGCGGTCGCCAGCCTGCTGTTCTGGTTCCAGACGCCGGTCGCGTTCGTGGTGATCCTGATCGCTGCGCCCAGCGCCGGGATGCTTGCGCTGGCCTGCGTCTGGGCGGCCTACAGCCGCTCGGGTCCGAAGCCCGCCGCTGCCGACGGCGCGCAGCAGGTCGCCGAGAACGGCGGACTCCGCGGCTGACTCCGCCGCCAGCGGCGCGGATACTCGCGGGCATGTCGCTCGTCGCTCGCGCCGCCGTCTCCTGTGCGCTCCTGCTGTTCGCCTGCGAGAGCCCCGCGCCCGCTCGCGAGTCCCCGCCGTGGCCCGAGGCGGGCGTCGGGCCGACCCCATACTCAGCCGAGCAGCTCCGGGCGGCGCACCCGGACGGGACCGAGCTCTGCTGGCAGATGACGCAGAACGGCGAGCGCGGCCCCGATCAGCGGATGCGGTTCGGCGACGGCGACGAGGACGGCGTGACCGTGCGGCAGTGGTCCGAGCGCGCGGGTGAGGTGATCGGCGCGCCCGCGGAGCAGCGCTCGACGTGGGCCGAGCTGCGCGACCACGCGCGCTTTGACGCCGAGATGACGACGCGCGAAGCCGCGACGGTCACGGTGGCCGCGGGGACGTTCGCGTGCTGGCTCTACTCGGTGCGCGAGGTCGCGCGGCCCGGCGTCGTGCAGCAGTACTACTTCGCGCACGCGCGGCCCGGGCCGCCGGTCCTCTACGTGCTGACCTCCGACGGTGAGGAGCAGTTCCGCATGGAGCTCGTCGAACCCCGCCGCGGCCGCTAGCTGGTCCATACGCCCGGGCGCGCGCTGCGATGGCGGTCTCCGGGCCGATGTACACACGTCGGAAACAAAGTCTGGCGAAGTTCTCGGGCGTGGCGGCGTGTCGATCGCGGGCAGGCCCGTATCATCTGCGCCCCGATGCATTCTCGACTGCGGCTGATGTTGGGCCTGCTGGTGGCGCTGAGCGCGCCGCTGTTCGCGCAGGGTGACCCCAAGTTCGTGCTCAAGGCGTCGCTCGAGCCCGCCGAGGCGGCGCCCGGCGACGACGTGAAGCTGGTGCTGCGCGCCACGACCGCGGCAGGCTGGCACGCCTACGGCACGCTGGAGACCGGCAACATCCCGGTCTCGCTCGACGCCGCGGCGCTGGAGCTGACCGGCCTGGAGCTCGCCGGCGAGGCGGACATCCCCGGCGGGTTGCCGGAGGTGTCGCCCTACGGCACGACCTACCCGCTGCCCGAGTCGTTCCGCGTCACGGTGCCGCTGAAGGTCGCCGCGGGCGCGACCGGCAAGCTCCAGGTGACCGGCGGGCTCGGCTACCAGATCTGCATGCAGGGCTCGTGCGAGCAGCCGAACACTGCGCCGTTCGTCGCGAGCGGCGAGGTCGACGGGCCCGCTGCGGCGGGCGGCGTCGCGACCCAGGAGCCGCCGCCGCCGATCCCGGTGCCGGGGCTCGGCACGGTGCCCGGGCTGATGCTCGAGGGTGACGAGAAGGTCACGGTGACCGCGAGGTTCGAGCCGGCCGCGGCGCGCGCCGGCGAGGTCACCACGCTGGTGCTCGAGGTCCACGTCGTCGACGGGTGGCACGCCTACGGCACCAAGGAGACCGGCCAGATCCCGGTCGAGTATGCGCAGGACAAGCAGGACGTCGGCAGCCTCTCGTTCGAGGGGGAGCCGAGGATCCCGCCGGGCGACCCGGTCGAAGTGTTCGACACGGTCCAGTATCAGCTGCCGCACGACTTCGAGGTCCGCCAGGCCTTCCGCGTGCCGTCGGACGCCGCGCCGCGCGAGGTCACGATCGGCGGAGTGCTCGACTACCAGATCTGCAACGACGTCGGCTGCGATCCGCCCGCGGAGGCGGAGTACGAGGCGACGTTGACGATCGAAGCGGGGGTCGCGCGGGCGGACAAGACCGACGCGCCGCCGGCGGCGATCGGCGGCGTGGCGGAGCCCGAGGGCGACGCTGAGCAGGTCGTGGATCCGGACGACCCGTTCGCCAGCTGGTGGGCGCTGATCCTGGCGTGCATCGGCGGCGGGCTGTTCGCGCTCGCGATGCCGTGCACCTACCCGATGATCCCGATCACGTTCAGCTTCTTCACCAAGCAGGCGGAGAAGGCGGGCGGCAACGTGCTGCCGCTGACGATCACCTACGGGCTGGGCATCATCGCGATGTTCGTGTTCGTCGGGGTGGCACTGTCTGCGGTGATCATCGACGTCGTCAACCACTGGGCGACCAACGCCGTGATCGGCGCGATGTTCTTCTTCTTCGCCGCGGTGCTGTTCGGCTGGGTCAACCTCAACCCGCCGCAGTTCCTGCAGCGGCTCGCGACCAAGGCGCAGATGTCGGCTGCGGGCGCGCCTGCCGGCGGCTCCGGCCTGACCCTCGGCGGCCTCAGCGGCGTGTTCTTCATGGGCGCGACGCTGGTGTTGACCTCGTTCACGTGCACGGCGCCGATCGTCGGCTCGCTGATCGGCGGCATCGCCAAGCACGGCACCACCAAGGTGGCGGTCGGCATGGGCATCTTCGGCCTGACGATGGCGATCCCGTTCATGGCGCTGTCGCTCGCGCCGACCAAGGTCAAGGCGATGCCCAAGTCGGGCGAGTGGATGGAGACGCTGAAGATCTCGCTCGGCTTCGTCGAGCTGGCGGCGGCCTTCAAGTTCGTGTCGATGGTCGACATCTACTTCGGCTGGGACGCCCTGCCGCGCGAGCTGTTCCTGATGCTGTGGGCCGCGGTCTTCGGGCTGTGGGCGCTCTACCTGTTCGGGGTGCTGCGCAAGGCCGGTACGCCGAGCATGGGCGTCAGCAACGGCCGGATGGCCGGCGGCATGATCGTCACGCTGCTCGCGACCTACTTCCTGTTCGGCGCGATGGGCAACCGGATGGACAAGATCATGACCGGCTTCGTGCCGGCCTACTCCAACCGCATCGTGATGAAGGGCGAAGGCGGCGGGCCCAAGGTCGAGGGCCACGTGATCGTCAAGGACGACCCGCAGAAGGCGATCGAGGTCGCCAAGCAGGAGGACAAACTCGTCCTCTACAACTTCACCGGCTTCAACTGAAACAGCTGCCGGATCATGGAAGACAACATCTTCCTGGAGCAGGCGGTCGCCTCGCTCATGAAGCAGCACCTGGTCGAAGCCCGACTTCACACCGACTCGCCCAAGCACCTGACGGACGAGCAGTTCGCCAACAACCGCAAGGCACAGGCCGAGCTGGCGGGCGTGAAGACCAACCCCTACTTCGTCATGGTCGACCCGAAGACCGGCGAGAAGGTGGGCGAGTTCGCGCTGTCCGGCGGCTTCGGCGCCTGGCCGGGTAAGTGGACCGAGTTCTTGCAGCGCATGGTCCAGAAGACCGGCCGCCAGTAGGCGACTGGCGCGCGCGCCTGCCAATCGGCAACAAGTAGGATCTCGGCATGAGGACCCCGCGAGTCTCAGTCATGCTTCTGGTCCTGTTTGCTGCCGCTTGCAGGGGGACCATCGGTCACGAGTCGGTGGGGCTTGGTGAGCATTTGCGCGAGCGTGACCACGACCGTGGCGATGGGCAGAGTGGCGAACACGGCCTCAAGCACAGCAGGAGGCTGCTCGATCTGTTGGTGACTCGTGAGGGGCAAGTGATCGCCTACACCATGTTCAGTGTGCCTGAATCGTGCGACCTCGACGCGATGTGGGCCTCCGCGGGTCGGCGGCCGTTGGTCGGCAGGCTGATCACGGACTCGTTTCAGGACGGCGAATACATAGGCATGACGAGACAGGAGCCGCTCTATGCGCAGCTCAAGGGCGTCATCCGTCTCTCGCTGAGGCACGGCTCCAGCCTTCAGTCCGAGGTGACGCAGGACGGCGTGCGGATGATCCGGATGGACGACAACGGGGGTTGGCGCCTGTCTGCGGGTGACGTCGCGCGCGCTCGGAAGGCCGCGGTGCGCTAGGGCGGCTCGCCCTGCTGCAGCGTCGATGTGGTTGCCAGCCATCGACGATGCGGAGTCGCCCCGGATACTGGAAGGACGGCACGACGTAGGTGGTGATGAAATCCGAGGTGCTGATCGAGCGGCTGCTGGCACTTGTGCTGCGCCCGAGACGGCATCGTGTGGCCTACCACGGGGTGTTAGCACCGGCGGCCCGGGTGCCGCCCCAGCCTTTCGGCCCCACCTCGTCGGGTCCGCCGCATTAGCTTGTCAGGCAAGGTATGCCTTGCAAGTTATGCGAGACAAGATACTATGTCAGGCATGACCAAGAGCGCAAACCCGGACCTGGCGCGCAGCTGCACGGACCTCGTGCTGCTGACCCTGCTCCAGCAGGAGCCGATGTACGGCTACCAGATCCTGACCACGCTGCAGGACCGCGGGAACGGCGAGTTCCGCTTCAAGCAGGGCACGCTCTACCCGGTGCTCTACCGGATGGAGCGCGAGGGCTGGATCGAGGCGACCTGGGAGGACCCGCCGGAGGGCAAGCGGCGCAAGGTCTACCGCGTCACCGCCGACGGCCGCAAGGAGCACGGCAAGCGCGCCGCGCAGTGGCTGCGGTTCAACGACGCGGTGCGCTCGATCCTGAAGGAGGCCGGCCATGTCTAACGTCGAGCAGCGGGTGCAGGCGTTCTTCGCGTCTCTGGAGCGGGCGCTCGGAGGGCCGCACGAGCAGAGCGACGCGGTGCAGGCTGAGCTGCGCGCGGACCTCGAGGCGCAGGTCGGCGACGCGGTTGCGGCCGGCGCGGACCGGGACGCGGCGTGGAGCGACGCGCTTGCGGCGATGGGGGAGCCGGATGAGCTCGCGCGCTCGATGCGCGGTGCGCTGCCGCCGTCGATGCCGCGGACGTGGGTGCGCAACCTGCGGATGATCGGCGCTGGCCTGGTCGTGGCGTGGACGATGACGATCCTGTTCCAGTTCCGCAGCTGGGACTACGGAATCGACCTGCGCATGACGGCGATCGTCCTGGGCGTGCACCTGCCGCTCGCGCTGCTGCTGTGGCCCGGCGTGATCTGGCGTTGGAACCCGCTGTTCCACACGGGCTCGTCGCTGACGTTCATCTTTGGGCTCTTGCTGCTGGATGCGTGGGCGCGGAACACGACGATCACCCACGAGCTCGGCGCGGAGCTCGCCGTGGCGGGGGAGGCGAGCGAGGCAGGCGCGGCGGCGGCGCCGCTGCTGCCGAGCTGGGAGTGGTCGGACCTGGTCCCCTGGCTGTTCGGGGCGCTGGTCGTGCTGACGTTCTGGCTGATGCAGCGGCGCCGGCAGCGCTGGCAGGCGCTCGCCTTGACGGTGGG
>JBMHDP010000248.1:0-4766 GCA_049889335.1 Planctomycetota bacterium
GCGCGCGCGACGTCGCGCGGAGCAGCCACCACGGCAGCGCCGCGGCGGACCGGCCGGCGCGCGGCACCTCGACCGCGCGCACGTCGGGGAGCTCCCGCCGGACCAGCTCCCGCTCGACCTCGCGCCCCTCTGTGACGAGCAGCGGCTCCCGTCCGGCTTCGAGCAGCGCGCGGCCGAGCACCAGCGCGGGCATCAGGTGCCCGCCGGTGCCGCCGCTGACGAGGCAGATCCGACGCGCGCTGTGCGCGCCGACGCGGTCCGTCTGAGGTGCGTCCGGCACGGGCTACTTGATCGGCAGCTTGATCTCTTGCCCCAGCTGGAGCCGCGTCGGCACCACGCGCGGGTTGAGCCTGCGGATCTCCTTCCATCGGTCTATCGAACCCAGCTGCGAGCGGGCGATCGAGTGGTAGCTGTCGCCCTTACGGACGCGGTAGACCGAGTACTCGGTCGTCTTGTCGCCCGACGGCTCCTTGCGCTCGGACGCGCCCTCGACGCGCGCCGGCAGGGTCAGCACCTTGCCCACCCGGATCGTGCTGTCACGGGTCATGCCTGCGTTGAGCTGGACGATCGCGTCGACGAACCGGACCGAGCCCAGCTGTCGCTGCGCGATCCGGCTGAGGCTGTCGCCCTTCTTGATCGTGTACCGGACGGTCTTCGGCGCCGACGGCGCGGGCTGCGGCGGCTGCGGCTGGACCGGCGGCGCTTCGACGGTCACGCGACCGGAGCCCGGCTGGGCAGGGCCGTCGTCGGCCGGAATCGGCCCGACATCGGGCCGCGAGGGCCGCGGCTCGGGCTGCAGCAGCTCGTGGATCTCTCGGCGCTCGGAGCGCGGCCGGAACGAGGCCTCCATCGGCCCCTGCGCGCCCACCTGCGCCTGCTGCTGCTGCTGACGGACGGTCCGCGTCGCGTTGGCCGGCTCACCCCAGAGCGTCACGCCCAGGATGAGGAAGATCACGAGACACATCACGTAGAGGCCGTATTTTTCGAGTTGACCCATCGCACCCTCCAAACCGTTCGGAATCCGAATCAGGAAACCACCGCGACTTCGTCGTCCGTCGAGAACGCGCCCGTGCGATCCGATCGCACGGCGTTCCCGATCAACCCGACCGCCGCCAGACAAAAAACGAGACTCGTACCGCCCGTCGAGACGAACGGCAGGTCGATACCCTTGGCCGGAGCCCACCCGCTGACCACGAGCAGGTTCACAGCCGCTTGCATGCAGATCATCAGAGCATAGCCGCAGACGACGTAACGCAGAAACGGATCCCGGACCTGCGTCACGAGCCGGTAGCAGAGGTAGCCGAAGGTCGAGTAGCTCAGCAGCACGAACAGCGTGCCCAGGAAGCCGAACTCCTCGGCGATGATCGCGAAGACGAAGTCGTTGTGCGCCTCGGGCACGTAGTTCATCTTCATCCAGCCCTGTCCGAGGCCGCGGCCGAAGACCCCGCCCGACCCGACCGCGACGAGGCCCAGGCCCACCTGGGAGTCCGGTGAGGTGTCGAACAGCTGCTCGATCCGGCGCCGCACGTACTCGTGCTGCGTCGCGACGAAGGCCACCAGGGCGAGGGCCGCGCCCGCCAGCGGCGCGAAGTGCAGGAACCGCACGCCGGCCACCAGCGCGAGGCAGCTGGCGAGCGCTACGACGAGCATCGCGTTGCCGTTGTCGGGCTGCGTCGCCAGCGCGGCGGCGAGCAGCATCGCGCAGCCCATGGCGGGCAGGAACCCGCGCCGGAACGAGGACAGCCCGCGGCCGGCGCGCGCCAGCAGCCAGCTGACCGCCAGGACCATCAGGAACCGCGCCGGCTCGACGGGCTGGAACTGCTGACCGCCCAGGCGGATCCACCGCGACGCCCCCTTGGTGTCCCCGCCCAGCACGTGCGGCAGCAGGCACGCCGCGACCGCCGCGAAGAACAGCGGCAGCGCCATGCGCCGGAGCAGCCGGACCGGCGTGACGGCGCAGACGACGAAGGCGACCAGGCCGAACAGCAGCTTGATGCCCTGCCGCTTCATGACGACCAGCGGCCCGGCGTCGGACTGCGCGCCGAGCACCGAGACCGCCATCACCAGCCCGAGGCAGCACAGCGCCATCACGACCAGCATCAGCCAGTCGAGCTCGCGGACGCTCTCCGGCGCCGCGCGCCTGGCTTGAGGAACGGCGGTCATCGGCGTCAGCGAACCTTGAACAGGACGAGGCTGCACATGGCGAGCAGCGCGGAGACGATCCACGTCCGGGCGACGACGCGCGTCTCGGGCATGCCGCCGAACTGGAAGTGGTGGTGCAGCGGCGCGCACCGGAACACGCGCTTGCCGCGCAGCTTGAACGAGCCGACCTGCAGGATCACGGACAGGGCTTCGACCACGAACACCCCGCCGACCACCAGCAGGACAAGCTCGGTCCGGCTGATCAGCGCGGCGTAGGCGAGGGCGCCGCCGAGCCCGAGGCTGCCGACGTCGCCCATGAAGACCATCGCCGGCGCCGCGTTGAACCACAGGAACCCGAGCGCGCCGCCGAGCAGCGCGGCCATCAGCACGGCCATCTCGCCGGCGCCGCCGACGTGCGGCACCAGCAGGTACTCGGCCCAGTCCACGCGCCCGACGGCGTAGGTGATCGCGGCGTAGGCGATCGCGGACGTCGCGATGCAGCCCGCGGCGAGGCCGTCCAGCCCGTCGGTGAGGTTGACCGCGTTCGAGGCCCCGGTCAGCACCAGCAGGGCCAGGAGGAGGAACGGCGCGCCCCCCAGGCCGGACAGGTCGACGGCGAAGTCCTTCACGAACGGGACGTAGAGGTGCGGGCCGCCGAGGTCGCTCTGGAGGCCGGCGGGGCCGAGCAGCCACAGCGCGACCAGCGCGGCGATCACCGTGAGCGCGCCTTGCTTCTGCTTCTTGCTGATGCCGCGCTTCTGCACGCCGCTGCGCCCCTGGCGCAGCTTGGTCCAGTCGTCCCAGAGACCGACGCCGGCGAACCCGGCGACGAGCGCGACGCCGGGCAGCGAGAAGCGGTTGACGCCGTCGAAGCGCATCCAGAGCAGCGCCGCGACCAGGATCGACCCGATCACGAACAGGCCGCCCATCGTCGGCGTGCCCGCCTTCTCCTTGTGCAGCTCCTCCAGGCGCTCGGAGCCGGTCCCGTCGACGCGCTCCTTCAGGCCCTGCCGCTGCAGCCATCGGATGACGCGGGGGCCGAGGAAGACCGCGAGCACGAACGCCGTCAGCGCCGCGCCGCCCGCCCGCACCGAGATGTAGCCGAGCAGGTTGCAGAGGTCCTCGGAGAAGAGGTAGGGCGCCAGCCAGTAGATCATCCCCGACCGACCTCCCCGCCCTCGTCGGCGCCGAGGTCTTCGACCAGCTGGTCGACGAGGAGGTCGAGCCGGACCCGCCGCGACGCCTTGCAGAGCACGACGTCGCCGGCGTTCAGCTGCGCGCGCAGCAGCCCGTGGGCCGCCTGGGCGTCCGCCACGCACGCCACGGCGTCGGCCGGCATGCCCGCGGCGATGGCGCCGGCTGCGATCGCCTCCGCCTCGGCGCCAACGCACACGAGCAGGTCGCGGCGGCAGGCGGCGACTTGCTCCCCGAGCCGGTTGTGCAGCTCCGCGCTCCGCGCGCCGAGCTCGGCCATCCCGCCGAAGACGAGGATCGAGCGGCCGCGCCGCTCGGCGTCGAACGCGACCGCGGCCGCCAGCGACGAGCGCGCGGACGCCGGGTTCATGTTGTAGGTGTCGTCCAGGATCGTCACGCCGGCGGCGCGCTTGGGCTCGAGCCGACGCGACGCCGAGGGCACCGCGGCGAGCTGCGCGACGACGAGGTCCTCGGGCGCGCCGAGGTGGTGCGCGGCCGCGAGGACCGCGAGCGCGTTGTAGACGTTGTGCCGCCCCAGGCGCGGCACGGTGACGCGCCGCGCTCCCTGCAGCAGGAAGCTGGTCGAGGTCCCCTCGGTGCGCACGTCGGTCGCGAACCAGTCGGCGCGACGCTCGATCCCGAACCACTCGACCCTGGCGGGGGTCTGGTCGGCCATCGCGCGGCACGCGGGGTCGTCCCCGTTGAGCAGGCAGACGCCGTCCGCCGTGAGCCCGCGGGGCAGCGAGGACTTCTCACGCGCGACGCCTTCGAGGGACCCCAGCCCCTCGAGGTGGGCGGGCGCGACGCAGGTGACGATCGCGACGTCCGGCCGCGCGACGCCGGTCAGCTGCGCGATCTCCCCCGGCGCGTTCGTGCCGATCTCCACCACCGCGGCGCGCGTCTCCGGCTTCAGCTGGAACAGCGTCAGCGGCACGCCGATCTGGTTGTTGAAGGAGCCCGGGGAGCGCACGGTCGGCATGGCGGCCTCGAGCACCGCCCCGAGCCACTCCTTGGTCGAGGTCTTGCCGCACGAGCCCGTGATCCCGACGACCTTGGCGCGGCTCCGCCGGCGGTGTTCGCGGGCGAGCGCGAGCAGCGCCTGCCCGGTGTCGGCGACCCGGACCACGAACGGCGCCTGCGCGCCGCGGAGGCCGGCCTCGCGCTGCAGGCGGGCGACGTCCACGTCGCGGTCCACGACGAGCCCCACGCAGCCTGCCGCGACCGCCCGGTCCAGGTAGTCGTGGCTGTCGTGGTTTTCGCCGCGCAGCGCGACGAACACCGCGCCCGCGCAGTCCGCGCGGGTGTCGGTCGCGACCGCCTGACCGGTGGCGCCGTCCTGGAGCACGTCGCCGTGGGGGGGGGGGGGGGCCGCCCCCGCCGGGGGCCCCCGCCCCCGCCCCCCCCCCCCCCCCCGCCCCGCGGGGCCGCGG
>JBMHDP010000249.1:0-6236 GCA_049889335.1 Planctomycetota bacterium
GCGGCGGCGCCGAGCGGCCGAGGCGGCCGCCACCCCTCCCCCCGAGCCGCGCACAGCCACAGGGGCGCGCCCGGCCGGTTGCGCACGTGCACCTCGGTCGTCGGCCCGGGGGGCGGCAGCGGGGCGCAGGCGCCGAGCCCGAAGCTCGCGCCGAGGAGGAGGGGACGCCATCGACCGCAGCTCATGACGCGCCGACGAGCGAGCCCCGCTGCGCGCTCCAGGTTCGTCCCCGCGATCACATCTTGTCCGGGTCCTGGCCGCGCAGGACCGAGTTCCCGTCGAAGGTCTCGCGCAGGTTCGCGGACGCGGGCTGGGCCAGCATCTCCGCGTTCAGGCGGCCGCTCTGGCCGAAGAACGTGATCGGGTTCTGCCAGACCAGCTGCTCGATCTTCTCCCGCGGCACGCCGGCCTGCTCGAGCTTGACCACCGTGCGCGGCACCATCATCGGGTCGCTCACGCCCCAGTCGGCGGCGCTGTTGATGACGAAGTTGTCGACGCCGTACTCCAGCACGATGGAGACCATGCGGTGGGGGTCCATCTTGGTGTGCGGGTAGATGGAGAAGCCCGAGTAGCAGCCGAGGTCGCGCGTGATCTTGATCGTCTCCTCGTTGCCGTGGTCGAGCAGCACCCGCTCCCACGGGAAGTTCTGCTCGTTGACGATGTCGATGCAGCGCTCGAAGCCCTTCTTCTTGTCGCGGTGCGGCGTGTGCACGAGCACCGGCAGGTCGTGCTGTCGCGCCAGCTCGATCTGCGCCGACATGAACTTCTCCTCGGTCTTCGTCTGGTCGTCCAAGCCGATCTCCCCGATGCCGACGCAGGAGTCCTTCTCGCAGTAGCGCGGCAGGATGTCGAGCACGTCCTGGTTGACGCGGTCGTCGTTGGCCTCGCGCGGGTTGAGGCCCATCGTGCAGAAGTGGTGGATGCCGAACTGCTGGGCTCTGTGCCGCTCCCAGCCGATCAGGGTCTCGAAGTAGTCGACGAACGTGCCGACCGAGGTGCGATTCTGGCCGAGCCAGAAGGCCGGCTCCAGCACGGCGCGGACGCCCGCGAAGCTCAGCTTCTCGTAGTCGTCGGTGATCCGACTGAACATGTGGATGTGCGGCTCGAAGATCAGCATCGCGTCGGTGGCAGCGTCGGTGAGGGGGCGGTCGCGGGGCGGGCGGAGTGGGGTCAGGCGGACAGCTGCCGCAGCAGGCCCTGGACAGCCGGTCGGGGTTCGCGCGGCAGCCGCTCGGCCGCGAAGTGCGCGACGCCCGCGCCGCGCTCCGGCAGCAGCAGCAGGCCTTCGGCGGCGGCCTGGCGCACGCCGTCGTCGCCGTGCTCGAGGCCGCCGATCAGGCGCGCCAGCGCGCCCGGGCAGGGCGCTCTGCCGAGCATGCGCCAGGTGTCGCGCCAGACCGCGCGACCGGCGGCTTCCCGTTCGGTCGCGAGGTCCTGGAGCATGGTCGAGAGCTCGGCGCTCGCGTGGCGTTCGGCGCCGAACGCGCGCGCCAGCGGCATGTCGACGAACGCGAACTTGAGCAGCAGGCGGTCGCCGGTGTCCCGGTCGACGGCGCCTGCGGCGAGCGCGCGGGCGAGCACGTCGTGGTCGCACATCGCGGCCTCCAGGTGGAGGACGACGTTGGTGCGGAGCACCTCGACGAGCAGGCGGCCGGTGACCTCGCCGAGCGGCAGGAAGCTGAGGCTGCGGAGCAGCATGGCGCGCTCCTCGATGTCGCCGTGCGAGAACACGTCGACCACCTCGTCGGCGGTCACCTCCAGCGCGGCGCAGAGGTAGGCCGCCGCGAGGTCGCAGACCCGGAACGCGTCGAGGTCGACGTCGGCGTCGCCCAGGCGCCGGCGGCCGCCGCCCACGGGGTCCTTGCCGAAGCGGCGGGGCAGGCCGGGGAACACCACGGGCAGCCGACCGCGGTCCGTGCGCAGCTCGGTCCGCAGCGCGTCGGCCTGCTCCCGGTGGGGGCCGAGGAGGTCGCTCAGGAGGGTCGTGGACATCGCGGCGCGCGACCATACCTGTTCGCACCCGGGACGCCATCGCGGGCTGACCGAACCGGGCGCGGACCGCCGCGACGCGGCGGGAGACCGGGGCCACAACGCGACTTGGCGGGGCTGGTTGGCTAGGTTTCCGCCATGGAATTCCCCGCCTGGGACCCGGTGCTGCTCGACATCCCGTTCCTGCCGATCGCGATCCGCTGGTACGGGCTGATGTACGTCGTCGGCTTCCTCTGCGCGCAGGCGGTGTTCGTGCGCCTGGCCGCGCGCGGCTTCTTCCCGGTGACCGTGGAGCGCGCGCCCGACCTGATTTTCTACTGCGTGTTCGGCGTGATGCTGGGCGGCCGCGCCGGCTACGCGCTGTTCTACGACCAGTCGCTGCTCAACCCGCTGGAGTTCGTGCAGGTCTGGAAAGGCGGGCTCGCGTTCCACGGCGGCCTCGCGGGCGTGGTGGTCGCGATGTGGTTGTTCTGTCGCCGCTTCGACCTCGGCTGGGCGCGCGTGGCCGACACCGCGGCGCTCGGGGTCTGCCCCGGGATCTTCGCGGTGCGGTTCGCGAACTTCATCAACGGCGAGCTCTACGGCCGCCGGACCGAGCCCGACACCTGGGGCGCGATGCAGTTCCCCTACGACCCGGCGGCGCTCGCGGAGCTGGGGCTGCGGGGCGGGCTGTCCATGCGGGACCGGGAGCTGTGCGTGCAGGTCGCCTACGGCAAGCTGGAGTTCGCCGACGTCAAGGACCGGCTGAGTTCGTTCGACAGCCTCGGTCGTCCGATCAACTGGGACCTGATCGAGCCCCGGCTCGACTGGCAGGTTGCCCGCGAGGCGATGCGGGCCAACAAGGACGGCGTGCTGGAGCACGTCGTGCCGTTCCGCCACCCGTCGCAGCTCTACGAGGGGCTGTGCGAAGGGCTGCTGGTCGGCCTCGTGCTGTGGGTCACCTACCTGCTCACGCGCGCGCGGCCGCTGGCGCCCGGTCGCTACGCCGCCATCTTCCTGCTGGGCTACGCGGTCTCCCGCTTCAGCCTGGAGTATGTGCGCAAGCCCGACGCGCAGTTCTACGAGGACGGCAACGACGGGACGGTGCTGCTCGGGATGACGATGGGCCAGACCCTGACGGTCGGCATGGTCCTCGGCGCCGTGTTGATCCTGGTCTGGCCGCGCCGGCAGGCCGCGCGCTGACCCGGCTTAGCGGAAGCTGTCCCGAGTCTGGTTGCGACGGCGCCCCGCGGGAATAATGACCAAGCTGCCGTCGTCCCTCGCGGCGCTCCCCCTGCTCATGCTGCGATCCCGACTGCTGCTCCTCTCCGCGCTGCTCCTGGCGGCATGCGACAACGTCGGTCGCGCCTTCGACCCGGTCGTCGACCCGAACAACCCGTCCAACGAGGGCGGGGAGTCGGCGATCCAGGTCGTCCCCGTCGGCGGCGACGTGCGCGACGGCCGCCCGCTGGTCCGCGCGGTCTACCCCGAAGGCGCGGGCTGGCCGACGACCGTGCCGGTCGTGGTCGAGTTCAGCGAGAGCGTCAACGAGGCCTCGCTGCTGCCGACCAGCCCCAACGGCGTCGACGGCCGCATCGGCGTACGGATCCAGGGCACCGGCCAGCTGCTCCCGGCGCAGTACGACCTGCTCGGCGGCGGCAAGCTGCTGGTCATCCGGCCGCTGACGCCGCTGACCAACGAGGGCGTGCCGATCTACGAGGTCGTGCTGTTCGAGGACGCGCGGGACGTCGACGGCCTGCGGTTCCAGGTGAGCGGCGGCGAGACGGTGCTGGCGGACTTCCAGGTCAACCAGGGCGAGTCGATCGAGGACGGCGCTGTGCTCGCGGTGTTCCCGCGCGACAACTCCACCGAGCACCCGCGGGAGAACGACGTCCTGGTCGTCTTCGACAAGCCGGCCAACCCGGGCGCGCTGGTCGCCGCCAACCTGTCGATCCAGCCGGCTGGCGGCGCGGCGGTCGACGCGGACCTCTCCACCCCGCTGTCGCTGGTCGGCGTGCCGGACCCCCGCGTGGTCCGGCTCTCCCCCGCCGCGGCGCTCGCGTCGTCGCAGCGCTACGAGCTGGTGGTGACCCAGGACATCACCTTCGGCCAGAGCGGCAACCTCGCCTTCAACGGCACAGGGCCGTTCAGCGTCTTCGACACCGTCGCGCCTGCGCGGCCGACGCAGGTGCGGCTCGGCAACGCCCTGCCCAACTTCGACAACCGGGTCAACAGCGCCAACATCGCCGACGTCGTGCTCGAGGTGGCGTTGCCCGGCGACGCCGCAGCGGGCGACGTCGTCGTCGCGCGCATCTACGGGGGCGACGCCGCGACGGCCGCGACCTTCGACGAAGCCTTCTTCGAGCGCACCGCCACGGTGCCGGCCGGCGCGACCGAGGTCTCGGTCGACTTCGCCGGCGTGCTCGGCGCGGCCGCGTCGCCGACCCTCGACGAGGGCGACCTGACGTTCGCGGCGCAGCTGCGCCGCGGCGCGGACCGCTCCGGCTTCGCGCACAGCGACGCGAGCGCGCGCCCGGCGCTGGACGTCACGCCGCCGACGCTGGTGTCGCTGGGGCCGCCGAACAGCGGCGGCGACGTCTTGGCCGACGGCGAGTTCGTGGCGCTCTACGGCGTCGCGAGCGAGGAGCTGAGCGACGCGACGCTGGTCGCCGACACGGGCGCGACCGCGCGGCTGTTCGGCTCGAGCGGCGGCGGGCGGTTCCTGATGGAGCCGCTCGAGCTCGGGCGCAGCGGCGCGCCCCGGTCGTTCACGCTGGGAGTCACCGACGCGTCGGGCAACGCCGTCGCGACGCCCGCCACGGGCCAGGTCCTCACGCGCGGCGTCGTGACCGGCGCGCTCGCGGGCACGCTCCGCGTGCGCGCCTTCGACCGGGCGACGCTGCTGCCGGTCCCGGACGCGACGGTGCTGGTGGATCCGGCGACGCCGTCGGCGCCCGCGGCGGGGCAGCTGCTGGGCACGACCGACCAGGACGGGCTCGCGGAGTTCGCCAGCGCGCTGGCCGCGCACACGGTGACGATCGTGCACCCGGACTTCGACGTGGTCACGCTGGTGGACACGCAGGCCGCCGAGGTCAGCTTGCCGCTGACGCCTTCGACCGCGGCGACGGCGACGGTCACGGGCAACGTGTTCTTCGAGCCGGCCGCGGGGGTCACGGCGCTGGTCGGCAGCACCGCGGTCGCGGGCGGCGGTGTCCTGGGCGTGCAGACGGACGCCGCGTCCGCTGGCGCGATCCCTGCGTTCGAGGTGCTGCCGAACCGGCCGCAGGTCCTGACCGGCTTCGGCGGGGGCTTCGAGCCGACGGCGGCGCCCGCCTACGCGCTCAGCGGCTGTCAGGTGCTGGGGCCGGCGTTCGTCGCGCCGACCGCGCCGCCCGCGCCGAGCGAGCCGGGCGGCGCGACGAACGTGACGTTCGCGCTGCTCCCGGTGCCGCCGGTCATCAGCCCGAACCCCGCGACCGACCCGTCGCTGTCGGTGCCCTACGCGCTCGACTTCGGCCTCGCGACGGGGCTGGACACGAGCGACCTCGTCGGCGGTGGCCCCCGCGTCCGATGCGCGACGTCGCTGCTCGGCTTCACCGGTCAGGCGCTCACCGGCGTCGGCGTCGCGACGGCGAGCGCCGGCGCGGCCTACGACGTCGACGTCAACTACTCGCTGCCGATCCTCACGGGGCTCGCGAGCTATGCGCCGCTCGCGTGGCTGGTCGCGGAGGCCGAGGACAGCGCGGGGCGGGTCTCGCGCGCGCGCGCCCTGATCGTCCCGGCGGCGCAGGTCGTCGCGCCCGGCGCGCCTCCGCCGCTGGCCGTCCCGGCGGTCGCCGGCGGGACCTTCACCGGCGCGCCGCTCGTCAGCTTCGACGACGTGCTCGACGCCGCCACCGTGATCGGCGGCGCGGCCCTCACGGACCTCGCGATCCTCGACTCCACCGGTCGGCGCTGGCTGGTGCTCGTGCCCGACCGCGACGGCGCGGGGGGACAGTCCGCGGTGCAGCTCCCCGACCTCTCGGCCTCGGCCAACCCGGGCCTCGGCGCCGGTGAGTGGGTCGTCACGGCGGAGTCGAGGGTGTTCCTCGCGGGCAGCGGCGCGACCGTCGACGACTTTGCCTTGACCGAGCGGTTCCGCCAAGAGGTCAACTACGCGCGGTCGGCGGCGGCGACGCTGACGGTCAACTGACGCCTGTGCACGGCGTCGCGCTGCTCTCCGGCGGGCTCGACTCGGGCGTCGCCGCGGCCTGCTTCGCCGAGCGCGA
>JBMHDP010000250.1:0-4010 GCA_049889335.1 Planctomycetota bacterium
TGACGGAGCAGCGCGGTGCCCTGCGGCGGGCCGCCGCCGCGGAGCTCGAGGTCGAACTTGTCCGACATGGTCTCGCGCATGGTGTCGGAGAGCGCGGCGTAGCAGATGCCCCAGAGCAGCGTCTCCATCTCGGCGGTGAGCGCGTCGCTCCAGTGGTCGAAAGCGCCGGTGCCATACGGGACGGCCTCGTCACCGTCGGGGATGTCGCCGTCCTTGTCGGGGAAGACGCGGGCCTGCAGCAGCTGCACGAGCACGCCGCGGTCCTCCTTGGAGCCCGACGTGAGCTCGTGCACCTTGCGCGAGCGGCAGATGTTGATGATGTTGGTGATCCAGGTGCGGTTGGCAGCAGGGTCCTTCAGGTTGTTCAGCCGTTTGAACTTGATCTCGTGGTCGGGGTTGGTCGTCATGGTTGTGTTTCGTCGGGTTTCGTCGGGTTTGTCGGTCGGGTTGGTCCGTAGGATCGTCAGGCACACGCTACCACGTTGACGGTCGGGACGTGTGTTGCACTCACTCGCGAGCTTTTTTGAATTCAAACACGCTAGGGGGCTAAAACACACGGAACACCGGGTTCGAGCCGGGGGCGATGGTGCTCCCCACGCACCCCCGCGCACCCCCATCGATCAGGCATCGGTCCGCTGGCGATCTAGCACCTACTAAGGCACCAGATCGCGCTTCCGCGCGATATCACCCCTGCCCCCCGTCAACGCCCGCCCATCGCCGAGGACCGAAGCCCCTCAGTCGCGCAGCGTCTCGATCGGGAGGTTCATCACCGCAGCGCGGAACAGGCGGAACTTCTTCGGCTCGAGCGCCTTCGTGAAGAGGTCCGCGATGTTGAAGTCGGTCGAGATGTGCCCCACGTCCAGCGCGCCGGACTCGACGCACTCGCGCAGGAAGTGGTGGCGCCGCGCCACGTGCTTGATCTTGCTGAAGGAGGTCGGGTCGTGAGCCAGCGCGACGGTCGCCTTGTTGTCGATCCAGAGGCGCGTCGGGCCCGACTCAGGGAAGCCCATCTCGTCCTTCAGCCCGCGCGCGTGCAGGCCGTCGGTCGCCGCCACCGAGCCCGCCACGAGCTCCGACGACGCCGAGCACAGCATCGTCTCGGACTGCCGCTTGGAGCCGTAGAGGAAGGCCGCGCCGGCCGCGCGCCACGCCCAGCCGGACACCGAGGGGCCCGCCGCGTAGTCCGCGTCGGAGTGGCCGTCGTCGATGGCGAACACGCCCGAGAGCCCGCCCCGATCGGCGTCCCGCCGGAACACCGTCGTGCCCGTGCGCGCGGAGAAGTAGGTGTCGCGCGAGAACTTGATGGGCAGCGACTTGTGCTGCACCACGTAGGACAGGCACCGGTAGGCCTCGCCCATCAGCGCCTCGGTCGGCCACGCCATCGCGCGCGAGAGCATCGCCACGGCCCACGCGATGTCCGGCCCGGTGACCACCGACTTGAAGAGGAGCGCGCCGACCAGCCGCTGGTAGCGCTTGACCAGCGCGGGCGAGCGCGGCTCGCCCTTGGTGCGCGCCGCCTCCGCCACCTTCTCCTCCAGCTCCTTCGACGCGGGAGTGCTGACCTTCCGCTTGGACAGGTGCTCGGCCCACTCCTCCGCCAGGGAGTCGACGTACCCCTCCTGGGAGAGGGTGACCGTGCCGGCCTCGAGGTCCTGCACGATCTTGGTGCCGAGGACGGACGGCACCTCGGACACCTCCCCCTCGTCGACCCAGTCGAAGCGCGCCTGCAGCGCGCCGAGCACCTCGGCATGCACCGCGTCGGAGGACTCGAGGTGGATGGCGTTGTCGCAGGCGAGGCCGAGCAGCGCCCAGTCGTCGCCCTCGCGGCGCACGTACATGCACGGCTCGAAGGAGCAGCGCGTGAAGCCCATGCCGCCCTCCGCGCGCGGCGCCGTCAGGTACTGGTGGATCTCGGCGTTCCACGCGTGGCCGCTCTCTTGCAAGCCGTAGAGAGCCTTGCGGATGAACGCGATCAGCTCGACGCCGTCGGAGTTGTACTCGCGCAGCTCCTTCGGCATCCGACCGTAGCGCGGCTCGGAGAGCATCGCGTTGAGGTACGCCTGCACGGCGTCGGAGGTGGAGAGTTTGCGCCCGAGCATCGCCGCGAGCGCGCACATGAGGCGGAGGGTGCTGTAGCGGAGCATCGGCGCGAACTTCTTCCACGGGTCGCCGCCCCACTCCTGGTCGCCGCGCGCGACCAGCCGCGCCTTGTCCTTGAGGAACTCGCCGAGCGCGCCCGTCTTCTCGGAGATGATCAACTTGAGGTCGATGAGCTGCGCCTCGACCGGCTTGTCGGTGATCGGGATCATCGTGAAGGTCTTCTGCCGCTCGAGGTGCCCGCCCATCTCCGAGTCGACGGCGGCGCGCACCTCGCGCGCGCGCGGCCCCGACAGCGCCTCGGCGGTGTTCACCACCTTGGTCGCGAAGGCCGACTCGGTGCGCACCGCGAGGGTGTAGTGCCCGCCCGGGAGCTGCAGGAGGATGGCGTCGCCCTCGTCGGCGCCGGCGAGGTCGGAGACGTCAAGCGCGTCGACGGCCCCCGTGCTCGCCACGAGGTCGGTGCACTGGGCGCTGAGCGCCGAGGCGGTGAGGGCGCTGGGGCCCGCCTTCCACCACTCGCCAGGGGCGCGCCGCGTGCGAGTCGGGCGAGCGCGCGGAGCGGCCGTCGTCCCGCCCGCCCCGGCACCATCGCCCTCATCGCCACCGCCCTCCCCGCCGGCGTCCTCCTCGCCACCGCCGCCCTCGTCGCCGCCACCCTCGCCGCCGCCGCCCTCGTCGCCGTCGTCGTCGTCGGGGCGGCCGCCGAGGTTGTAGTGGTACGCCTCGCCACCGGCGCAGATCTCATCGATGAACTTCATCTCGGCCAGCGAGTGGGGGGTGGCGGGCGAGTCGTGGGTGGTGGGCGTGTCGCCGCGGAGCGGGAACGCCGCGCAGTCGAAGTCGACGTCGGCCAAGTACTTCACCCTGCCGATGGAGGGCACCCACACCATGTACGCGGGCCCGTTGCGCTCGGTGCCGAGGTACACGCCCTCGTGCCCGCGCGCAGCGAACTTGGTGGAGCCCACCTCGGAGCGCATCTCGGCGTCCGTCTTCTTCACCACGGCGCGGCACCCGATCGGCCGGACGGCCTTGAGCGAGGGCTTGACGCCCGACATGCGCTCGACCGCAGAGACGCCGCCGCCCCGGTCGTACAGGTTGCGCAGCTCAATGGCCTGCTTGGCGAAGTAGGGCCAGAGCGGCGTCGCGCGCGCGTCGCCCCGCGTGCCGCTGCGCACGAACCGGTTGATCGTGCGCCAGAGCGACTCGGAGCGCGTGTGGTCCGGGTGGTACGCCGCGCCGGGGGACTGCACGAAGCCCTCCGCGCCGGCGAAGCCGTCCATCTCCGAGTTGAGGTACTCCGAGCCGCGGTCGGTGCGTAGGACGCGGATGCGGTAGGTGGGGTCGAGCGCCCGGCACTCGGCGAGGAACTTCTTGAGCGCCGCGATGACGCTGGCGGGCTTCTTGTTCTTGAGGAAGTACACGGCTGCGTAATCGCGAGCCGCGTCGAGGAAGGAGACGGAGTACCGCGCGCCGCGGAACGGGCCGATCTCGCACACCGGGTGGGGGCCCGACAGGTCGGAGAGCACGACGCCCGGCTGGTCGCGCGACTTGAGGTCGGCCGCCGGCGACGGCGCAGACTGCATGTTGGCCGCGAGGTCGGGAATGTGGTCGCGCAGGCCGCGCAGGATCTTCTCCTTGTGCTTGTCCGGGATGCCGTCGGCCGCGCCGAGGGCGCCGCGGACGGTGTCGGCGCCCGCCCCCCCGAAGATCTCAGAGATGATGCCGGCCGCGTCGCCGTCGGAGAGGGTGCCGAACTGGATCGGGTTGCGCCCGCGCGCGATCGCCGCGTCCGCCTTCTCGGCGCCGGCGTCGGGCAGGTACGACTTCACCTGCGCGGCGTCGGCCAGGACGTCGGCGAGCACCCGCGAGTCGAGCACGTAGTCGGGCTTCACGTCGAGCATCGGGAACAC
>JBMHDP010000251.1:0-6085 GCA_049889335.1 Planctomycetota bacterium
CGGTAGGCCGGATCCTTCTTGTGCGGCCGCGCCATGTCGCAGTCGAAGCCCTTCAGGATCGCCGCGCCGTGCCGGAACAGCCGCCGGTTCAGCTCGTCGGCGTTGAGGCCCTCGGGCAGCTCGAGCCAGTGGTAGAAGCCGCCGTCGCCGGTGTGCACGGTGAGCCCCATCTCTGCGAAGGCGGCCCCGTAGCGCTCGCGCTGCATCCCGTAGTGGCCGGCGACCGCCGTGCGCGCCTGCTCGACGCGGCCCGGCTCGAGCAGGGCCGCTGCGTAGAGCTGGGACGGGTGGCTGACGCCGCCCATGCCGAAGCTCGAGAAGTTCGACATGGTCTCGATGTTGCGCTTGCTGGCGACGACCCAGCCGATCCGGATCCCGGGGCACTGCAGGCCCTTGGTGCAGGCGCCCGCGAGGAACACGTTGCTGTTTTCCAGGTCCTTGACGTAGCGGATGCCGCTGACGCCCTTGGACTCGTGGAACATCTCGTAGGCCTCGTCCAGCAGGATGCCGTTGCCCGGCTGCTCGGCCATCTCCATCAGCTCCTCCAGCTCGGCGCCGTAGCGCGTGTGGCCGGTCGGGTTGCCGGGGTTGGAGATGATCGGCATCAGGTGCGTCTTGGCGTTGAGGCCGGTCCGGTCGAAGTAGGCCGAGTTGGGCGGGTGGAACCCGTTCTCCGGAGTGAACGGGACCACGCGCCAGCTGGTCTCGGTCTGCGTCATGATGTCGAGGTAGGCCGGCCACTCGATGTTGCCGATGCGCACCTCGATGTGCTTCTTCAGGAAGGCCAGCACCGTGTAGATGCCGGGTCGCCCGCCGGCGAACACCATCACGTTCTCCGGCGTGATGCTCGAGCCGTAGAAGTTGTTGTAGTGGTCCGCGATCGCCTGACGCAGCGCCGGGTGCCCCCAGGCCTTGGGGTAGAACCGGTCCTCCCAGCTGACGTCGACGCTCGCGGGCAGCTCCGGCCCGCCGGGGAGCGGCGTCGTCAGCGGGAAGCCCTGCGACCAGGGGTGCGTGCCCGGCGTGCCCATGAACTGGCCGAAGCTGTCCTTGAAGGCGTAGAGGGTCTCGTAGATGCCCATCGGCGGGCAGTCGTCGGACAGGAAGGAGGCGCGGTTCATGGCGGCGGCGTGCGGAGGGCTCGGGTCGACGGGAGGGCGGCGGGGTCGCAGGGGGCAGCTCAGAGCCCGTAGATCGCCGCTTCGCCGAGCAGCTCCTCGATCCGGAGCAGCTGGTTGTACTTGGCGACGCGGTCGCTGCGGCACGGCGCGCCGGTCTTGATCTGGCCGGTGCCGCAGGCGACGGCGAGGTCCGCGATGATGCTGTCCTCGGTCTCCCCCGAGCGGTGGGACATCACCGACGTGAAGCCGTTCTCGTGGGCGAGGTTGATCGCCTCGAGGGTCTCGGTGAGCGTGCCGATCTGGTTCACCTTGATCAGGATCGAGTTGGCGCAGCCCTCGTTGATCCCGCGCGCGAGGCGCTCGGTGTTGGTCACGAACAGGTCGTCGCCGACCAGCTGGACGTCCTTGCCGATCTCCTCGGTGAGCGCCCTCCAGCCGTCCCAGTCGTCCTCGTCCATCCCGTCTTCGATGGAGAAGATCGGGAAGTCGGCGCACCACTTGCGGTACAGCTCGACCATGCCCTGGCGGTCGCAGGTCGTGCCTTCCCCGGCGAACGTGTACTTGCCGTCGGCGTGGATCTCGGTCGACGCCGCGTCGAGCGCGAGCATCACGTCGTCGCCGGGCTTGTAGCCGGCCTTCTGGATCGCCTCGACGATGATCTCGAACGCGGCGCTGTTGCTGTCGAGGTTCGGGGCGAAGCCGCCTTCGTCGCCGACGGCGGTCATCAGCTTGCGCGCCTTCAGCTCCGCCTTGAGGGCGTGGAACACCTCGGTGCCCATGCGCAGCCCCTCGGAGAACGTCTCGGCGCCGACCGGCATGACCATGAACTCCTGGAAGTCCACGTTGTTGTCGGCGTGCGCGCCGCCGTTGAGGATGTTCATCATCGGCACCGGCAGGCGGCGCGCCTGCGCCCCGCCGATGTAGCGGAACAGCGGCACGCCGAGCTCCTGCGAGGCGGCCTTGGCGCAGGCGAGCGACGCGCCGAGGATGGCGTTGGCGCCCAGCTTGCCCTTGTTGTCCGTGCCGTCGACCTCGGCGAGCGTCGCGTCGCACAAGTACTGCTCGTCGGCCGGCATGCCGACGAGCGCTTCGGCGATGTCGGCGTTGACGTGCTCGACGGCCTTGAGCACGCCCTTGCCGCCGTAGCGCGCCTCGTCCCCGTCCCGCAGCTCGACGGCCTCGTGGGCGCCCGTGCTGGCCCCGGAGGGGACCATCGCGCGGCCGGACGCGCCCGACTCCAGGTGCACTTCGACTTCGACGGTGGGATTGCCGCGCGAGTCGAGGACTTCGCGGCCTTGCACGTGGACGATCGTGGTCATCTCCCGATGGGATAACGGTCCGACGGACACCGGCGCAAGCTCAGACCCAGCTGTTCGTCAGCAACTCGCCCATGCCGCCGGCCCCGGGCACGATGTACTGCACGTCGTTGAGCCCGCGCTCTTCGTCCGGAAAGGTGCCGGGCGGCGCCTCCAACGCCCGGGCCGTCGAGAGCCCGCGGTCCAGGCGGCCGGCGTAGAGGCGGACCGAGGGGTGGAGCCGCTGGACCCGCTGCACCGCCTCGGGGGTCACCATCAGGTGGAGCGCGCAGATCGCGCGCGGGGGGCCGCCCGTGAGCTCCGAGTAGACCTCGACCGCGCGGCACACGGTGCCGCCGGTCGCGCCCATGGGGTCCGGGAGCAGGACCACGGCGTCGTCCACCGGGCCGCCGAGCTTGCTGCCGTCGAGGCGGACCCCGACGACGCGCCCGTCAGGGCCGGTCTCCCTCGACATGTTGAGGGTGTCGAGGCGCACGTTCTCGGGTGGGAGGGCCTCGACCGCGGCCTCGTAGCAGGCCTGGGCCGGCAGCATGCCCGCCCGGATCACCGAGCAGATCACCAGCTTCGTGTCGCGGCAGAGCATCGGGCCCTCGACGAACGCGCGCGGCTCCTGCGCGGTCATGCGGGTGGCGACGCGTTGGCGGGTCCGGGGGAACTCGGACGCGAGGACCTCGTGGAGCAGGCGCTGGTAGGCCGTGCGGACGAGGCCGGGCAGCGCCGCCGTGCCAACCTTCGGGTCGCCGACGCGGGCCAGCAGGGTCGCCAGGAACGGGTCGTCGAGCAGCCGGATGTTCGTGCCGTAGCGGTGCGCCAAGAGGTCGACCATGGCAGCGAGGATACCGCGGCCCCAGGCGTCCACCAGCCGCCTGGGGGCGGAGCGCGCGCGCGCGGCGGGTCAAATCCGGTATCCTCGGCGCATGCTCGTCTCCCTTGTCGCCCTGACCCTGCTCGGGGCGCTGCCGCAAGGCAGCGAAGCGGACCCGCCGTCCGGGCTCACGATCATCGTCGCCGACGTGGGGCAGGGAGACGGCGTGGTGATCCGGGCCCCCGACGGCGTCGTGCACTGCTACGACGCCGGCAAGAACGGCCAGGGGGCCGCGACGATCGTGCCGTTGATCCAGTCGCTGCAGCCGACCGGCTACGGCTACACGGTGTGTTCGCACTTCCACGCCGACCACCTCGGCGGCCTCGACACCGTGCTCAACGCCCTGCCCTTCCAGGTCGCCTTGGACCGCGGCAGCGTGAGCACGCCGACCACGATCAGCTTCAACAGCTACGTCGCGGCGGCGGGCGCGCGGCGGCAGACCGTGGCCGTCGGCGCGGTCTACCAGCTGGGCGGCGGCGCCACGATGACCTGCGTCGCCGCGAACGGCGTGATCGCGGGCGGCGGCTTCGTCAACCCGGCGCAGGCCCAGGAAGAGAACGCGCGCTCGGTGGCCGTGCGGATCGACTACGGCGACTTCTCGATGTGGTTGGGCGGGGACCTCACCGGCGGCGGCAACAGCACCGCCAACGTCGAGGTGCCGGCGGCGCTCGCCTGCGGCGACGTCGACGTCTACATGCTCAATCATCACGGCTCCAACACCTCCTCGAACGCGACGGCGGTCGCCGCGCTCGCCCCGGAGCTGGCGGTGATCAGCTGCGGCGACGGCAACCCGTACGGCCACCCGACGACGACGGTGGTCAACCGCCTCAACCAGGCGCTCGCGGCCCGCGCGCTGATCTCGACCACCAAGGGCAGCGCGAACGTCGTCGGCTTCGGCGTGGCGGGCGACATCCGCATCGACACGGACGGCGCCCGCTACCGCGCGACGGCCGCGAGCGGCGACTTCCTGGACTTCTACTGCGACGAGGTCACGCCGCCGCCGCTCCAGGCAGGGGACCTGCGCATCAGCGAGCTGCAGCGCGACCCCGCGGTCGTGCCCGACAGCAACGGCGAGTACATCGAGGTCGTCAACGTCGGCGCGGTCCCCGCAGCGCTCCGAGGCCTCCAGCTCAGCGACGGCGGCGGCACGGTCACGCTGGCCAGCAACTACCAGCTGGTGCCGGGCCGCAGGATGGTCTTCCAGGTCGACGGCGCCCCGGCGCGGAACGGCGGCCAGCCGCTGGGCGTCGCGCTGCCGTTCGGCTCGATCTCGCTGGGTGACGTGTCTGACACCGTGACGCTGGCGCGCGCGGGCGTCGCGGTCGACAGCCTCAGCTACGCGGCGGGCTTCCCGGGCGGGGCCGGCGTCGCCGCCGAGCGCGTGGACCTGCTGGCGCCGCACGGCGGCGGCGGCGCCTGGAACTACGTCGACGCGGCGACCGGCTTCGGTCAGGGAGACCTGGGTAGCCCGGGCGCGGTCAACGTCGCCGACGCCACCGACCACGGGGTGCAGGTCGGCGTCACGGTGCGGCCGGACCGGATCACGCTGCACGCGACCGCGCTGGACGAGTCGCTGCGGCTCAGCGTGCTCGCGCTCGCCTACGGCTCGTCGCCCGGGATCCCGTTCGGCGGGGCCACGATCCCGCTCAACAACGACTCCCTGTTCCAGTCGACGTTCGGGTTCGCCGGCGCGTTGGCCCTGATGCCGCCGGGCGGCTACCGTTCGGTCACGCTGCCGCTGCCGTCCCCCAATCCGATCGCAGGGACCCCGGTCACGGCCGCGCACGTCGTGCTCGGGCCGCCGCTGGTCGTGCGCGGCGTCTCGTCGCCGTCCGTCTTCGTCTCCTTCTAGCTCCGTGAACGACGCTCCCCTCAGCTCGGCGGCCGCGCCGCCCTTCCGCCGGCTGTTCTCCAACCAGGACATCTGCCGCCGCGCGGACGAGCTCGTCCGGGACCTCCGGCGCGCGCTCGGGGACACGCCGCCGTGCCTCGTGCAGGTCGTCGAGGGCGCGCGTCCCTTCGCGCGACTGATCCAGCGCGGGTTCCCGGGCCAGGTGGTCCACGAGGTGCGCGCCAAGTCCTACCAGGGCACCGAGAGCGTCGGAGACGTGCGGGTCGACCTGCTCGGGGGGCTCGACGCGGCCGCCGTCGCGGGCCGGGACGTCGTCGTGCTGGAGGACATCGTCGACACCGGCCGGACGATCGAAGCGCTGCGCCGGGTGCTCCGCGAGCTCGGCGCTCGCCGCGTGCGCGTCGTCACGCTGTTGAGCAAGCCGTCGCGCCGGGTCGTCGACGTCGAGGTCGAGCACGTCGGCTTCGAGATCCCCGACGAGTTCGTGATCGGTTTCGGGATGGACCTGGACGAGCGCTACCGCGAGCTGTCGGACGTCGTGGTGTTCGACCCCGAGGTCGAGCGCGCGTTCGGCGCGGTCGACTCCTGAACGATCTGCCGGGCGAGCTCGAGCACGCTCAAGGGCGAGCTGCCCTCAGCTTTGTTGTTGACGACCACGACCATCTCCACGTCGAGGCGCGCCGCCTCCGTGGCCATCGCCGAGAGCTCGGACCGCGTCTGCGGGTCGCGGTCGACCAGGGCGTCGAAGGGCTGGTAGCGCTCCTTGGCCTGCTGGTAGTCGAAGCCGCTGCGCAGCATCCAGCGCACGGTCACTGGACCCTGGAGCGGCGCCCCCCCGCCCCGGCGCCGCCCCCCACGCCAGCGCGGCTGCGCCCCCGAGCCCGGCCCCGCCCCCCCGGCCGCGCCGGCCCGGCCCGATTCGCAGGGGGAT
>JBMHDP010000252.1:0-4359 GCA_049889335.1 Planctomycetota bacterium
GGGGGGGGCGGGGGGGGGGGGGGGCGGGGGGGGTGTGGGGTTTTTTCGGGCGGCCCCAACCCCCCCCCCCCCCCGGGGGGGGGGGGGGGCGCCCCCCCCCCCCACGTCTGTACGGCGACCCCCCCGCCCTCCCCTCTCTCAGGCAGCGATGCGCGCGCGCGCCTGCGGAGGACGATGCGCCCGGCCGCAGACCGGCTCTGGCGCGCGCCGCGGCGCCCCGAGCGAGGCAGCAGCTGAGGCAAACAGCAGACGGAAAAGGGGTTGGGGCGCAGCGGCCCGCAGCGTCAGCAGACGGATTTGGGACGTCGCGGGGCCGGGTTCGCGCGGGCCGAGCCCCCACACCTCCGCATTTGTCGGTATACTGCACGCTTCGGACGCGGGCGGCGTCCGGCACCACCCCTGAGAGCAGCCGACGACCGGGAGGCGTCATGTTGCGACCATCCACCAAGGCCAGCACCACCGTGGCCCCCAGACGCATTCCTACCGACCGAGAGGCCGTCGAGGCCGCATGGCGCGAGCGAGGCTTCTCGTGCGCGCTGTGGATCGACCCTCCCGAGCAGGTCCGCAAGGACTTCGAGCACGACGTCGACGAGCTCGTGCTGTTGGTGGACGGCGTCGCCCAGATCGAGCTCGCGGACCAGGTCGTCCGGCTGGAGGCCGGCGACGAGCTGCGGATCCCTGCAGGCGTGCGCCACACGATCCGAAACTGTGGCGTCGGCCCCGCGCGCTGGCTGCACGGGTATCCGGTCGCGCAGCCGCGCGAGGCCAGCGCCGCGGAGTCGTAGGCGACCGACGCCTGCTCGCTCACGCGTAGACGGCCGATCCGTCGGCCCAAGCGTCGTCGCCAGCTGGCGCGATCGGACGGCCGAGGCCGCAGGCTAGGCTTCGACGCCCTCGCGGAGCGTCCAGACGCCGCGCTGACCGGGCGTCTCCTCGACGCCCACCGAGAGCAGCTGGACCACGAGATCGGGCCACGGCTCTCTCATCCGCTCCCGCAGCGTGCGCCCGAACCACGCCGCGAGGTTCTCGGCGGACGTGTTCCCGATCGGCAGCACGATCACCTCTCCTCGCGGCACGAGGTAGGAGCGCTCTCGATAGCGGATGTCGTAGTGCTCACCGCGGACCTCTGCGGTCAGCACCGGGTGCCGCCCGGGGATCAGCAGGTGCTCGTCGAGCTCGTCGCAGAGCTCGCGAACGAGCGGCTTGATCTCCTTGAAGTTGACGACGAGCCCGTGCTGGTCCAGCTCGGTGTGGAGGTCGACGTAGACCTTGTAGTTGTGGCCGTGGAGCCGCTCGGCCGTGCCGTCGGGGAAGATCAGGAAGTGCGCAGCGCTGAACTTCAGGTAGTCCTTCTCGACCGAGATGGACCAGGACTCGCGAGGATTGGGC
The DNA here is from genome assembly GCA_049889335.1 of Planctomycetota bacterium. Taxonomy (GTDB): domain Bacteria; phylum Planctomycetota; class UBA1135; order UBA1135; family UBA2386. The sequence goes on from JBMHDP010000252.1 coordinate 1,390, forward strand.
ATCGTTGCGCGACAGGATAGCCTCGGCGCTCATGGACCTCGACTCGATCCCGTGGCAGGAGACCAGCTATGACGGGATCGCCGTGCACTTCTACACCTCGGACCGAGCGACGCGGCGCGTGCTGGCGCTGATCCGGATGGCGCCCGGCTGCGGCTATCCGCGTCACAAGCACCGCAGCGACGAGGAGGTGCTGGTCCTGCAGGGCGGCTACGAGGACGAGCTCGGCGCCTACGGGGCAGGTCAGCTGGTGCGCTACGCCCCGGGAACGGAGCACGGCCCGCGCGCCACGGGGGAACCGGGCGGCGAGCCGTGTGTGCTGCTCGCCCTCGCGCACGAGGGCGTCAAGCTGCTCTCCTAGGCCGCCGCAGCGGCCTTGCCGGGCTTCGTGGCAGCCGGCCTGCGCTGCTGCCGGCCTGCGCAGGCCGGGCCTACTTGCTGTCGGCGCTGTACTCTTCCAGCACCTTGTCGGCGATGTTCGGCGGGACCGCTTCGTAGGTGGACGGCTCCATCGAGTAGGTGCCGCGCCCCTGCGTGATCGAGCGCAGCATCGTCGAGTACTGGAACATCTCGCTGAGCGGGACCTTGCCCGTCACCGAGGACACGCCGCCCGGCCGGGCGAGCATCTCGTCGACGACGCCGCGCCGGGACGAGAGGTCGCCGATGACGTCACCGGTCTTCTCCTCGGGGCACTCGATCTCGATCTTCATGATCGGCTCGAGCAGCAGCGAGTTGCCCTCGGTCGCCATCCGGAACGCCAGCACGCCGGCGGCCTCGAACGCCATCACGCTCGAGTCGACGTCGTGCGACTGGCCGTCGTAGAGCTCTGCGTGGATCTTGCAGAACGGGAAGCCGAGGCGGCCGCCGCCCTTGACGGCCTGCTCGATGCCGTTGCCGATCGCCGGGATGTACTCGCGCGGGACCGAGCCGCCCTTGACGTTGTCCTCGTACTCGACGAACTCGACCTCGTCCTTGACCGAGAAGTTGAGCCGCGCGACGGCGAACTGGCCGGAGCCGCCCGACTGCTTGATGTGACGCGCCTCGACCTGCTTGGGGCCCTTGAGCGTCATCTTGTAGGCGACCTTCGGCTTGCCGACGTTGATGCCGATCTTGTGGTCGTTCTTGATCTGGTTGCACTTCACCTCGAGGTGCAGCTCACCCATACCGGAGATGACCATCTCGCCGGTCTGCTCATCGGACACCGCCTTGAACGTCGGGTCCTCGCGCACGAGCTTGCCGATGACGGCCGAGAGCTTGTCGCGGTCGCCCGCCGACTGCGGCTCGATCGCCATGCTGATGACCGTGTCGGGGAACGTCATTGCCTCGTAGACGACGGGGTCGTCCTTGGTCGAGAGCGTGTCGCCGGTGATGGCCTCCTTGACGCCGACCACGGCGACGATGTCGCCGGCCTTGGCGACCTCGAGCGGCTCGCGCTGGATCGCGTGCATGCGCATCAGGCGCCCGATCCGCTCGAAGCGACGGGTCCGGCCGTTGTAGTACTTCTCGCCCTGCTTCATCTCGCCGGTGTAGAGGCGCATGAACGTCAGGTCCCCGTTCGGGTCGCTGATGGTCTTGAACACGAGGCCGGCGAACGGCTGGTCGCTGGTCAGCTCGCGCACGACGGCGTCGCCCGACTCGGGGTCGGTGCCCTCGATCGGCGGGACCTCGAGCGGGCTCGGCAGGTAGGCGACGATCGCGTCGAGCACCGTCTGCACGCCCTTGTCCTTGAAGGCCGAGCCGCAGTAGACCGGGGTGATCTTGAGGTCGAGCGTGCCCTTGCGCGCCGCCATCACCAGCTCGTCGTTGGAGATCTCCTCGCCCTCGATGAACTTTTCGAGCACGTCGTCGTGGCACTCACTGATCGCCTCGACCATCTCCTCGCGGCGCATCTGCGCGTCCTCGACGAGGTCCGCCGGGATGTCGCTCTCGGTCATCTCCCGCGCGTCGTTGTCGGCCCAGATGTAGGCCTTCATCTTGATCAGGTCGACCAGCCCGACGAAGTCCTTCTCCTTGCCGATCGGCATCACCATCGGGACGGCGTTGGCGTGCAGGCGGGTGCGCATCGACTCGACGGCCTTGTAGAAGTCGGCGCCCGTGCGGTCCATCTTGTTGACGAACGCGATGCGCGGGACGTTGTAGCGGTTGGCCTGGCGCCAGACGGTCTCGGACTGCGGCTGCACGCCGGCGACCGCGCAGAAGACGCCGACGGCGCCGTCCAGCACGCGCAGGGAGCGCTCCACCTCGACCGTGAAGTCCACGTGTCCGGGGGTGTCGATCAGGCTCATCTGGTAGCCGTCCCAGACACACGACGTCGCGGCAGACGTGATCGTGATGCCGCGGTCGCGCTCCTCCTGCATGTAGTCCATGGTCGCGCCGCCGTCGTGCACCTCACCGATCTTGTGGCTCTTGCCGGTGATGTACAGGACGCGCTCACTGAAGGTCGTCTTGCCAGCGTCGATGTGGGCGATGACCCCGAAGTTGCGGAGGTTGCGGATCCGCTTGATCTCGGGAGACTCCTTCTTGTCAGACATGGTTGGGGAGATTGTTGTGGAGGTCAGGTTTCAGCCTCGCGGCGACCGGATCGACGTGACCCGCTCTGCCGCGCCCAGCGCTCGTCCCGGCCGACTCGGCCGGATTGGTGGCCAAACAGGGTAGCGACCGGCGTCCGGCCGTCAACGGGCCGGGCGGCCCCGGGCGCAACGAAGTCACCGCGGGAGCGGGCCCAGGCCGACCGGTGGCAGGGACGTGACCCGCGCGGCCGACAGGCCGGGCCGCACGCCGCCGATGAGGGGTGCGTGCCGACGGATCCGAGCTTCGACCCTGCGCCTGCGACCACCGCTCCGGGACGCGCCCTGCTCGCGGCGCTGTCCATCGCCCTGGCCGTCGCAGGGTCGCCCGCCCAGTCCTCGCCCAACGACGCGCTGCGGGCGCTGCTCACGGGCAACGAGCGCTTCGTCGCCGGCCGCGGCGGGC
>JBMHDP010000253.1:0-5288 GCA_049889335.1 Planctomycetota bacterium
GCGTGCCCTTCACACAGCCGCGGTGTTGTCTGCGTGGCGGATTTCGCCGCCGAATCACCCAACAGATGACACGGATGAAGAACCTGTTCGCCTGCGCGCTGATCACGACCAGCGCTTTCCTGCCTTCCTGCGGTCAGAGCCACGCGGCCACCGAGATCGAGAACGTCGGCTCGGACACGCTGCTGGAGGTCGCGGGCGCGCTCGCCGAGAAGTACGGCGCCATGAAGCCCGAGGTCCCGATCTCGGTCGCCGGCGGCGGTTCGGGCGTCGGCGTCGCCAACCTGATCGCCAACACCTGCCAGATCGCCAACTGTAGCCGGCCGCTGAAGCAAAAGGAGATCGACCTCGCGAAGAAGCAAGGGGTCGACCCGGTCCAACACACCGTCGGCTACGACGGCATCGCGGTGTTCGTGCACAAGGACAACCCGATCCAGTCCCTGACCATGGACCAGCTGAAGGCCATCTTCGGCGAGGGCGGCAAGATCGAGTCCTGGAAGGACCTGGGCATGGACATGGGCGACGACGCCAAGAACGTGATCCAGCTCGGCAGCCGCCAGAACAACAGCGGCACCTACGAGTGCTTCCGCGAGAAGGTGCTGGGCAAGAAGGGCCGCTTCAAGCAGCGCTGCAACAACCTCAACGGCAGCAAGGACGTCGTCGAGTTCTGCGCCAGCTCGAAGAGCGCGATCGGCTACAGCGGCCTCGCCTACAAGACCGACGACGTCCGGATCGTGCCGATCACCCCGGCCGGCCAGACGGACGCCATCTCGCCGACGGTCGACACGGTCCAGAAGGGGACCTACCCGATCGCGCGGCCGCTGTTCATGTACACGAACGGCGAGCCGACCGGCGAGGTCGGCGCCTACATCGCCTGGATCAAGAGCGCCGAAGGCCAGGCGGTCCTGGACCAGAAGGGCTACGTCCCGCTGCCGCAGTAGCGCGCAGGCAGCCGAGCGCCGGAGCCACCTGCTCCGGCGTTTACGCCGGCCCGGACTTCCCCGGCGGCGAAGGCAGCCTGCCCGCTCCGCGCTGGCTTCCGAGCCGGCCACGCCGTTAGATCCTCCCGAACGCCTGCACCGTCTATCTTGTCCACCCACTACGAAGAGCGGCTCCAGCGCGACCTGGACTGGATCGGCACCATGGTCGAGGAGGTCGGCGGCGAGCTCGTGTCGATCATCGACAACGCCGCCAGCTCGGTCCTCGCGCTCGACCGACAGCTCTCGGCCGAGACCGTGCTCGGCGACTTCGTCATCAACCGGAAGACGCGGGAGATCGACCGTCTGTGCCACGCGTTCGTCGCGCGGCACCTGCCTAGCGCCGGACACCTGAGATACGTGTCGTCGGTGCTCCGCCTCAACATCGCGCTCGAGCGGATCGGCGACTACGCCGCCACGATCTCTCGAACGGCCGCCCAGCTCTCCGCGACGCCGCCGAAGACGGTCGCGCGCGACATCCAGACGATGAGCGAGCAGGCCAGGAGCATGCTGTCGGACGCGCTGCAGAGCTACAGCAGCCGCGACGTGCAGCAGGCCAAGAGCGTCCTCAAGTCCGCGCGCAACTTCGCGCCCTACTTCGACCGCGTCTTCGACGACCTCGCCAAGGAGGGCGACAAGAACAGCCGCCCGATCAAGGACCTGTTCAGCCTCCTGGCCACGCTCAACCGGCTTGAGCGCGTCATCCACCAGGCCAAGAACGTCTGCGAAGAGACGATCTTCGTGGTCACCGGCGAGTCGAAGGGCGAGAAGAAGTTCCAGATCCTGTTCCTCGACGAGGGCAACGACGGCGCGAGCCAGCTGGCCGAGCACTTCACGACCAAGGCGTTCCCGAACAGCGGCAAGTACGAGAGCGCAGGCTGGTCTCCGAAGGAGCAGATCTCGCCGGACTACGCGCGCTTCGCGGGCACCGTCGGCCTCGACCTCAGCAAGGCGTGGCCGACCGACCTCAAGACCCGCGCCGAGCAGTTCGACGACTTCGACCTCGTGGTCTGCCTGACCAAGGCGACGTTCGAGAAGCTCCCTCGCCTGCCCTTCCACACGACGGCGCTGACCTGGGAGATCGACATCGACAACAGCCCGGAGCTGGTCTACCGCCAGCTGACCCCGCAGATCCGGGAGCTGATGGACCGGCTCCGCGGCGAACAAGCCAGCTGACCGTGCCCGCACCCCGCATGAAGACCAAGTCCACGGTGACGCCGGCGCCCCGCCCCGAGCTCGCGACGTCCGGCCGCGAGGCCTGGGCTGACGCGCTCGACCGGCGAGACCGCGCGTGGTGCCTCGACCTCGCCGCGCGCCTGCTGGTGCTGATCGGCGGCGTCTCGGCGATCCTCTTCATCGGCGCGATCTTCCTGTTCATCACGACCGAGGGTCTCGACTTCATGCTCAACCGCATGGAGCTCGGCTCGCTGCTGTTCGGCAGCCGCTGGGAGCCCACCGTCGATCCGCCGGTCTACGGCGCGTTCCCGCTGATCATGGGGACGCTCTGGATCACGGCGGTCGCCATGATCATCGGCGTGCCGCTGGCGTTCGCGGCGGCGGTCTACGTCGGGGAGTTCGCCCGCGGCCGGCAGCGCGAGTGGCTCAAGATCGGCATCGAGGTCCTGGCCGCGATCCCGTCCGTCGTCTGGGGCGTCATCGGCCTCTACGTCATGGCGCCGCTGATCAAGTCGACGTTCGACGTCCAGATCGGCCTGAACGTGCTCAACGCCGGCGTCATCCTGGGCCTGATGGCGGCGCCCATCATCGCGACCATCGCCGAAGACGCGCTCAAGGCGGTCCCCGAGAGCTACCGGGAAGCGGCCGAGTCGCTGGGCGCGACCCGGTGGCAGGTCATCTGGAAGGTCGTGCTCCCGCACGCCCGCCCCGGCCTGTCGGCCGCCGTGCTGCTCGGCGTGGGCCGCGCGTTCGGCGAGACCATCGCCGTCCTCATGGCCTCCGGACACCGGCTCATGGCGCCGGAGGGCGTGTTCGACTCGGCGGCGACCCTCACGGCGACGATCGCCGCCGAGCTCGGCGAAGCGGCGGTCGGCAGCGACCACTACCAGGTCCTGTTCGTGCTCGGCCTGCTGCTGTTCCTGATCACCTTCTCGGTCAACCTGATCGCAGACCGCATCGTGCGCGGAAGGAAGGCCGCCAAGTGACGAGCATCGAGTCTCCCGAAGCCCTCGACGCGCACGCCTCGGTGTTCGCGCCGTCGGCCAACGAGCGCAAGGCCCTCAGCGTGCAGCAGCTGCTCAAGCTGGGGTTCTTGGCCGTCACGCTCCTGCTGCTGATCCCGGCCGCCGCGATCCTCGGCGTGCTCGTCTGGGAGGGTGCCCCCGGCTTGACCTGGGAGTTCCTGACGACCAAGCCCACCGACAACGGCGCCGCCGGCGGCATCTCGACCGCGCTCGTCGGGACCGTCTGGATGACGGGCGTGGCGCTGGCGTGTTCGCTGCCGCTCGGCGTCGCGGCCGCGATCTACCTCAGCGAGTATGCACGCGACAACTGGCTGACCCGCACGATCAACATCGCGATCGTCAACCTCGCGGGCGTGCCCTCGATCGTGCATGCGCTGTTCGGCATCGGCGCGTTCGTCTACTTCCTGCAGTTCGGCAAGTCCGTGCTCGCGGCGGGGTGCACCCTCGCGGTGATGACGCTGCCGGTCGTGATCGTCTCGACCCGCGAGTCGCTCCAGGCCGTCCCGCAGGCGTTCCGCGACGCGTGCTGGAACATGGGCGCGACGCGCTGGCAGACCATCTGGAAGATCGTGCTGCCCAACTCGGGCTCGGGCATCCTGACCGGGTTGATCCTCGTCGTGTGCCGGGCCGTCGGCGAGACCGCGCCGATCATGTTCACGGGCGCGGTCTTCTTCCGCCAGTTCTACCCGAGCGGGCTGTTCGACAAGTCGATGGCCCTGTCGTACCACCTGTTCTCGGTGTCGACCCACGTCAAGGGCGTGCCGGCGCACATCCCCTTCACGGTCGCCCTGACCCTGATCCTCGTCGTGCTGTCGATGAACGCCGTGGCGATCTACTTCCGCATGAAGCTGCGGGGGAGCAAGAAGTGGTGATCCCAGCCGAAGCGCTGTCCGCGGTGCCCGCGCCGGCCGCGCAGGACTCCCTGCTCAAGGTCGAGGACCTGGCGATCTCGTATGGCGACAAGACCGCGCTCAGCGGCGTCAACTTCGAGGTCCGCCGCAACGAGATCTTCGGCATCATCGGCCCGGCGAACTCGGGCAAGACCTCGTTCCTGCGGGCCTTGAACCGCATGGACGAGTTCCAGCATCGGATGCGCGTCAACGGCCGGATCACCTTCGCGGGCCGCGACGTCTCGACCATCCGCAACCTCTACGCCCTGCGACGCATGATCGGCGTGGTGTTCCCGCTCCCGGTGGGATTGCCGCTCTCGATCTACGACAACGTCGCGCTCTCCCCACGCCTCCGCGGCGTCAGGAAGAAGGGCGAGCTCGACGCGATCGTTGAACGGTGCCTCACCCGCGCGGCGCTGTGGGACGAAGTCAAAGACCGCCTCAAGAGCCTCGGCTCGCTGCTCTCGGGCGGCCAACAGCAGCGGCTCACCATCGCGCGCGCGCTCTCCCAGGACCCTGAGCTGCTGCTCCTCGACGAGTTCTCGATCGCCGTGGACCCGGTGACGACGATGCGGATCGAGGAGGTGCTCAAGGGGCTGCGCGACGAGATGACCATCGTGCTGGTCACCAACCTCGTGCAGCAGGCCCGGCGGCTCGCGGATCGCACGGCCTTCTTCCTCGCCGGCGAGTGCGTCGAGGTGGACCGGACCGAGGCCCTGTTCCGCGGCGCCAAGGACCAGCGCACCCGAGACTACCTGGAGGGCCGCTTTGGCTGATCCCGCACCACAACCGACGCCTCCTCAGCGTTTGTCTGCCATGGACGCGACCTCACCCGTCGCGACGCCGCACGCGGCGATCGAGGTCCGCGACATGAACCTGTGGTACGGTGACTTCCAGGCGCTGTACAACGTCGACCTCGACATCCGCGCGGGCGTGGTCACCGCGATGATCGGACCTTCGGGCTGCGGCAAGTCGACCCTGCTGCGCAGCGTCAACCGCATCAACGAGCGGCTCGGCTACGTGCGCACGACGGGGACCATCCGCGTCTACGGCGAGGACATCTACGCCGAGACCAGCTCGGCGATCCAGGTCCGACGACACATCGGCATGGTCTTCCAGCGGCCGAACCCGCTGCCGCTCTCGGTGCGCAACAACGTGCTCTTCGGGCACCGACTGCACCGCACCTCGCGCTGCACCCGCGACGAAGAGGACGAGCTCGTCGA
>JBMHDP010000254.1:0-3610 GCA_049889335.1 Planctomycetota bacterium
CGCCATGCAAACGCACGCCTACGCCCACCTCGACGACTCCCTCGCCCAGAAGCTGATCGACCGCGCCGGGCTCGGCGAGATCGACCGCAAGGTGCAGGCGGGCGAGCGCCTCTCGTTCGAGGACGGGGTCGAGCTCTACCAGACGCCGCACCTCGCCGCGGTCGGCCTGATGGCGCACCGCGTGCGCACGCGGATGCACGGCAAGAAGACCTACTTCAACATCAACCAGCACGTCAACTACACCAACATCTGCCAGTACTCGTGCAAGTTCTGCGCGTTCGCGGCGAAGGAGGGCGAAGAGCGCGGCTACCTGATGACGCCGGAGATCGTCGAGGAGAAGGTGCGCGAGCAGCTGCACCGCCCGGTCACCGAGGTGCACATGGTCGCCGGCATCCACCCCAAGATGGGGTACGACTACTACATCGATGTGGTCCAGGCGGCCAAGCGCGCGCGGCCGGACATCCACGTCAAGGCGTTCACGATGGTCGAGATCGACCACATGCTGAAGATCTCCGGCAAGTCCGAGGACGAGGTGTTCCAGGACCTGCGCGACGCCGGGCTCGGCTCGTGCCCCGGCGGCGGCGCCGAGGTGCTGGTCGACCGCGTGCACAAGGCGGTGTTCCGCGAGAAGCAGAGCCCCGACGGCTGGATCGACACCGCGCGCAAGGTCCAGAAGGCCGGCTTCAAGATGAACGCCACGATGCTCTACGGCCACATCGAGAAGGTCGAGGAGCGCGTCACCCACCTGATGCGGCTCCGCGAGCTGCAGGACGAGTGCGGCAACTTCATGGCCTACATCCCGCTGGCGTTCTGGCCCTACCACACGGACCTCGCCAACTACGGCCACGAGACCACCGGCCACCTCGACCAGCGCTCGATCGCGGTCGGTCGCCTGATGCTCGACAACTTCCCGCACATCAAGGCCTACTGGATCATGCTGACGCGTGAGTCCGCGCAGACCGCGCTGAGCTTCGGCGCCAACGACATCGACGGCACCGTGACCGAGGAGAAGATCACGCACGACGCCGGCACGACCGAGCCGGAGGTGCTGACCGTCGACCAGATCGGGCACCTGATCCGCGAGGCCGGCTACGACCCGGTGCAGCGCACGACCGTCTACGAAGAGGTCGTCGCGGGCTGAGCGCGCGGGCGCGGGGCGGGCGCAGACGCCCGCCCGCGAGGTCCAGACCCTAGAGGTCGATGGTCAGGTCGACGCCGTTGCTGGCCGACAGGCCGAGCGGGTTGGCCGTCGTCAGCGCGAGGCCCTGCGAGGTGAACTGCTGACCGGCGAGGCTCGGTACGTTCGGGATCGGGAACGGCAGCGTGCTGACGCCGTTGGGGCCGGCGAAGCTCGCCGCGAAGACCCCGAGGTCCAGGCTGGTGTAGCCCGTGCACCCGGTCATGCCGATGCCGTCGAGCGGGAAGCCCGCCGGCAGCGTGCCGCTGCCGAGCCCGACGAACGCGACGCCGAGCGGGACGCCGCCGACGTTGAAGCCGAAGCCCGCGTTGCCGACCCAGGGCGCGCTGCGCGTCGGGGTCAGCGTCAGGCCGTCACAGCCTGCGCCGGTCACCGTCGCAGACGCGGCGGTGACGGCGACCACGAGGTCGTCGATGCCGTTGCTGACCGTGAACTTGTGGTAGCCGAACAGCTCCACCATGTCGAAGGTGAACACGCCGGGCACCGTGTAGGCCGGCAGCACCTCGTCCGAGTCGGACAGCACGATCGACGTGTCGACGCCGTCGAACGTCATCACCGCGGTGATCGGCTCGACGTTGCCGCTGGTGCTGAACGACGCGTAGGTCGCGCCGTTGTAGTAGGTCTCGTGCAGGCCGACCGGGCCGTTGATCTCCTTGCCGATCATCAGCAGGCGCTGCGAGCCCGAGGTGAGCTGCAGGCCGATGCCGCGGCCCGGCTGGGTCTCGTTGCGGATCAGGGTGAAGCTGACGACCACCGCGTTGCCGGTCGACGTCACGACCGGTGCGGCGAGGGTGCGCGGCTGCCACGTCGGGATCTGGCTGACGCCGTCGCCGTTGTAGTAGCACTCGTTGCCGCTGACGACGAAGCGCCGCCCCGCCGTCGAGTCCCCAACCTGCCAGCCGGCCTCGGCTGCGTCCCAGCCGGTGCCGCCGACACCGACGACCGTCAGGTCACCGTTGGCGTAGGTGAAGGGCTCCGCGGCGGCGGGAGACTGGGCGAAGATCGCGGGGGCCACGAGGGACGCGGCCGCGCCGAGGGCGAGCAAACGGTTCATGGGGATCAGCAGGGGTTGCGTGAGCAGGTGGTGGAAGCGCGCAGCGCGCGCTAGGACAGGATACCCCGCACGACCTTCGCAGGCTCCACCCCGGTCAGGCGCTCGTCGAGGCCTTGCGACGGGAACGTCATGCGCCGGTGGTCGACGCCGCACAGGTGCAGCATCGTCGCGTGCAGGTCGTGCACCGACACCGGGTCCTTGGCGACGTTGTAGCTGAAGTCGTCCGTCTCACCGTAATGCACGCCGCCGGCGATGCCGCCGCCGGCGAGCCAGCCGCTGAAGCACCGCGGGTGGTGGTCGCGGCCGTAGTCGTCGCGCGTCAGCTTGCCCTGGCCGTAGACCGTGCGGCCGAACTCGCCGGCGAACACCACCAGCGTGTCGTCCAACAGCCCGCGCCGCTTCAGGTCGATCAACAGCGCCGCCGCCGGCTGGTCGACGTCGTAGCACTGCCCGGTCAGCTGCTTGGGCAGGATCGAGTGGTGGTCCCAGCCGCGGTGGAAGATCTGCACGAAGCGCACGTCGCGCTCGATCATCCGGCGCGCGAGCAGGCAGTTGCGCGCGAACGAGCCCGGCTTGTCGACCTCGGGGCCGTAGAGCGCGCGCACGCTCTCGGGCTCGGAGGAGACGTCCGTCAGCTCGGGCACCGAGGCCTGCATGCGGAACGCCATCTCCTGCTGCGCGATCGTGGTCTCGATCGCAGGGTCGCCCAGCTCCTCGCGGTGCTTCGCGTTGAGCGCGCCGACCGCGTCGAGCATCCGGCGCCGCACCGAGCGGTCGACGCCGCGCGGGTTGGACAAGAACAGCACCGGGTCGCCGTGGGTCTGGAACGCCGTGCCCTGGTGGCGACCGGGCAGGAACCCGCTCGACCACAGGCGGCTGTAGAGCCCCTGCACGTTGCGCGTGCCGCCGGTCCAGAACGCCGACGTCAGCACCACGAAGTCCGGCAGGTCCCGGTTGAGCGAGCCGAGCCCGTAGCTCAGCCACGCGCCCATGCTCGCCTTGCCGGGTAGCTCCGAGCCGGTGCAGAGGAACGTCTTGCCCGGGTCGTGGTTGATCGCGTTGGTGTGCAGCGAGCGCACCACGCAGATGTCGTCGGCGACGCCGCCGAGGTGCGGCAGCAGCTCGCTCCACCAGCCGCCGCTCTCGCCGCGCCTCGAGAAGCCGAACATCGACGGCGCGCACAGCTGCGTGCGGCCACGCGTCATCGCGGTCACCCGCTGGCCGTTCGTGACGCTCGGCGGCAGCGGCTCCTTGAAGCGGGCCGCGAGGCCCGGCTTGTGGTCGAACAGGTCGAGCTGGCTCGGCGCGCCGGCCATGAACAGGAAGATCACGCGCTTGGCGCGCGCCGGGTGGTGCGT
>JBMHDP010000255.1:0-4312 GCA_049889335.1 Planctomycetota bacterium
CTCGCGGCGCGGCTCGGCGGCTGCGGCGGCGCGACGCACGCCACGGTCGCCTCCAGGGCGACGGCGACCCCCGCTGCGACCGCCTTGCGCAGCTCCAGCGCGCTGTCGACGCGCGCCCCGGCGCGGGCCTCCGGCTCGATCCAGCAGCCGACCAGCGCGTGCCCGCGCTGCAGGACGAGGAACGGCTCGAGGCCCACGTGCTCGAACACCGCGGCGTAGAGCAGGCAGAGGTCCAGGCAGGTGCCCAGGCGCTCCCCGACGACCTGCTCGGGGAGCCGGACCTTCTGACCGACCTCCTCGAAGCTCGGCGGCGGACTGACGTAGCGCACGCCGCGCGCCGCGATCGCCACGTGGACCGCGTCGACGATCGCGCCGACGCGCGCCGGGTCGCCGCGCTGGTAGCCGTCGAGCGCGCCGTCGCCCGTCGCCGCCTGCAGCTGCGTCGCGGCGTCGCGCAGCAGCGGGCCGAGGGCCGGGTGGTTGGGCGTGACGAAGGCCGCGAGCAGCGGCGGCAGCACCGCCAAGCCGGGCCACTCGTTGTAGGCGAGCACGTCGACCGCGCTCGCGCGCTGCGCCGACGCGCCGCCGCGCCCGGTCACGGTCACCTGCAGCAGGGCGCGGGTGCGCTCCAGCAGACCGGCGAAGGCGTCCGCGCGGAGCGGCAGGTCCGGCGCGTCCAGCTGGAGCGACGCGCCCGCAGGCAGCGCGTCGACGCGACACTCCACCCGCCCCGAGAAGCCCTCCAGCCCGATCTTGACGACCAGCTCGGCGAGGGGCTCAGCGCCCTCGTTGCGCAGCGTCACGGCGTGGAGCCACGGGACGGCGCTCTGCTGCATCGCGTAGCAGAGCCGATCGGCGTGCTGCACCTCGACCGCGAGCCCTTCCGTCGTCACGCCGCCACCCTAAGAACCAACCGGGCGCTGCTCTACCGGCAAGAGGCAAAAGCCGGGTCCGCGTCCGGCCGCCGCCTTCAGAGGCCCGCGCGTCGATCCAGGTGGGTGTAGCCGCCGTCCACGTAGACGAGCTGCGCGGTGGTGTGCGAGCTGCGCGGGGACGCGAGGAAGGCCACGGTCGCGGCGATCTCCTCCGGCGTCGTGAACCGCCGTTCGAGCGGCACCGAGCGCTCGATGCGCGCGCGTTCGCCCGCGGGGTCCGGCTGGGTCGCCAGCCAGGACGCGTAGAGCGGCGTCCACACCTCGGCGGGGAGGACGGCGTTGACGCGGACGCCCGCCGCGGCCAGGTCCAGCGCCCACTCTCGGGTCAGCGCCATGACCCCGCCCTTGGCCGCGGCGTAGCCGGAGGTCCCGCCCTGCCCCGTGACGGCGACCTTGGACCCGATGTTGACGACGCTGCCGCGCGCCCGCTCCAGCGCCCCCCGGCACGCGCGCGTCATCTCGTAGACCTGCACGAGGTTCGCCTGCAGCGACGCGACGAAGGCGTCCGCGCCCGCGTCCAGCCCGACGCCGTCGTTGCGCCCGGCGTTGTTGACCAGCACGTCGACGCCGCCGAACCGCGCGACCGCCTCCTCCGCGGCGCGCCGACAGGTCGCGCCGTCGGTCAGGTCGCCGCGGACGACGTGCAGCCCCGGCCCCTCGTCCGGGCTCGCGTCGCGGTCCACGACGACCACCCGCATCCCCTCCTCGCGGAGCGTCGCCACGATCGCGCGACCGATGCCGCTGCTGCCGCCCGTCACGACGCCGACTTTGTCACGCAGGCCCAGGTCCATGGCGCGAGTCTAGGCGGTCGCGGCGCGCCGGACGAGCGCGGCGGCCTCCTCGTGGAAGCCGTTGGGGTGCGGGATCCGACCGAGCTCTTCGGGCCACTCCCAGCGGTCCCCCTCGAAGAGGTCCCGCATGGCCGGGATCGGGCAGTCGAACGGCGGCCCCCCGCCCTCGCCGGTCTGCATGAACAGGGCGAACAGCGTCCCGCCCGGCTGCAGCCAGGTCGCCAACCGCAGCTCGTAGGCGGACCGGTGGATGGGGTCGAGCGCGCAGAGGCAGGTCTGCTCGTAGATCGCGTCGAAGCGCTGCTCGGGCCGCCACGTCAACAGGTCGGCCTGGACCACCTCGGCGCGCAGCCCCTCGTCGGCCAGCCGCGCTCGCAGCGCCTCGACCGGCGCCCGCGCGACGTCGACCGCGGTGACCTCGCAGCCGTGGCGCGCAAGCTCGATCACCTCGTGGCCGTTGCCGCAGCCGGGCACGAGCACGCGCTCCCGCGGGATCGCGCCCACCGCCAACCACGCGCGCGCCGCCGGGCTGGCCTCCCCCCGGTCCCAGCCGGTGCGCCCCGCGTCGTAGCGGGCCTCCCACTCCGCGCGCCGCGCGTCGTCGTCTGCCATGGCCACGACGTTACACTGCCGCCGTGGGCACCGTCGAAGCGATCTACCTCCGGCCTGCGGCGCGCGTCCCGACGCGCGAGGTCGCGCGCGCCGTGGCGATCCAAGGTCAGGGTCTCGACGGCGACCACGCCGGCGGCGGCCGCCGCCAGGTGACGATCCTCTCGCTGGAGGCCTGGCGCGCGGCCTGCGGCGAGCTGGGCCAGGACGTCGACCCGCGGGTCCGCCGGGCCAACGTCGTCGTCGCGGGCGTCGACCTGCGCCGCGCCATCGGTCGGCGGCTGCGCCTCGGCGAGGTCGAGGTCGACGTCCTCGGCGAGACCCGGCCGTGCGAGCTGATGGACGACGACGGCCGCGTCGGGTTGGACGCGGCCCTGCGGCGCGATCGACGCGGGGGTGTGTTCGGTGTCGTCGAACTCGGGGGCGTGATCGCGCGCGGGGACGACGTCACGCTCGTCGATCCGAGCCGATGAACAGGGCTCCCCCCCGCAGATAATGCAGTATATCGCAGCATCCGCGGGCGAGGAGATGCGATATCTTGCTTGCACGTGAGGCAGCCGGTCGCGAGACTGGGACCTCGCTCGCTCTCACACGGCACTCCGCATGACCGACTTCAACCGACACCCGGACACCTACCACCACTGGAAGCTCGAGTTCGACGGCGACGTCGCGCATCTGCGCATGAACGTCGACCCGGACCACCCCTTCCGCGATGGCTACGAGCTGAAGCTCAACAGCTACGACCTCTCGGTGGACATGGAGCTCGCGGACGCCGTCCAGCGGCTCCGCTTCGAGCACCCCAACGTGAAGGCGCTCGTGGTCGGCAGCGGCCAGGAGCGGGCGTTCTGCGCCGGCGCCAACATCGTGATGCTCAAGAGCAGCACGCACCCCTTCAAGGTCAACTTCTGCAAGTTCACCAACGAGACGCGGCTCAGCCTCGAGGACTACAGCCAGAACTCCGGCGTGCGCTCGATCTGCGCGATCAACGCTGCGTGCGCCGGCGGCGGCTACGAGCTCGCGCTGGCGTGTGACGAGATCCACCTCGTCAACGACAACAACTCCGCCGTCTCGCTGCCCGAGGTGCCGCTGCTCGGCGTGCTGCCCGGCACCGGCGGCCTGACCCGCCTCGTCGACAAGCGCAAGATCCGCCGCGACCACGCCGACGTCTTCTGCACGCTCGCCGAGGGCCTGCGCGGCAAGAAGGCCCTGAAGTGGAACTTCGTCGACGCCATCTGGCCGAAGTCCAAGTTCCACGACTCGGTCGGCGCGCGCGCCGCCGAGATCGCGGCCGAGGCGAAGGACAAGGGCGCGAGCGAGGGCATCGAGCTCAAGCCGATCTCATTCGAGACGAGCGAAGAGGACGGCCGCACCACGATGACGTGGGAGCACGTCACGGTCACGCTGGAGCCCGGCAACCGCGTCGCGCGGATCACGATCACCGGGCCGATCGGCGAGCAGCCGAAGGACGGCGCGGGCTTCGCGGCCGCCGGCTGCGACACCTGGGCGATCAAGGCCTGGCGCGAGTTCGACGACGCGCTCCTGCAGCTGCGGTTCGACTACGAGGAGATCGGCCTCGTCGTTCTGGAGACCCGCGGGGACCGCGCGGCGCTGGTCGAGCTCGAGAAGACGCTCGACCAGAACCAGGACCACTGGCTCTGCAAGGAGATCCTCCTGCACACCGCGCGCGTCTGCCGGCGCTGGGACCTGATGGCGCGCTCGACCTACGCGCTGGTCGACGAGAAGGGCTGCGCCGCCGGCGCGTTCCTCGAGTTGATGATGGCCTGCGACCGCATCTACGCGCTCGACGAGGACGCCGTCGAGTTCGTGGTCGGCCCGCTCAGCGACGGCGACCTGCCGATGAGCCACGGCCTGAGCCGCCTGCACAACCGCTTCCTGGCGACGCCCGAGCAGGGCGACAAACTCGCCAAGGAGCAACCGACCATGATCGCGCCCGAGGCCGACGAGGAGGGGCTGGTG
>JBMHDP010000256.1:0-7585 GCA_049889335.1 Planctomycetota bacterium
GGCGGCGCACGAGGCGGGCTGCGAGCAGGTCGGGGCGTGGACCTCGGCCGCGGTCGAGGAGCCGTTCGACCTGGTCGTCACGAGCGCGGGCGGCTACCCGCTCGACGAGAGCTACTACCAGACGGTCAAGGGCATGGTCACCGCGCTGCCCGCGCTGCACGAAGGCTCGCAGCTGTTGATGTGCAGCGCCTGCACCGAGGTCGGCTCGCCGGAGTTCACGGCGCTGATGCAGCGCTACGGCGACGACTACGAGGCGTTCCTGCGCGACATCGCCGCGAGCGGCCGCACCGAGAAGGACCAGTGGCAGTTCCAGATGCAGACCCGCGTGCTGGCGCGCGTCGGGCGAGCGCGCCTGCTGCTGGCCAACGACGGGCTGCCGCTCGAGACTCAGCGCGGCCTCGGCGTGACGCCGGTGGAGGGCGAGGGCGACGCGGTCGCGCGCGCGCAGCGTCACCTCGACGCGTTCGTCTCGGCGCGGCCGGACGCGCGTGTGGCGGTCATCCCCGAAGGCCCCTACACGATGCTGCGCGCTTGAGTCGCGGCGCGGCCGCGACTCAGCGGTGGCCGTGCTTCTCCAGGTGCTTCTTGAGGTAGCCCGCGCGGTAGGGGTAGCCGTCGAACGGCGCCGGCGCGTCCCCTGCGAAGCGCGGGTCGCGGGTGCGCTCCAGCTCGGCGATCAGCTTCTGCCGCAGCTTGAAGACCAGCTTGCGGTACTTGGGATCGGGCGCGAGGTTGGTGACCTGGTCCGGATCCACGCGCGTGTTGTAGAGCTCGACCGCCGGCCGCTTGCCGAAGCAGAGCTGGTAGGAGCGCGCGCCCGCCTCGGTCGCCTGGTCCGCCATGACGCGCGACTTGGTCGGGCCGTTGTCGCAGTCCGAGAAGCGGTTCATCGGGTGCGTGGCGCCTTCGGGTACGCCGGCGGGCCAGCGCTCGGGCGCGAGGTTGAGGACCAGCAGCCAGTCGTCACTGCGCAGCGCGCGCGACGGGTAGCCGTCCAACGACGGCATCTTCTGCGCCGGGGTGTGGCGCTCGCGGCCGAACACCACGAACGGCCGCCCCGCCGTCTTGGGGCCGCTGAGCCACGGCAGCAGGCTCTGCCCGGTCATCACCGTCGGCGCCTCGACGCCGGCGGCCGCGAGGAACGTCGGCGCCAGGTCGGTGAGAGACGTCATCGCAGCGACGCTGCGGCCGGCCTCGACCTGCGCGGGCCAGCGGATCGCCAGCGGCACGCGCGCGCCCCAGTCGTAGAGGTTGCCCTTGCAGCGCGGGAACGGCATCCCGTGGTCTCCGGTCATCACCACGATCGTGTTGTCCAGCTCGCCGCGCTCCTCGAGCAGCTTCAGCGCCGCGCCGACCTCGCGGTCCCAGCGCTGCACCTCGAAGTAGTAGTCGGCGATGTCGCCGCGTACGTCTTCGTGCTGCGGCAGGAACGACGGCACGTGGACCGCGGCGGGGTCGATGCCGGCCTCGCGGCCGCTGTTCCGCTTGTAGCCGCGGTGCGGGTCCGACGTGCCGAACCAGAAGCAGAACGGCTGGTCTTCGGGCTGCGCTGTGAGGAACGCGTCGAACGTGCTGTTGGGCCCGCACGGGTTGCCGCGGTAGCCGCCGGCCTTGGCGTCGCCCGGCCCCCAGGCCTTGCGCCAGTGCCCGACCCGGTAGCCGCTCTGCTCCAGCAGCCGCACGAACGTCGGGTGCGCGGTGCTGAGCGTGCTGTGCAGGTTGGCGCCCTCGCCGAGGCGGTAGAACGCCTGGCCGGTCAGGATCGCGTTGCGCGACGGCGTGCACGACGGGCTCGACACGTAGGCGTGCTCGAAGCGCGCGCCTTCGCGGCACAGCCGGTCGAACGTCGGCGTCTGGACCACCTGGTCGCCGTAGGCGCCGGCGTGCGGCCAGCCCCAGTCGTCCGCCATCGCGAACAGGATGTTCGGGCGCGCGTCCTCCTGCGCGAGGCAGCAGCAGGACCAGGCGAGCGTGAGGAGCAGGGTCAGGGCTCGTCGCATCTGCCCAGGATCGCATCGGCGCCCGCAACCGGCCAGCGGATACGCGCGAACGACGCGACGATCCGATGGCCGCAGACGTCTCCTCCACGCCGCGCCGCACGCGCACCGGTTGGCTGCTGGCAGCGGCCGCGAGCGGCGCGTTGACCTGGTGGCTCGCCGACGTCTGGGACGCGCAGCGGCTCGCGCACCTCGCGGTCTGGGTCGTGCTCGGCCTGGTGGTGCTGCCGCTGAGCTTCGCGGCCGCGCTCGGGGCGGTCGGCGCCGTCCTGCTCGGCGTGCTCGGCGTGCTGTCGGTGCCGGCGTGGCTGTCGGGGCGGCCCGTCGGCCTCGGCGGCGTCGCGCGGGACCTGCGCGGCCTCGCGTTCGGGATCGTGCCGGACTACCTGCGGGCGCTGCGGGCCGTGCAGAAGCCCTGGCTCTGGGGGGCCGCGGCGGGCTTCGTCCTCGGCGTGGCGGCGCGCCTGATGTTCGTGGGCCTCACGGCCGCCTGAGCGCGCGGCGCCGGTCGCCGTCGAGCCAGTCGCACAGGTCGTCGAGGGGCGCGCCGCGGCCGGCCAGCGACTCCTGGTAGACCTCGTGGAGCAGGCCCGGGTAGTCGATCCAGGTCACGTCGGCTGCGCCGAGGTGTTCGCAGAAGGAGCGCGTGACCGCGGC
Organism: Planctomycetota bacterium; assembly: GCA_049889335.1. GTDB lineage: Bacteria > Planctomycetota > UBA1135 > UBA1135 > UBA2386. Next base: position 2,655 of record JBMHDP010000256.1, read on the forward strand.
GTCGACCACCCGGTCGTCGCCGGCGACCTGCAGCAGGGTCGGCGTCGTCAGTCGGTTCGCGCCGGCCAGCACCCGGCGCTGCGCCCGCAGGCTCTCGGTGTACCAGCGGGCGGTGCCCACCCGCACGGTCAGCGGGTCCTCTCGCAGCGCCTGCCGGACCTCGTCGTCGTGGGTCAGGTCGCGCGCGTCGACCTCGGACGGCAGCGTGAAGGTGGGCCACGCCGCGGAGAGCAGGTGCGCGAGCGCGCGCTTCCACGCCGGGACCCGCAGCGCGAAGCGCAGCGCCGGGCTGCTGAGCACGAGGCCGTCGAGCGGCGCGCTGCGCTCGATCGCGAACAGCGCCGCGATCAGCCCGCCCTGGCTGTGCCCGAGCAGGACCGGCGTCCGCTGCGTGCGACCGCGCAGCTCGTCGAGGCCCCACTGCACGTCGTCCAGGTACTCGTCGAAGCGACGCACGAAGGCGCGCCGGCCTGCGGCGCGGCCGAAGCCGCGGTAGTCGATCCCCAGGCACGACCAGCGGCGCGTGTTCAGGGCCGCGAAGACGTGCTCGTAGCGTCCGGAGTGCTCGCCGTAGCCGTGCACGACCAGCACGGCGCCGCGCTCGTCGTCGGCCGGGCGCCAGCGCGCGTAGAGCTCGGGGCGGGGCGCCATCCTCAGCGTCGGGCCGGCCGCGGCACGTGCTGGTCGATCAGGATCACGTTGCCGTCGGGGTCGACCAGCGTGATGCTCGCCGGGCCCTCGCCGTCGGGCTCGGCGCGCGTCGTCAGGGCGACGCCGTCGTCGTCGAGCTTGGCCTGGATCTCGCGCACGTCGCAGAAGGTCTCGGGGTGCTGTCCGTCGATCGACCAGCCCGGGTTGAAGGTCAGCAGGTTGCCCTCGAACATCCCCTGGAACAGCCCGAGCGTCGTCGTACCGTTGCGCAGGATCTGCCAGCCCTGCGCCGGGTCGCCGCCCAGCGCCTCGAAGCCGAGCTGCTCGTAGAACGCGCGGGACCTGGCGAGGTCCTGGACGGAGAGGCTCACCGAGAACGTTCCGAGCGGCAGCGCCGAGCGGGTCGGCGGGAACATCGGATCGGGCGCCCTGGCCGCGTCCTCGAAGCCGCGGCACGCGGCCAGGGCGCCGAGCGCGGCGAGCAGGAGCGGGACGGAGCGTCGGGTCGGCATGCGCGAGAGCTTAGGATGTCCACGATGCGCGTGCTGCTCCTCGTCGTGCTCTCGCTGTCCGCCTGCGCTACGGATCCGGGTCCGGGCGCGTCCGCGCGGCGTCCCAACATCCTGTTCGTCATGATCGACGACCTCGGCTGGATGGACCTCGGCGTGCAGGGCAACGACCGCTTCGTGACGCCCAACATCGACGCGCTGGCCGCCGCGGGCACGCGCTTCACGGACTTCTACGCGGCCGCGCCGGTGTGCTCGCCGACGCGCGCGGCCTGCATCACCGGGCTCGCGCCCGCGCGGCTGCAGGTCACCAACCACATCCCCGACCGCTGGAGCTTCTACGACGCTCCCAAGCGCGGCGACGAGCCGCGCGCGGGCCGGGAGTGGGGGCCGGGGCGGTCGCGCGACACGCTGGACAAGCAGGCCCCGACGGTCGCGCAGCGCCTCCGGCAGGCAGGCTACCGAACGGGCTTCGTCGGCAAGTGGCACCTCGCCGGCCCGGACTGGCGGACCGAGGACACCTCGCTGTTCCCGGAGAGCTACGGCTTCGACGTCAACGTCGCCGGCAACGCCATGGGCGGGCCGGGCACGTTCTTCGGGCCGATCGACATGCCCAACTACGAGGCGGGCGAGGAGGGCGATTACCTGCCGGACCTGCTGGCGCAGGAGGCGGTCGACTTCGTCGCCGCGCCGCGCGGCGACGACCAGCCGTTCTTCCTGTGCCTGTGGACGTACACCGTCCACTACCCGATCGAGGCGACGCCCGCGCTGCTCGCGAACTACTCCGACGCGCAGGAGCCGGACATGCCGACGCGCTACCGCGCGATGGTCGAGGGCATGGACCGCGCCGTCGGCCGCGTGCTCGCCGAGCTGGAGCGGCAGGGGATCGCGGACGAGACCCTGGTCGTCTTCACGTCGGACAACGGCCAGATGCCGGGCGCCTCGGTCGCCGACCCGCTGCGCGCGGCCAAGGGCTACCTGTACGAGGGCGGCATCCGCGTGCCGATGATCGTGCGCTGGCCGGGGCGCGTCCCGGCGGGCGCGGTCGAGGCGACGCCCGCCGTCTCGATGGACTTCGCGCCGACGTTCCTCGAGGCCGCCGGCGTGCCGTTCGACGACGGCGCGTTCGACGGGGTCAGCCTGCTGCCGCTGATCGCGCGCGGCGAGCCGCTCGGCCGCGAGGCGATCTACGTCCACTACCCGCACTACAGCTACCACGGCAGGAACCACATGGGTTCGGTGATCCGGCGCGGCGACCTCAAGTACATCCACCACTACGACGACGACGCGCACGAGCTCTACGACCTCGCCGACGACATCGGCGAGCGCGACAACCTCGCGGCGGCGCGTCCGGCGGCCGCGGCCGCCCTGCGCGCGCAGCTCGAGGACTGGCTGGCCCGCGTCGGCGCGCAGCTGCCGCGGCCCTACGGCGCGGTCCCCGAGGGCGAGCTCCCCGGCACGAAGCGGCGCTAGCGCGGCCGCATCGCGACCGCGTCGAAGCGCTGGTGCGTCTCGGTCCAGCTGCGCTTGTAGTCCATCAGGGGGCCCATGTCGTATCGCGCGACCCCTTCGTCGCAGAGCCAGCGGAGCTGCTCGAGCTGCAGCAGGTTGCCGATCGAGTCGGGTCGCCACGTGTCGACGAAGCTGAACTGCTGGCCGCGGTACACGCCGCTGCCGACGCAGCCCAGGATGAAGCCGATGTCCTCGCCGTCGTGGGTCGCGAACATCACCCGGCCGCCGCGCGCCGCGCAGAGGCGCCGCAGCATCACGTGGTAGAACTCGCGGCTCGGGGACTCGGCCATGCCGCACCGCCCGATGCCCTTCCAGCTGCGCCGCTCGACCGCCAGCACGCGTGCGTACACGGCGTCGCACGCGGCCTCGGTGGTCGGCGCGTGCCGCTCGAACGAGACGCCTCGGTCCGCGGCGCGTCGGCTCGCGCTGCGCAGGCCGCGCCGCAGCTTCGCCGAGCGACGCGACAGGTAGCCGTCCAGCCCGCCGTCGAGCGACGCGATGCACGCCGTCTCGCTCTTGACGAGCAGCAGCTCGTGCCCGGCGCCGAACGCGCGGAGCAGCTCACGGACGCGCCCGCCGCCGGTCAGCAGCCCGCTGAGCACGACGACGCACCCCGGCCGGCGCGCGATCAACTCGGCGAGCATCGGCACGGCCTGCGGGCCGAGCAGCGTGGAGCCGAACATCCAGCTGTTGTCGATCGGCTCGAGCATCGGCACGCCGCGGCGGGCGCGCCTCGCGAAGAGCACCGCGCTGTCGCCTTCGACGCGCAGTTCGAGCGCTCGGTCCGGCGCGATGGCCTCCTGGAAGGACAGCTGCCACTCGGTGCGGCAGCAGAACGGGTCGCCGTGTTCGTCGGCGCGGACCGCGCGGTTCCAGGTCGAATCCGCGTGGTCGTGTCCGTTCATGCGTGCGCGGCCCGCCTGCTGCCGCGCAGCGGCGCGGCGGGCCTCGTCGTCGGTGCTACTTCTTCTTGGCGACCGTGACCGGCACCATCACGTGCTGCTTGCCGAACGCGATGTGCAGCGAGCACATGCCGTTCTCGTCCGACGGGTTGAGGCCGATCTTGAGGCACTTGGCTTCGCTCGGGGCGTCCGAGAGGACCATGCGCCAGCGGACCGCCTCGCCTTCCTCCGGCTTGAGGTTGAGGATCCAGCCGGCGCGCTCGTTGACCGTGAAGAACATGTCGTACTTGCCGGCGGGGACCTTCTTGCCGGCGGTCATCAGGTCGACCGACGTGGTGACCGCGCCGACCGGGCGGCTCTCGGCGAACTTGTTGAAGCGCTCGTGGCCGTTGGCGTTGTCCTTGATCTTCTGCCACTGGCCGGCGCCGAAGCGCAGGGCGGTGTAGGTGACCGACATCTTGTTGCCACCCATCTCGATCGAGTTGGTGACCTTGGCGGCGCCGCGGTTGATGCTGCCGGAGATCTGGGCCTGCAGGCCGCAGCTCAGGACGGCTGCGCAGGCGACGGCGAGGACGGACTTCATCATGGGTCTGGTTCCTTTCTGTTTCGGGGTCGTTGGGTTGCGGGGAGTCTAGGCGAATCCGCGCGGGGATCCCCGCGAAGTCCGCGTGGACGGCGTGCAGTTATGTCACGGATGTCCCGGATTCCATGCTCGACCTCGACGACCTCGACCCGACGACCGCGGCCTACCACGAGGCAGGCCACGTGCTGATGGCGCACCTGCTCGGCGGGCGCGTGGTCGGCGCGAGCATCGAGCCGGACGAGGAGGACCTGATGGGCCAGACGGCGATCGAGTGGGCGGGCCTCGACCCCGTCGAGCGCGCCCGGCGCTCCGCGATGGTCGCGCTGGCGGGGCCGGTCGCCGAGTCCTGGTGGCGGGGAGAGGCCTCGCTGCTGGACGCGCTGACCGCGTGGCGGGCGGACTGGCAGGAGGTCGAGCGCGCGCTGCTGGTCGTGCCGGAGGGCGAGCGCGACCAGACGCTGCGCGGCTGGATCGCGGACGTGCGCTTCGAATTGCTCCACGAGGTCGCCTGGGAGCACGTCTGCCGGGTGGCCGACATGCTGGAGGCGCACGGCACCCTGGACGAGACCCTGGTCGAGGACGCGCTGTCGTGAGCGAGGGGCGTCGTCGCGGCGGACCCTGGGGTATGGTGGACTTGCGGTGAGCAGCAACTCCGACTTTCACTTCAGCACCGAGGTGTGCGTGCGCCTGCCGGAGACCGACGCGATGGGCGTGGTCTTCCACGGCAACTACTTCACCTACCTCGAGGTCGGCCGCGTCGACTACCTGATGAACCTC
>JBMHDP010000257.1:0-7129 GCA_049889335.1 Planctomycetota bacterium
CGCCGCGCTGCGGGGCCGCGCTACGGGTAGAGCACGGTCTTGCCGGCCTGCGAGAAGCCCCGGTTGTTCGGGGCGGTCCGGTCGAACACGAACCACTGCGAGTAGAGCTCGAAGTAGCTCAGCGCCGGGTTGGCGGGGATCGCGAGCGGCGTCGAGAACCGGCCCGGGCCGACCGGCAGCGAGATGCCCGCGTTGCCGAAGCTGTTGAGGGACAAGATGCCCTCGACGAAGACGGGCAGGTTGTTCGGGCTGTTGCCGAGCAGCAGCACGGCGAAGATCGTGTCGGGCACGCCGCGGAGCGTGACGTCGTAGCTGCCGCCGAGGAACGGCGGCCCGTTCTGCATCCCGATGGTCCCGAAGCGGCTGTAGCCGTAGCGGTAGGGGCCGGCGACCTCGTAGTAGAACTGGTCCGGGCCGACCTCGGCGATGCAGACAAAGCGCGCTTCGCTGCGCGGCGCGCCGAACGTCCGGTACATCGACACCGCCGCTGCGAGTCCGCCGTCGGGGCCGTTCGGGTTCGGGATCCTGAGGTCGCCGCAGAACCGCACGCCGGTCGCGCTGTTGTCGTAGGCGGAGATCTCGTAGCCGTTGACGCGGCTCACGCCGCCGCTCGGGCGGGCGACGGACTCACGCCCGAAGGCGTAGAAGTTGCCCAGCGTCGCGTCGTAGGTGAAGCCGACCGTCGCCGCGGGCACCGGGATGTCGCCGAGCGGCTGGGCGCTCGCGCCGATCACCGGGAACTCGAAGGCCCGCCACGTGCCGGGGGGCGCGCTCGTCTGACCCGTGATCCAGAACGAGCCGCGGCCCGCGTCGCCGTCCGGATCGAACGCGAGGCCGAGCCGCTGGTTCGGCGCGAACGGCACGTTGGCCGCGGGGATCGCGCGCGACCTCAGCGGATCGAACAGCCCGGTCGTGACCGAGAACGCGTCGATCGCGAGGTCGCCGTTCGCGGTCCGCAGCAGCGTGTAGACCCACTCCAGCGGCGGGCCGACCGCCGGGAACTGCGTCTCCACGGTCATGTCCATCGGCCCGCCGGGCGACGCTCCCGGCGTCGTCGGCAGCGGGAAGCTGTTGAGCACGGACTGCGCCACAGGGTCGACCTCCAAGAGGTCGTGAGCCTGACCTGCGGCGCCGAACGCGGCGACCCAGAGTCGGCGCGGCGCGCCGGCCGCCGGCGGCCGCGTGACGGCCGCGGCCCGGCACTCCCGACCGGTGACGGCCGTCATGTTGATCGGCTGGCCGCCGTTGCTGGTGACCTCGCCCAGCGCCTCGCCGAGCTCGTCCGGCACCGGCTTCACGCACCGGGTGGTGAAGAACACGTTGTCGATCGCGGCGTCCGCCACGCCGTCGGTCTCGAACAGCCAGTCGATCCCCTCGTCGTCGGGGCAGGGAATCAGGGCGCCCTGGATGGTGACGCGGCTGTAGCCGTTGGCCAGCAGCACGCGCTCCTGCGTGACGGAGGCGCGGCCGTAGTTGGCCAGCTGCTGTTGGAGCTCGCAGGTGACCTCCGAGCCGGGCTCGGTGAACTCGTCGTACTGGATCGCGAACGTCTTCACCCAGTCGAGGTGGGGGTCGTTGTCGACCAGCAGGCTCAGCGTCGTGGTCTGGGGAGACCCGGCGCCGAGGAGCGCGAAGACCCCGATCGCGCCCTGGAGCTGGCCGCGGAACTGCAGCGGCGCGCCGACGGAGGACCACGGCGTCGGGTTGGTGTACCACGAGGGCGCCACCACGAAGTCGGGCGCCTGGGGGGGCAGCGCGCCTGCGCCGTTGTCGAAGTTCCAGTGCAGGCTGACCGTCACCTCGTCCTGGACACCCCACCACGGCGGCGGGTCGACCGGGGACTGCGCCGCGGCGGCCGCGCTCAGCAGGAGCGCGAGAGAGCAGGGAGTGGGTCGAGTCATCGTTGCTTGCACGTCAGGGGTTGAGAGGGGGAGAGGCCGCTCAGCGGCCGTCGAGCGGCGCGGCGGTCGCGGACCGCTCGGCCTGCGCGGCGGCGACCGGGTCCGTCGGCCAGATCCGGATCGCGCCGCTCCGATAGCTCGTCGCAGCCCAGCGGCCGTCCGCAGTCAGCGCGCCGCAGAACGGCAGCGTGCCGTCGAGGTCGAAGCGCAGCTCCTCGGCGCCGTCCGCCGCGCGCAGGAGCTGCGCGAGGCCAGCGGTGTAGCACGCCAGCAGGAACCTGCCGTCGTGAGAGTAGGTCACGGACCGCGGCGGCTCTTCGAGCCGGAGCGTCGTCGTGCGCTCCCCGCGCGCGTCGAAGCGCTCGGCGCGTCCGTCCTCGCGGCAGACCAGCAGGTCGGCGGTCGCGGGGTGGAAGGTGACGGCGCGGACGTCCCCGCCGCCCGCGCCGACGGTCGCGAGCGGCTCGAGCGTGGGCAGCGCCCAAACCTGGACGCGGTCGGCGCCGCGGGCGACGGTCGCGAGCCGCGCGTGGTCGGCCGAGACGGCGGCGTGCTCGACCGGGCCGTCCTGCTGCGCCTGTCGGAGGCGCGCGCCGCCGTCGAGGCTCCAGGTCGCGATCACCCCGCGCTGCCCGGGCGCGTCGGCGCCGACCGTCAGCAGCACGTCCTCGGAGAGGAAGTCCAGCAGCTGGACCTCGTCGCCCTGTCCTGGCAGCGTTCGCAGCGCGCGGCCGTCGTCGGCGGCGTGGACGCGCAGGCTGCCGTCGACCAGCGCCGCCGCGACGCGTCCGCCGTCGCGGTCGGTCGCGAGCGCCTTGATCGGGTCGCCGAGGGGCTTCGTCTGCCAGATGAGCCGGCCTTCGCGGCGGCTCCACACGCGCAGCCGCTCGTCGTCTCCCGAGCTCACGAGCCGCTGGTCGCGGTCCAGGAACGCGACGGACTGCACCTTGCCCGGCTGCTGGAGCGAGGTCCCCCCGCGCTGCTGCAGGAAGTTCCAGACGACGCCTGCGCGCTTGGCGCGCGCGATCAGCGCGCGGTCGCCCGGCAGGAACGCGAGGCTGCGGACGCGGCTGCCGACGCGCTGCTCGAACAGCGCCCGCTGCGGCCCGGCGCCGCGGCAGTCGAAGACGCGGAGCACCGAGTTGTCGGCGCCGGTCACGGTCGCCGCCAGCGCGCCGGATTCGTCGAACGCGACCGCGTGCACCGCGTGGTGGTCGCCGCCGAGCGTGCACTGCTCGGTCAGCGTGTCGGCGGCGCCGCTGCGGTCGAAGCTCCAGATCCGAGCGGTGAAGTCGCGGGACCCCGAGAGCAGCCGGTCGCCGTCCGGGGCGAAGGCGAGCGCGGTGACGCGGCCGGTGTGGCGACCCTTGCCGAGCACCGCGCCGTCGGCGACGCGCAAGACCGCGACCTCGCCCGCTGGGGAGCCGATCGCCACGGCGGCGCCGTCCGGAGCGAAGGCGAAGGCCGAGATGTTGTTGTCGATCTCCTTGTCTGCGCGCGCGAAGGGCGCGGCCTGGTCGAGGACCGGCGCGCCGTCGGCGGTGCGCCAAACCCGCACCTTGAGTCCGTTGGCCCAGGCCGCCGCGAGCTCGCCGTCCGGAGCGACCGTCGCGCCGAACGGCAAGTTGCCCTGCGCGACGAACGGGCCCGCGGGGTCGCCCGTGCGGGCGTCGAAGGCGCGCGCGCCGAACCGCCTCGAGGCGCGGTCCTGCATCACGACCAGGACCCGCCGCCGCGCCGGGTCCAGCTGGAGGCTGTAGGCCGCGGCCTCGCCCAGAGCGAGAGACGCCTCGACCTCGCCCGTCCATACCCGCCAGATCTTCACGTCTTCGCCCATCCCCAGCGAGATCAGCCGCTTCTCGTCGAGGAATGCGACGGCGGTGACGTCGGCGCGGTGGCCGGACAGGCGCCAGGGGGCGCGGTCGCCTGCGGCGGAGAACACGCGCAGCGCGCCGTCCCTGCCGGCGACCGCGAACAGGGCGCCCGACGGGCTCCACGCGACGCTGCGGGTCGCGGCGCGGCCCTCCAGGGGCAGCTCGCGCGCCGCGACGCCGCCGCTGAGCGCTGCGAGCGCGGCCGTGCGCGTGCCCGACGAGGGCCGGATCCGGTGGGCGTGCAGGGCGAGCTGCAGCGCGCCCGCAGGGTCGAAGCGGAGCACGCGGGCGCTCTCGGCGACCCGCCGCGCCGCCTCGTTCTCGACGCGCTTGCTCTCGGCGTGGTAGCGGCCGAGGCGCTCGCGCGTGACCTCGTCGTTGCGGAAGGTCAGCGCGTCGTTGGTGGACGCGATCGCCTGCGCGTAGTCGCCGGCGTCGGCGCTCTCGGCTGCGGACGCCATCAGCGCCGCGGCGCGCCGCGCGTCCGCTGCGCGTTGGTAGGAGACCACGCCGAGCGTCGCGGCCGTCGCTAGCAGCAGCGCGCTCGCGATCGCCGCGGCGACGCGGTGCCTGCGGGCCCACTTCGCGGCGCGCCCGAGGGCGCCGACCGGCCGCGCGTGGATCGGCTCCCAGTTGAGGAACCGCCGCAGGTCCGCCTCGAACTCGGCGGCGCTCTGGTAGCGCCGGTGGGGGTCCTTCTCGAGCGCCTTGCTGCAGATCGTGTCGAGGTCACGCGGGACCTTGGGGTTGCGCCGCTGCGTCGGCACCGGCTCCTTCAGGCAGATCGCGGCGTACACCTGCTCCTTGTCCCGGCCCTCGAACGGCCGGGTCAGCGTCAGCAGCTCGTAGAGGATGACGCCGAGCGACCAGACGTCGGTGCGCTGGTCGATGACCACCCGGTTGGCGAGCGTCTGCTCCGGGCTGACGTAGTGCAGCGTCCCGTTGAGCTCGCCGGACCGCGACAGCGCGGCGGCGGTCGGCTCGAGCGACTTGGCGAGGCCGAAGTCCAGCAGCCGGACCTGCTGCCGGTCGTCGATCATCAGGTTCTGCGGCTTGAGGTCGCGGTGCACGATCTTGGCGTCGTGCGCGGCGCCGAGCGCAGACGCGACCTCTGCGGCCAGCAGCGCGCACTCGGCGACGTAGCCCTTGTCGGGCGCGATCCCGAGCGTGCCCTCGACCCCGCCGGTCTGCGCCTGATTGCGCAGCGCGAGGTCGCCGAGCAGCTCCGCCAGCGTGCGGCCGGCGATGTAGTCCATGGCGAGGCCGAACGTACCGTCGACCTCGAAGAAGCTGTGCACGGGCACGATCGCCGGGTGACGTAGCTGCGCGGTCGCGGTGGCCTCGCGACGGAACCGCTCGACGTGTCGCTTGCTGTACGAGAGCCCGCTGACCATGACCTTGAGCGCGACGCGCCGGTCGAGGGAGCGCTGTCGCGCGAGGTAGACGACGCCGTTGCCGCCGCGGCCGAGCTCCTCGAGGATGTCGAAGTCGCCGAAGCGTCGTCCCTCCTCGTCGCCGGTCACGGCCTCGGCGCCGTGGTCGGACCACTCCTGCGCGCCCAGCATGCCGTCGAACGCCAGGAACTCCCGGCACTGCGCGACGATCGCGCTGCGCAGCTCCTCTTCGTAGTCGTCGGCGAACGCGGCGGGCTCGGGCTTCTCGCCGCGCGAGCGCTGCGCGACGAACGCCTCGACCGCGAGCTGGACGCGCTCCTGCGCGTCGGCGGCCGCGACCCGCGCCGCGTCGGTGCTGCGCTCGTCGGCCACGCTACTCCTCCTGCCTTGACAGGTGCCCGGCGAGCCGCGCCTGTGCCCGCGAGAGCAGCGCGCGCGCGGCCCCCTCGGTCGGCAGGCCCATCTCTTCGCAGATCTCGGCGGAGTCGAGCTCCATGTAGCGACGCAGCACGATGATCTCTCGCTCGCGCTCCGGCAGCTGCTGCATCGCCGCGCGGATGCGCTCGGCGAGCTCGGCCTCGTCGTGGACCTGCGACGGCGTCGCGTCCTTGGCCGGCACCGCCACCGCGGCGTCGTCGAGCACGAGCTGGCTGCCCGGGGCGCTGCGCTTCTTCGCCTCCATCGCCCGGACCCGGCCCAAGATCTCGTACTCGGCGCTCTTCAGCAGCCACGCCAGGAACGAGCCGTCGCCGCGGTACTCGAACTTGTCGAGCCGCTTGAGCGCCGACAGGATGGCGTCGTGCGTCGCGTCCTCGCTGTCGGCCAAGAACGTCCGGTACTTCGGGCCGATCAGCTTGCGGAGCGCGGCGCGGAGCCGGTCGCGGTAGCGCTCGAACAGCTGGTCGACGGCGTCGCGGTCGTGGTCGAGGGCGCGTCTGACGAGGGTGCGGGTGTTGTCGTCCAAGAGCAGTCGAAGGGGGGAGACCCGTCGATTTTGCCCGGGCGAAGCGCTGCGGCAAGCAGCCCCCGGGAATCGGGCCCCGACGAGGGGCCGCACGGCAGAGTGGTCGCGGAGGAACTGCATGGGCGCGGGTCGGCTCCGAGAGAGCCGGGCGGGCGGCCGCGCACGCGCCCGGGCGCTTTATTCTTCCGGAGCATGTTTCCGGCAGGGCGTAATCATCGATGGCGAGGGCGCCGCGGCGTCGCCGCCCGGCGGGCGTCGGCAAGTCCCGGTCCGCTGCGGCCGATACAAGGGCATGGACCTGCACCGATGGATGTTCGCCGCGCTGCTCGCCTCCTTCTCCGTGGCGCAGGCCCCCGCGCCGAGCGGGCCGCGCGCGCCGTCGTCGACGGCTGATCGCCGCGCGCAGGACATGCGCGATCAGGTCTCCGCGGGCCGCGTGCTCAAGAGTCACGTCAAGGTGCGGGTGCGCCTCCAGAACGGCAGCCGGCTCACCGGCGTGGTCAAGGACAGCCGACTGGTCGAGCGGGTCGACGGTCTCCACTTCGTGCGCGCGGGCGCGGAGGAGCGGGGCGCGGGCGTGCGGCTCTACTACACGAGCGGGACGCGCGGCTTCGTGTTCGTGCCGTTCGACAGCCTCAAGAGCTACGAGGTGCTCCAGCGCCTCAGCGCGCAGCAGGTCCAGCAGATCGAAGCCGAGATGCAGCGCGCCGAGCAGCGCGCCGCGGAGCGCAGGGCGCGCGCTGCGGCGCTCGCCGCGGCCGCCCCGGCGCCGCCTGCGCCCGCGCCGTCCGTCGTCCCTGCGCCGGCGAAGCCGACGCAGCCGCTGCGCAACCCGCCGCCCGGCCCGGGTGAGCTCGCCGGGTGGCAGCCGACGCGGCCGGCCGAGACCTCGACGCCGCCCGAGACGCCCGCGTCGGCCGGGCCGCCCGCCGGGCCGGCTGCGCCCGCCGAAGGAGGCGAAGAGGAGCCGCAGGGCGCGCCGGCGGCCGCCGCGGG
>JBMHDP010000258.1:0-4948 GCA_049889335.1 Planctomycetota bacterium
CGGACGGAAAGGTGAGGCGGACCCCGACGCTCCGGCAGGCGACGCGCACGCCGCCGGGCGTGACGCAGCCGTCCTCCGCGTCGAAGCGCAGCGCGCGGCGCGCGCGCTCGACCCCGCCGTCGCCGAGGCCGTAGTCCGCGACCCCGGGCTCGCCCGAGGCCCCGGACAGCACGACCTCGGGCAGCGCCGGCCGCAGCTCCGCCAGCGGATCGTCCTGCTGCTGGCCGAACGCCGCGCGCAGCAGGACCGTGAGGACGAAGAGGGCGCGGGGGGAGGAGCCGGTCACAAGGGGTCTATCGACCTCTCGACCGCGTCAGCCGTAGCTCGGACGCGGTCGCCGAGGACCTCGCGGGCCGGCGGCGATCAGGCCTCGGGCACGGCCACGCCGAGCTCGGCGGCGATCCCGGCCAGGAAGGCCGCCACGTCCGTGACGATCCCCTGACTCTGCGCCGAGCCGCGGTCACTCAGCTTGCTGACCACGGCCGGGTGGATGTCCACGCAGACCGTGAGCACGTCCGCCGGGATCATGTTGCCGGTGCCGATGCCGTGCAGCATCGAGCTCAGGATGACGACCATGCCGGCGTCCTGGAGCAGCTCGGCGTAGCCCGCCTGCGCCGCGATCAGGTCCATCTCCGTGTCGGGGAGCGGGCCGTCGTCCCGGATCGACCCGGCGAGGCAGTAGGGAACCTGCGCCTCGACGCAGGCGTGCATGACGCCGGCCCCGAGCACGCCCTGCGCGACCGCGTTCGGGATGTTGCCCGCGCGGCGCACGACGTTGATCGCGCGCATGTGGTGCATGTGCCCGTGGACCGCCGGCCGCCCGGTCTTCAGCTCGACGCCGAGGCTCGTGCCGTAGAGCGCGACCTCGATGTCGTGGACCGCGAGCGCGTTGCCGCTGAGCAGCCCGTCGACGAGGCCGGCGCGCAGGATCGCGGCGAGCGTCGGCGCAGCGCCGACGTGGACCACGACCGGGCCCGCGACGAGCACGACCTTGCGACCCGCCGCCCGCACCTCGCGCCACGCCTCGGCCACCTCGCGGACCTGCGCGGCGAGGCGGCGCTCGGAGCTGACGCCCCCCTGCATGAAGCCGAAGTTGCCGCGCTGCCGCTTGCGGGTCGTCGGCGCGGTCACGCGGATCCCCTCGAAGCCGACCACGCAGCGCATGCCGACCTCCAGGTCGCGCAGCTTGACGCAGGTCGGCACGCCGTCGCCCGCGTCGACCACCGCCGCGTCCATGCGCTGCTTGCCGACGTGGATCCAGCGGCCGTCGACCCGCACCTGGGTCGCCAGGTTGGTCGTCGAGTAGAAGCCCTCCGGCGCGGTGCCCGCGATGTCGACCGGCTCCCAGACGGCGTCCTCGGTCTCCAGCTCGCTGAGACCGAGCGACATCAGGTCGGCCTGCACGCGCTCGAAGACGCCGTGGTCCGGCGCGCGCACCTCGAGCTCCATCTCGCTGGCGTCGTTGCGCAGCTTGCCGATCTCCAGCCGCGTGATCTCGTAGGCCGCGCCGGCGGCGTCGACCGCCTCCATCGCATCCGACAGCAGCCCGCTGTCGATCAGGTGGCCGCGCGCGTGGAACTTCGCAACGAGGAGGTCGCTCACGACGGCACGGTAGCCGCGCCGCGATCGCCTGACCAGCGAGCGAACCTCCGCGCGGACGGCGCCGTTGCAGCGGTCGACGCCCGCCCATCTGGGGCGCGCCGGTGCTAGCATGACCGCACGGACCCGACCCAGCGAATGACCCCTCTCGCGCAACGACTCATCGACGCCGTCGGTCAGACGGTTCACGGCAAGCAGGAGGCGGTCGAGCAGGCCGTCATCGCCCTGGTCGCCGGCGGACACCTGCTCGTCGAGGACCTCCCGGGCGTCGGCAAGACGCTGCTCGCGCGCTCGCTCGCGCAGTCGCTCGACCTGCCGTTCCAGCGGGTGCAGTGCACGGCGGACCTGCTGCCCAGCGACCTGATCGGCGCGCAGGTCTACCACCCCCGCACCGGCGAGCTGAGCTTTCGCCAGGGGCCGGTGTTTACGTCGGTGCTGATGGCGGACGAGCTCAACCGCACCCCGCCGCGGACCCAGTCGGCGCTGCTCGAGTGCATGGCCGAGCGGCGCGTCACCGTGGACCGCGAGACCTACCAGCTGCCGGCGCCGTTCTTCGTGATCGCCACCCAGAACCCGACGTCGACGGCGGGCACCTACATGCTCCCCGACAACCAGCTCGACCGCTTCTTGATCCGGATCGAGCTGGGCCACCTGGAGCCGGAGTTCGAGGTCGAGGTGGTGAGCCGTGAGGACGGACACCGGCTCGCAGACGACGTCGCGCCCGTCGCGTCCCGCGACGACCTGCTGGACGCGCAGCGCGCCGTCGACGAGGTCCGCTGCGAGCGCGAGCTGGTCGCCCTGCTGGTCGAGCTCGCCAACCGCACCCGCACGTCGTCCGACGTCATCCAGGGAGTCAGCACGCGCGGCGCGCAGGCCCTGCACCGCGCCTGCCGCGCGCGCGCCTACGTGAAGGGGCGCGACTTCGTCGTACCGGACGACGTCCGCGCGCTGATCGCGCCCGCGTGGGCGCACCGGCTCACGCCCCGCGCCGGCGCCGACCCGGGCGCGCTGCTCCAAGAGCTGCTGGCCGACACCGCGCTGCCCGACTAGCGGCACCGACATGGCCACGCCGAACAGCACGCTGGACTGGACCGCGCGCGGCAAGATCGTGGCGTGGCTCGCCGCGCTCGCAGGCGGCGCGGCGTGGCTCGGCGACGACGACAACGCGCGGCTCGCGGCGGCCATGCTGGCGGCACCCTTGGTCGTGGACTTCGTGGCGAAGCAGCGCCGGCTCCACCACACGTCGATCCGCGTGGCCCCGCGGACGACGACAGCCGGCGCGGTCTACACCGAATCGGTCACGGTCGAGCACCGCGGACGACGGCTGCTCCGGCACTGCCAGCTCACCGAGCCGCGCAACATGCGCAGCGAGCCCCCGACCCTGCTGCCGACGCTCGCGCCGTTCGAGCCGCAGCGCGTCGAGCTCCGCCAGCGCAGCGTGGTCCGCAGCCACATCGTCGAGCGGGTGTTCGTGCTGGAGTCCCGCTGGCCGCTGGGCATGTTCTCGACCCGCTCGGTGGTCAGCGCCGCCGCGGACCTGATCACCGAGCCTGCCCGCGTGCCGCTGCGCGCCCACGTGCTCGAGGCCGCGGCCGACGCCGAGGTCGCGCCCGTCGACCGCACCAAGCTGCCCGGGCCCGAGTTCTACGCGCTCCGCGAACACAACCTCGACGAGGACGCGCGCGGCGTGCACGCGCTCCGCAGCGCCGCGCTCGGCACGCTCGTGCGCCGCGTCACGCGCGGTCGCATGCCGCGCACGGTCGGCGTCGTGCTCGACCTGCGCCGCCCGCCTGGGACGCCGCGCGGCCGCGGCCTGCGGCGCTGCGAGTGGAGCCTCGGCGCCTGCGCCACGCTCGTCGACGCGCTCCACCGCCAGGGCGCCGACGCCCGCGTGCTCGTGGTCGACGAGACGCCGGAGACCGTCGAGGTGCGCGGACCGGCGCAGCTCACGGCGCTGCTCACCATCCTCTCGGAGGCGAGCCTCTCGCGGCACGCCAAGCTGCCCGGCGAGCTCCTCGACGAGGTCCGCGCGCTCGCACACTGCTACTGGATCCCGGCCGGCGGCTTCGCGCGCGCGCCGGAGCTCGCCGCGCTGCCGGGCGGCGCGACGCTGGTCGAGGAGGAGCGCGCGTGACCCACGCGGCCGTCGCACCCCGGAGCCTGCGGTGGATCGCCACGATGGCGACCTGCGCCGCGACCCTGATCGCGCTCGCGAACCTGCCCGACGAGCAGCTGCCGGCGCCCTGGCTGCTCGCGTTCACGCTGCCCGGCGCGGTGCTCGGCGGCTGGGCGCGGCTGACCCGCTCACCCTGGCGCCGCGCGCTGCTCGCCGTCACGCTGCAGGCAGGCGCCTGCTGGGGCGCGCTGGAGCTGGTCGGCCCGATGTCCCGACCCGCGGCCCTGGCGTGCACGATCCTGCCGCCGCTGGCGTTCGCGACCGCGCGCAACCACGACCGGGACCCGTCGCTCGCGCTGTTCCTGGGCTTCTGCGTGCTGCTGGTCGGGGTCATCCTCGACGGCCTGCACGTGCCGCTGTTGCTCGGCTACGTCGTCGCGTCGTTCGGCTCCCTGCACGCTGCGACGCTGCTGCAGTCCTACCGCAGCAGCGCGCCGCTGCGGCGCGCGCCGCGGCTGCGCGCGCTGGACCTCAACGCCTCGAGCCTGCTGCTGATGTCGTGCCTGCTCGCGACCTTCGCGATCGAGCGCACGCTCACCTGCCTGCCGTCTCCGAGCCGCGCGAGCGGCGACAGCGCGGGCCGCGACCCGACCGAGCAGAGCGGTCGCCAGACCGGCCTCGACGACACCTTCGCCTTCGACGGCGCGGGCGGACTGCTGACCGAGCTGACCGGCGAGCAGCTGGTCCGGGCGGAGAGCGCGGCCGGCCCGCTGTCGCCTGCGATGTACCTGCGCTGCGGCTTCTTCACCATCCCGGGGCTCGACCGCTGGGGCATCGGACCGCTGGACCTGCGGCGCCAGTCGGAGCCGGACGGCCACGTGTTCCGGAGCCGGAACCGCGGCGCGCCGCTGCGCACCGTCGGGATCGAACGGTACGCGGGCGCCGCGCGGTTCGTCTTCCTGCCGCCGCACGCGACGGAGCTGCGCGGGCTCGAGGGGCTGGTCGTCGACCCCAACCGCGAATGGGTGCGCCCCCGCGAGCCGGACGCGAGCCCGTACGAGGTCACGTGGCAGGAGCTCGGCCCGCTCCCGGACGACGCCCTGGTCGACCGGAGCCCGCGCAGCCGCGGGCTCCTCGCGCTGCCCGCCCGGCTGGCCCTGCGCCCCGACCCGGCGCGGCTGGCGCCGTGGCGCGGGGGGGGCCGCCCCCCCCGCCCGCCGCGGGCCCCGGCCC
>JBMHDP010000259.1:0-14276 GCA_049889335.1 Planctomycetota bacterium
GCGGTCGTGCCGACCACCCACGACCACCAGGACGGCGTCGCCGCGGGCGTCGTCGCGTCGATGCAGAAGCTGCTGGCGGCCGAGGGGATCGCGCCCGAGGAGGTCGTGCTGATCGCCCACTCCACGACGCAGGCGACCAACGCCCTGCTCGAGGGAGACGTCGCCAAGGTCGGGATCCTGGCGCTCGGGGCCGGCGCGCAGGGCCTGCGGGCGCGGCGCGAGGCCCGGCTCGGCAGCGTGCCGCTGGGACCGGGTGCCGTGCTCGAGACGACCTCGCGCTTCCTCGACGTGGGCGAGGGCCTCGACGAGCAGGCGGCCCGCGCGCGGATCCAGGAGCTGATCGCCGACGGCGCTAAGGCGCTGGTCGCCGCCGAGCCGTTCAGCGTCGACCGGCCGGAGAACGAACAGGCCGCGGTGCGCATCGCCGAAGAGCTGGGTCTGCCGGCCACGGCGACGTCGAGCCTCACGCAGCTCTACGGCCTGCGCATGCGCACGCTGACCGCCGCCGTCAACGCGAGCATGCTGCCCGTCATGATCGAGACCGCCGACCGCACCGCGCGCGCGATCGCCGAGAGCGGCATCGACGCGCCGCTGATGGTGATGCGCTCCGACGGGGGCATCATGGACATCGAGGCCATGCGGCGGCGGCCCGTGCTGACGATGCTCTCGGGTCCCGCCGCCGGAGTCGCCGCCGCGCTGATGTACGAGCGCGTGACCAACGGTGTCTTCGTCGAGGTCGGCGGCACCTCCAGCGACATCTGCATGATCCGGAACGGCCGCCCCGAGATCCGCGCCGCGGAGATCGGCGGCCGCAGGATGTTCCTGCGCACGCTCGACGTGCGCACCGTCGGCATCGCGGGCGGCTCCGTCCCGCGGGCGCGCAAGGGCAAGCTCTTCGACGTCGGCCCGCGCAGCGCGCACATCGCGGGCCTCGAGTACGAGGCGTTCACGCCCGAGCTCGGCGAGGTCGAGGTGGTCAGCTTCCGACCGCGCCCCTCGGACCCGGACGACTACCTGGCGCTGCGCCGCGGCGGCGAGGTCAGCCACGCGATCACGCCGACCGGCGCCTCCAACCTCCTCGGGCTCTCCGAGGGCTACGGCAAGGGCGACGCGTCGTCGGTCCGGCGCGCGTTCGACGCGCTGGCGCGCTACCTCGGCAGCACCGCCGAGGCGGCCGCGACGAGGCTGCTCGAGCTCGGCGCCGCGCGCGTCGCGCCGGTCGTCAAGCGGCTGCTCAAGGAGCACAAGGTGACCGCCGACGAGTTCGTCATGGTGGGCGGCGGCGGCGGCGCCGAGGCGGTCGTGCCGTTCACCGCGAGGTCGCTCGGGATGCAGCACAAGATCACGCGGCACGCCGAGGTGATCTCCGCGATCGGCGTCGCCCTCGGGATCCTGCAGGACTCCGTCGAGCGCACGCTGCTCAACCCGAGCGAGTCGGACTTGCTGGCGATCCGTCGCGAAGCGCACGACCGGGTCAAGGCGATGGGCGCCGACCCCGAGACGATCGAGGTCCACGTCGAGATCGACCGACGCGAGCGCCGCGTCCGCGCCACGGCGAGCGGCTCGCCGCAGCTGCGCACCAAGGACCTGAGCGGGCCGCGGCCGTCGACCGAGCAGCTGCGCGACGTCGCCGCCGGCGCGATGCGGGTCGCCGCCGCCGACGTCGAGGAGCACGGGGGAGCGGACAGCTGGCTGCGCACGTTCACGGCCGAGCACCGCGTCCCGGTCCTGCTGGGCCTCTTCAAGGTCTGGCGCATGCCCGCAGCCGTGGTCGACGCCGACGGCGTGGTCCGCTACCGCACCAAGGACGCGTTCTGCGCGACGACCGCGGCCGCCGGTGTGGAGGCGCGCCTCGGCGAGCTGGTCGAGCGCTACACGACCTGGGGCGACGGCGGCCTGGTCCTGCCCGAGGTGCAGCTGGTCAAGCCCGGCCAGCTGGTCGACCTCGCCGGCCTCGTCGAGCAGGCCCAGCTGCTGGCGCTCGCGGGCGCCGAGGTCGCAGGGCTGGACGCAGACGAACAGGTCACGCTGATCGTCGTGCCGCGCGGCTGACGCGGGCGACGCTCAGAGCCCGAGCCGCTCCAGCTGCCGCGCCGCGAAGCGCGGATCCTCGCAGCCGACCTCACGGTCGGGGACGCAGACGCAGCCGGCCCCGATGAGCGCGCGCTGCACGTCCGCGACATCCAGCTCGTGCACGCCTTCGCCCGCGAGCGCGGCCTGCGCGGCGGCCTCTCCCGCCGCCTGCCCGATCGCGACGGCGACCGGCTGCAGCCGCGAGCAGCCGTTGACGATGTGGGTGACGCCGACGCACTTCTCGGCCGCGATCAGGCCCTCGACGCCCGCGGGCTTCATCGCGGAGAACGCGACCTGGAACGGCGCGTTGTCCGGGTACTGCTCGCCGAGCCGCTCGCCCGGCGGGCGGTGGTCCTTGTCGTGGTGGTGGTCGAGGTAGTAGTCGCCCACCGCGACGCCGTCCTTCAGCACCGCGTTCTCGCCGCTGCCGTCCTGCGGCACGACGTCCTGCTCCACCATCCATCGCGCGGGCACCACGCGCCGGCTCTCCCGCACGTAGGGCAGCAGCGGCAGGTGGTCGTCGGTCGGGTAGACGCCGTCGGCCAGCCCCCACTCGGGGTGGCCGAGCTGGTTCTGGATGTAGTGCACGTAGGCGAGCGTGCGCTCCTTGGCGCGCCGGATCGTCTCGGCGCGCTCGGCGCGCGAGCCGAACAGGCCCTGCGCCGGGTAGTCGTTGCAGTGGAACGGCCAGTTCAGCATGAACATCCCGCCCGGCAGCAGCGCGTAGCTCAGGAAGCTGTCCCAGTCGTGCAGCTTGTGGTTCCAGTAGGCGGCGTCCTGGACCGAGCAGAGCTGGCTCGTCGAGCAGTCGAACCGCGCGACGTCGAAGCCGTCGGGCAGCGGCACCGCCGGCGCCGCGCCGTCGAAGCGGCGCAGGGTGGCCACCATCGTCAGGTCCTGGACCTCGAGGTCCGGGGCGTCGGGCGCGTGCGGCTCGCCGGTCTGTGCCCGCGACTCCCGGCCGAGGCGGTAGGGCACCGAGCCCAGCTCGAGCACGTCGCCGTACTCCGTCGCCTCGATCGTGACCTTCGCGCGCACCTCGAGCGGACCGCGCGGCGTGTCGAACACCGCGCCCCGGATCACGTCGCCGTCGCGCAGCACCTCCCGGATCCCCGCGCCGTGCCGAACGGCCGCGCCCGACGCCCGCGCCGCGTCGGCGAACCACCGCGCCGCGAGGTCCGGCTCGAAGCACGTGTTGGAGACCCACCCCGTGCGGACCGCGTCGCGTCCGCCGTAGTGCGCCTCGATGTCGTCCCGGAACGCCCGGAAGATGCCGCCGCCGAGCGCGCCCTCGTTGCCGTCGATGCAGCTGACGCCGGCCGCCGTGATCATGCCGCCGAGCCACGCCGTCTCCTCGCAGACCAGCGCGCGCGCGCCGGCCCGCGCCGCCTGGATCGCGGCCGCGGCTCCGGAGCAGCCGCCGCCGACCACCAACACGTCCACCTCGCAGCGCTCGATCGGGTCTGTCATGATGGCCGCTATGCTAGCCGCCGTCACCGCCGCCGCGATCGTGACCTTCCAGCAGCCCGAGCCCGTCGAGGTGCGCGGCGTCTGGATCCCCAACAGCTATTCGTCGTTCTTCCAGTCGCGCAAGAACGTCGAGACGCAGATGGCGACGCTGGCCGAAGCCGGCGTCAACGTGATCTTCCCGGTGGTCTGGAGCAAGGGCCACACTTTGTTCGACAGCGCCGTCGCCGAAGAGGTCGTCGGCCGCCGCGTCGACCCGCGCTACGGCCAGCGGGACCCGCTCGCCGAGGTGCTGTTCGAGGCCCACCGTCACGGCATCGAGGTGGTCCCGTGGTTCGAGTACGGCTTCGCCGCAGGCCACGAGACCTACCCCGGCCAGGCGCTGGTGACCCACCCCGAGTGGGCGGCGATCGGCGTCGACGGCCAGCCGGTGGTGAAGAACGGCTTCGCCTGGATGAACTCGCTCGCGCCGGAGCCGCAGGCGTTCTTGACCGCGATGGTCGTCGAGTGCGCCGAGCGCTACGACGTCGACGGCGTGCAGGGCGACGACCGCCTGCCGGCCCTGCCGGCCGAGGCCGGATACGACCCCGCGACGGTCGCCCGCTACCGCGCGGAGCGCGGTCAGGACCCGCCCAAGGACATCCGCGACCGCGCCTGGACGCAGTGGCGCGCCGACCGCTTGACCGAGTACCTCGCGACGCTGCGCGACGCCGTCAAGGAGGTCGACAAAGCGCTCGTGTTCTCGATGGCGCCGGGTGCGCCGAGCTGGGCGCTGCGGGACTACCTGCAGGACCAGAAGACCTGGGTCGAGCGCGGCCTCGTCGACGCGCTGCACCCGCAGCTCTACACCAGAGACCAGCTGGGCTACGACCGGATGGCCGACGCGACGCTCGCGATCGAGTGGCTCGGCCGGCAGCGCGAGCTGGTGTCACCCGGCGTGCTGTCGTGCTTCCGCGAGTACGTGATCAGCGAGGAGCTCGCGCTCGGCTCCATCGCGACCAACCGCGACCGCGGCTTCGCCGGCGAGGTCTGGTTCTACGAGAAGGGCCTCGTCGTCGACGGCGGCGCGCGCGCCAAGGACCTCGGCGGCGGCCCGTACCGCAGGCGCGCGCGGCTGCCCTGGCGCGAGACCACGCAGTGGCGCCCCAAGGCCGTGAACGGCCGCGCCAACAAGGACGGCGACGAGGTCGTCTGGACCGGCGCAGTCTCCGTCCCCGGCACCTACGCGATCTGGATGGACGCCGCACCGACCGAAGAGGAGCGCCTGCGCGGCATCCAAGCCCTCCGCTGGCAGCAGGTCGACACGCGCGCGCTCGACGCAGGCGAAGACGTAGAGCTCGCCCGCCTCGCGCCCGACGCAGCGCGGCGCGTGCTCGCGCTGATCGACCGCCGCGCGATGCGGCGCTAGGGCCGCTGCGCGAGCAGCCGCTCGCACATCCACAGCGCGCGCGGCACGTGGAAGCAGCCCTTGTAGGGCCCCGCCTTGAACCGCTGCGACACCGCGCCTTCGCGCGTCAGGTAGCCGAACCACTCGCCGTGCTCCGGGTCGCAGAAGCGGTCCATGGCCCAGGTCGCGACCTCTTCGAAGCACGCCCACCAGCGCGCGTCCCCCGTGGTCCGCCACGCGATCAGCGTG
Source organism: Planctomycetota bacterium (assembly GCA_049889335.1). Taxonomy (GTDB): domain Bacteria; phylum Planctomycetota; class UBA1135; order UBA1135; family UBA2386. The sequence continues at coordinate 5,177 of JBMHDP010000259.1, forward strand.
CCGATCATCGCCTCGCAGTGCGGCCACCAGAGCTTCATCGACCACTCGAGCTGCAGCGGACTGAAGCCGTCTGCGTCGAGGAAGTAGAACAGGCCGCCGTGCTCGGGGTCCCAGCCGACGTCGAGCGCGCCCTCCATCATCGCGAACGCGTCCCGGGCCAGCGGCTCGTCGCCGATGCGCCGCGCGTACTCCGCGAGGAACCACGCCGCCTCGACGACGTGGCCCGGGTTCAGCAGCCGTCCCTCCGGCGCGTCGATCCAGCCGCCGTCGGGCGCGACGTGCTCGCGCACGAGCCGACGCTCGCGGTCGAAGTGCAGCATCACGCGGCGCACGCAGTCCCGCTCGATCGCGTCGTAGTCGTCGCGGTCGTCGAAGGTCTCCGATCCCGGCGCGCCGCGCAGCTCCGCGACCAGGTTGAGCAGGATCATCGGGACCGCGAGGTCCTGGCCCGCCCGCTGCCCCGCGAGCTGCGGGCGACCGAGCGGCGTCGGATCCGCGACCAGCGCCAGCACGCGCTCGAACAGCGCGAGCGCGCGGGCGCGGAACGACGCGTCGCCGCTCGCGCGCGCGTACTCCGCGTACGCCATCACCAGGAAGCACTCGGAGAAGATCTTGCGCTGCAGGCCGATCGGCGCGCCGTCGCGGGCGAGCTGGAAGAACGCGCGCCCGTCTTCGCCGACCGCGTGATCGCGCAAGAACTCCGCGCCCAGCCGCGCGGCGTCGAGCAGCGCCGCGTCGCCCTTGTCGAGGTAGAGCTTGGACAGCATCCAGACCTGGCGGCCCTGCAGCCAGACGTGCTTGTCGTCGCCGAACCGCTGTCCGTCGCGGTCCAGCTGGTTGAAGTAGCCGCCGCGCTCCTCATCCAGCGAGTGCCGCATCCAGAACGGCAGCACGCTCTGCCAAAGGTCGGCGCCGACGCGGTCGCGCCAGCGGGACACCGCGGCGTCCGACGGCTGCGCCCCGCTCACGGCCGCCCTCCGGCCGCGAGGCCGCGGCGCCACTCCGAGTAGAGCCGGTGCAGGCCGCGCGCCGACTCGAACATCGAGTTGGGGCTGAGGAAGTGGCTGTATTCGAACGTGATCAGCTTGTCGACGCCCGCCGCGCGCGCCGCCTCGACCTTGTAGCGCAGCTTCGGCCACGCGATCGGCGGGAACTTGATGTGCACGTCGCGGTCGAAGCTCTCGACGTTGGACCAGCACGTGATCCCGTTCTCGCGCGCGAGCGCCGCGTTGGTCGCGAGGTAGTCCGGCAGCTCGTCGAACCCGACCTGCCCGTCCTGGAACGCCACGACGTCCACCAGCCCCTGGACGCGCGCGAAGATGCGCCCCCAGTTGTCGGCGTGCTCCTGCAGCGTGAACGGCTGATCGAACTGCTTCCTGCCGCGCGGATAGGGCGAGATCAGGATGGGCAGGTCTGCGAGCCCCTTGAGGTGCGCGGCGAGGTCCTCGTAGACGCGCATCACCGCCTCGTCGAACGCGTCGATCTCGTGGCTGATGTACCAGCCCTTGAAGGCCTCGTGCGCGCCGTAGCGCTGCACGAACTCGTCGGTGAAGTCCCGGTTGACGGCGACCTCGGCCGCGTGCTCGCCCTTCATCCAGTGGTCGCCCGAGTCGTAGGTGCCGAACCAGAACCCCATGCCGTGCTCCTTCGCGAGGTCCAGGAACCACTGCACGAGGTCGTCTTGCACGATCAGGTAGCCGTGCCGCTTCTCGAGCACCGCGGACGGGAACGCGCACCGGTCCCGGTAGCCGGCGCGGATGAGGATCACGGTGTCGATGCCGTCGTCCGCCATCGACTGGAAGTCGCGGGCCCAGTCGGCGCGGCTCCAGTTGGCGGAGGGGATGTCGTGGCTGATCTCGTCGAGGAAGGTGCCGGTGATCATGGCGCGCAGGAGGGCGGGGAAGCGGCGCGCACTCTACGCGCTGGCGGCCGTCACCGCCGCACCGCACCCGCCGCGCGGTCGCTCACTCGCCGTTCAGCAGCAGCGCCAAGGTCGCGCTCGACGCGCGCTCCACGCACGCGGCGACGAACTGGTCCGCGTCCGGGAGCGCGTCCGCGTCCCGCGGCCAGCCTGCCCCGATCGCGGGCGCGCCCTCGACGCCTTCGAACTCCTGCAGGAAGGCCGCGTAGGTCTGGCGGACCGCCTCGCGGTAGGCCCGGACCAGCGCGTAGGCCTCTTCGTGCGAGACCTCGTCCCCCGGCCACGACCAGGTGGTCGCTCCCATGACGTCGTGCAGCGCCCAGTCGCGCTTGGTCGTCTTCTCGTGCTGGTTGTGGCAGGTGACGCAGGCCGCCGCGCTCGCGAAGTCCGGGAACATCGCGACCCGGCGTCCGGTCTCGGCTTCGTCGAAGAAGCGCGGCGCGCGCGCCTCGCGCACCTGCGAGAAGACCCGACGCTCCGCCTCGTTGAAGCGGTTGCTGGCCTCGATCGGGTAGTCGGAGCCGAGCCGCAGCCGGAGCGGGTGCGGCGAGCGGAACAAGATCTGCGCGCAGCTGCGCAGGAACAGCGCGGGCAGCGGCCCCGCGCAGACGTCCGGCGCGGCCCAGTCCTCACGGAAGGCGATCCCGCGGGCCTTGCCGGGGCCGACGATCTCCTTGGTGTAGAGCGTGCGCGCGACGTCGTTCTCGTTGGCGAGCATGCGCAGCAGCGTGTCCGTCGACATCGACGCGCCGCCCGCGCGCTCCTCGGCCAGCACCGTCGGCGCGGTCGCGAACAGGTAGATCCCGAGCACGATCAGCGCGAGCGGGGCCGTGAGTCGAGAGGCGTTCATCGCGTCACTTCTCCTCCTTGGCAGGGTGGGTCGGCGCTCCGTAGACGCGCGCGCCGTCGAGCAGGTAGCGCCGCACGGCGGCGAGGTCGAACGCCTCGTCCATGCGCGCCGGGAAGCCGTGCGGACCCCGGCGGAGGTCGTGGTTGCCGTGGAAGTCGTGGCACTGCAGGCACGTCTCCCACCGCGCGTCCGCGAACAGCGACGCGTGGCTCGGCTCGATCGGGTCGTCCTTGACGACCGTGTCGTGATGGCACTCGCTGCAGACCTTCGGCGACGCGGTGACGCGCGCGCCGTGGTGCTCTTGGTGGCAGCCGGTGCAGTGGTGCACCCCGTGCGCCGCCTGCGCCGTAGCGAAGCGGGACTCGCTCAGCGTCGCCAGCGGGTGCCGGTCGTCGGGCCGGTCGTGGCACGCGAGGCAGCGGGCGTCGCTGACGGGCGCCATCCCGATCGTCGCCGGCGCCTCGCGCAGGCCGAGCAGGTAGCGGGCCCCGGCCTGCACCTGCTGACGGAACGTCCCCGGCGCGGCGACGTGACACGCGTCGCACGCGAGCGCGCCGTGGCCCGGGGTCGCCGCGCCGGCGGCCTGCACCCAGGAGCGGTCCGGCGACGCGAGCACCCAGATCAGCGGCAGGGCGACCGCGGCCCCGAGCAGGTAGGCGCGCCGCCGCGCGGCGTTGAGCCACAGCGCCTTCACGCGGCACCTCCGCGGAACAGCAGGATCATGGCGACGTGCCAGGCGGCGAGCGCCGTGACGACCATCGAGACGGTGACGTGCAGCGGCAGCCACAGCCGCGCGTAGCGCTCGCGTCGACCGGCCTCGCGGATCATGGTCTTGTCGCAGCAACCCAGCACGGTGTTGAAGACCCAGAGCGCGCTCAGCACGCAGAGCAGCCCGTAGCCGAAGCTCCGCTGGTGGAGGAGCAGCACGAGCGGCGAGAGCGCGCCCACTACGCGGTGAGCTGATTCGAGGCGCCGCGCCGCGCCGAAGCTGCCGCGCATCCGCAGCGTGGGGAACACCCACATCCAGGCGAGGGTCGCCACCAGGATGGAGCCGGTGACCGCGCGCCACGCGTCTGCCGACTGCAGCGCCGCCGCCGCGTCCCAGCGCGGCGCCGCCATCCAGAGGAGCCACAGCGCGGCGAGCCACAGGCCGGCGCGCGCTGCGCGCGCCTCACCGACGGTCCGAGCCCGCGCCGGCGCCGCCGTCGCGTCGTCGGCCGCCACCAGGAAGCGCTCGACGTGCACGTTCTGATCGGGGACGCCGCCGCCCCGGAGGTGGGCGCGCGTCAGGCGCTCGAAGCCCGGCGGACCACACACGAACCAGTCCGCGTCCGGATGCTCACGCGCCAGCGCGCGCACGTCCGCGGGCTCTTGGCCCCCGGCGCGACTCGTCGACCACGCGGTCGCGGTGCCCATCGGCGCCCGCCCGCGGGACGACCCGCTGCGCTCGATCGTCAGCTCGACGCTCGCGCGGCTGCACGCTTCGCGCAGCGCCCCCTCGAGCGCCTCGTCCTCGTCCTGGAAGAAGGCCACGACCCTTCGGACCGGGGGGCCGTCGGTCGATCGCAGGGCCGAGAGCGCCGGCGTGACGCCGACCCCGGCCACGACGAACAGGACCGGCGCGCCAGGGCGGAGCCGCGCGAACGCCTCCCCGCGCGGGTCGCTCACCTGGACGCCGACGTCGCGGTGCTGCGCGGCCCGCGTGAGCGCGCGCGCCATCCGGCCGTCGGGCCGCAGCCGCACGAGCAAGCCGCGCGCCTGCGCGTCCTCGGCAGCCGAGGCGACCGTGTAGGTCCGCGCGATCCACCCGTCGTCCTCCCGGAGCGACAGCACGACGTGCTGGCCCGGCCGCAGCCGGGAGTCGAACGCCTCCCCGACCTCGGGCCGCAGCGTCACCTGGGCGAGGCGAGGGCCGAGCAGCTCCACGGCCGCGCGGGCCGGGCGACCGCCGGGGTCGCCGACCGCAGAGGTCAGCAGCTGCACGCAGGAGCCGCAGTGGCTGGCGGCGCCAGATCGCCGGCACACCTGCTCGGCGTCGGTGCAGCCTGCCCGCATCCACGCTGCGACGTCCCGCGTCGTCACGTCGAGGCAGCTGCACAGCAGGCGTTCGGACAGAGCGGGCATGTCGGGGCAGGCGGGCGGAGGGAGACGGTGCGAGGTCGCAGGAGGCGCCGCTCGAGGGCGCTTCAGGGCCTCAGAGCCGGTCGCGGGGGACGCGCACGGGGTTCCTGCTTACAGAATCCGCGCGGCTGTGGAAAGTTCTTCGGCTGGCGTAGGCCTCTGCGCGCGCGGCCGTTGCGGCGCCGCTGGACGGATCCTCCCCGATGCAGGATGATACGGCCTAGGCGTATTTCCGCCCGGTACAGGCGCTTTCCTCCACGTGTCGGCGCGTAGATTCCCTGCGCACCGAGGAATTATGCGTCACCCGCCCGCTTTCTTCCTCCCGACCATGGCAAGCTCAACGCGGCTCCTCTGGGCCGGTCTCGCGGCGCTGGCTGCGAGCACGCCCGGAGCCACCCAAGAACCGGGCGGCGAGAAGTACCCGCAGCCGGCCGCCGCGCAGGAAGCTGCGTGGAGGTCCAGCGCGCCGTGGCGCCGCTTCCTCCGCGCCGAAGGTGGAGAATGGAGCGTTCGCTGGTCCGCATCGACGGGCACCCCGCGCGCCATCTGGGGCTCGGGGATCGAGCTCGAGGGCTGGCGGGAGAACAGCCTCTCCGAGGCGAGGCGTCACGCCAGCGCCCTGCTCGAGGCCCACCGCGAGCTCCTCGGGCTGGGCGCGAGCGAGCTGCGCGAGGACACCGGCGCCCGCATGCACCGCGTCTGGACGCTGACCTACCGCCAGCACTTCCGCGGGCTCGAGGTCGTCGGCGGCCGGGCCGACGTGCGCGTGCACATGCGCGGACGCGTGCCGATGTTCGGGAGCACGGTCTTCTCGATCCCCGAGGACTTCGACACCACCCCGACGCTGACCGCCGACGCCGCGTGGCTCAGCGCCTGGCAGGCGCTCGGCGAGGCGCCGTCGCTCGCGTCGCAGCCGCGCGCCCCCGCTGCGCCGCGGCTGGTGATCTACGGCGACGTGCACGCCGCGACGCCGCAGACGCCACGGCTCGCCTACGAGGTCGCGCTGAGCAACGTCGACGCGTCGGGCCAGGGCTCGATCGGCCGGAGTTACGTCGACGCGCGCAGCGCCGAGGTCCTCGCCTTCGTCGACGACAAGCACCGCTGCGCCGTCCCCGGCTGCTCGCTCATGCCGCGGGGCGCGCCGCCGCCGCGCCCCGCGCCCGTGCCGACGACGGTGACGGTCCTCGGCTGGACCCGGACCGGCGCCGATGCTTCGTCCCCGCTCGCCAACGTGCCGATGCCCGGCCTCGAGGTCGACGTGCCGTCGCAGGGGACCAAGGTCACCGACGCCAACGGCCAGTTCGTCGTCGACCTCACGACGCCGGTCACGGTGAGCATCAGCGCGCTCGAGGGTCGACACCACGACGTCATCACCGGCCTCGCCGCGCCCACGGGGTCGTGGACGGTCACGCCCGGCGTCGCGGCGACGATTCAGCTGCTCAGCGCCGGCGCCTCGACGAACGAAGCCGCGCACACGACCGCGTCCTGGTGGATCGACCGCAGCAACGAGTGGGCGCGGAGCGTGCTCGGCAACACGCCGGAGCTCGACGTGCTCAGCGACGTCGACGTGTCGGTCAACCAGGTCGGCCCCTGCTCGGCCTTCTACACCAACAACGCGCTCTCGTTCCACCGGGCCGGCGGGCTGTGCACCAACACCGCCTTCTCGACCGTCGTCGCCCACGAGTGGGGCCACGGCCTCGACGACCGCTATGGCGGCGTCTCGCAGACCGACGGGCTCAGCGAAGGCTGGGCCGACATCGTCGGCTGCTACCTCCTCGACACGCCGATCATCGCGAGCGGGCTGCAGACGCCCGGAGTCGGGATCCGCGACGGCAACAACGCGACCCAGTATCCCTGCGTCGCGTGCCCGGTCCACCTCGCCGGTGAGTCCTGGATGGGCTTCGCCTGGAAGCTCCGGGACCGCCTCGAGGGCTCCCTCGGCAGCCGCGCGCAGGCGATCGCGACGAGCAACGCGATCGTGGTCGGCTCGATCGTGGCGGACGCCGACGACCAGCAGGCCGCGGTGCTGGAGGTCTTCGTCGCCGACGACGACGACGGCGACCTCAGCAACGGCACCCCGAACTCGGCCGACCTCGCCTGGGCGTGCGACCAGCACGCGCTCCCCTACCCGGGGCAGACCCTGGTGCCGAACGACGACTGCGCCGCCGCGATCCCGGTCGTCGCCGGCGTCAACGGACCGTTCACCAACGTCGGCGCGCTCGGCTCCGCGCCGCCGTGGCCGTGCACGGCGGGCGCGGCCGACGTCTGGTTCTCCGTCGACGTCGCGGCCGCAGGCGCGCTCACCGTGACGACGTGCGGCCACGCGAGCTGGGACACGACGCTGCAGCTGTTCGGCGGCAGCTGCGGGTCGCTGACCAGCCTGGACTGCAACGACGACTCCTGCGGCGGGCTGCGCTCGACGGTCACCGCCACCGTCACGCCCGGCACCTACCTCGTGCGCGTCGGCGGCTTCAGCGGCGCCGCGGGCCCGTTCAACCTGGAGGTCACCGTCCCGGCGCCGCCGCCGGCCGCGCCGACCGGACTGGTCGCCACCGCGGGCGGCGCGACCACGGTGCAGCTGACCTGGAACGACAACAGCACCAACGAGACGGGGTTCGTCCTCGAGCGGACGACCGGCGTGGGCAGCTTCGCGCCCGTCGCGACGCTGGGCGCGAACGTCACCTCGTTCGTCGACAGCGGCCTGCTGCCGGGCCTCGTCTACACCTACCGCGTCGCGGCCAGCAGCCCGGCAGGCATGTCCAGCTACTCCAACGCCGCGTCCGCCGCGACGGCGCAGCTGCTGACGCCCACGGCGCCGACCGCGCTCACCGCGACGAGCATCGCCGCCGACGCCGTCGCCCTCGCCTGGTCCGACAACAGCGCCAACGAAGACGAGTTCTACGTCGAGCGCAGCGCCGACGGGGTCCACTTCGCCCTGATCGCCCTGCTCGGCGCGGACAGCACGACCTACCTCGACCCCGGCCTCGCCCTCGGCGCCACGTTCTCGTATCGCGTCGCTGCCGGCAACCTCGCCGGGCCGTCGGCCTACTCCAACGTCGCCGCCGCGACGACCGGCGCGCTGCATCCGCCGGCGGCGCCGACGGCGCTCGGGGCGAGCGCGTCCGGGCCGCACGCGATCGACCTGTCGTGGACCGACAACGCGGCGGACGAGGCGGGCTTCTCGATCGAGCGGACGCCGTCCGGCGAGCTCCGCTGGAGCCAGGTCGCCGTCGCGCCGACCGACACGACGACCTTCCGAGACGAGGGCCTGCGACCGGACCAGGCGTACGAATACCGGGTCCGCGCGTTCGCCGGGCTGCGTGCCTCGGCGGCTTCGAACGTCGCGGCCGACACCACGGCGCCGCTGCCGTCGACGACGCAGGCGTCCACCGGCGCGCTCGCGGGCGCGGGCGCCGTGCTGGCAGGCTTCCCGTTCGCCTCGCTCGACGACGGCCAGGCCGCCCAGGTGCAGGAGCAGCTCTCGGCCGGCCGCCCCCAAGCCCGCTACAGCTACCTCTCGCATACCTATGTCCTGCCGGTCCCGAGCGGCGGGCTGCTGACCCTGGAGGCCAACGCCTGGCACACGCCGTCGGCCGACAACGACCACTTCGCCGTGGAGTGGTCGGACGACAACCTGACCTTCGAGCCCGCGTTCGTGGTCCAGGCGACGGCGGACGGGACGACCTACACGACGCCGCTGCCCGCCTCCGTCTCGGGCGACCTCTACGTGCGCGTCGTCGACACCGACCGCTCCCCCGGCGCGACCTCGCTCGACACCGTGTTCGTCGACTGGCTGGCGGTGCGGGCCACGACCCTCGCGACGGCGGGAGCGCCCGCGACCCCGCGCGGCGCGTGCGCCGCGGCCGTCGGCGGAGCGATCGACGTCGCGTGGACCGACGAGGCGACCGACGAGACCAGGTTCGAGCTCGAGCGCTCTGCGGACGGCGTGGCCTTCTCGCTGCTCGCCGTGCTGCCGCCCGACACCGAGGCCTTCACCGACCCGGCGCCGACCGGCGCGACGAGCTGGACCTACCGCGTGAGGGCCGTCGGCGCCGCGGGCGCCTCGGCGTGGTCGTCGAGCGGCGCGGTCCCGGCGCCCGGCGCGCCGGTCGCCGACCCCGGCGCCGCCGGGGCGCCCGCGGCCCCGGCGCCGGGGCACGGCCCCGTCCGCGCCCCCCCCCCCGCCCCCCGCGCGGGGGCGCGGCGGC
>JBMHDP010000260.1:0-5097 GCA_049889335.1 Planctomycetota bacterium
CGTCGACAGCTCGGTGCGCGACTGCCGCTTCGAGCCGGAGGCGATCACGGCGCCACCGAAGCGGATCTCGTAGCCGGACACCGACGGTCCCGCCGCGAAGTCGGCGTCCGACGACGCCTCGTCGATGGCGAAGACGACCGAGAGCCCGCCCAAGTTCTTGCCGGCGTCCTTGCGCCGCATCGGCGTGCCCGAGCGCGCCGAGAAGTACGTCGTGCGCGAGGCCGTCCACAGCAGCGCCTTGTGCTGCATGAGGTAGGCGAGCACCCGCAGCGCGTGCTTCTTGAGCGCCTCGGTCGGCCACGCCATGGCGCGGCTGAGCATGCCCATCGCCCACTGGATGTCGGGGCGCGAGACGACGGAGGCGAAGAGCATCGAGCCGACGAGCCGCTGGTACCACTTGACCAGCGCGGGGTCTCGCGGCGTGTCGCGCGTCTCGGCCGCCTCGGCCACCGCCGCCTCGAGCTCCTGCGTCGCCGGCGTCGCCACCGGCCGCGCGCCCTTGAGCTCGTCCGCGTACGTCTCGCCCAGCGCCTCGATGTAGCCCTCCATGGAGATGGACACCGTGCCGGCCTCGAGGTCCTGCCGGATCTTCGAGCCGAGCACCGTCGGCACGTCGGAGATTGGGCCCTCGTCCTCCCACTCGTATTTGGCCTGCAGCCGCGCCAGCACGTCGCGGTGCACCTCGTCGGAGGATTCGAGCATGACGGCGTTGTCGACAGCGAGGCCGATGAACGCCCAGTCGTCGCCCTCGCGCCACACGAAGACGCACGGGTCGGACGTGCAGCGCGTGAAGCCCATGCCGCCCTCGGCGCGCGGCTTGGTGAGGTGGCCCGTCACCTCCTTCGACCAGCACCACCCGCTCGAAGCATGTCCGTAGATCGCGCCCTTGATCAGCGCCACGAGCTCCTCGCCATCGGCGGTGAACTCGCGCACCGTCTTGGGCAGCCGCCCCCAGCACGGCGCGGGCAGCTGCGACTGCAGGTACGCCTGCACGGCGTCGCTGGTCGAGAGCGGGCGCGACGTCAGCGCCGCCAGCGCGCACATCAGCCGCAGCGTGGCGTAGTGGAGCATGGGCGCGGTCGTCGAGAACGGGTCGTAGTCGCGGCCCGAGCGCATCAGGTCGCCGCGCAGCACCATGCGCGCCTTGGCCTTGAGCCACTCGCCGTCGGCGCCGGTCTTGGCCGCGAGGATCATCTTGAGCGGGATGAGGCTGGCGTGCGCCGGCATCTCGGAGATGGGCACGAGCGAGTACGACCGGTGCTTGTTCACGTGCCCGTTGATCTCCTTCTCGATCGCCGCGCGGAACTCGGCTGCTCGCTCCCCGCCCAGCGCCGCGTCGGCGGTGAGCACCGTGGTCGCGAACGCCGACTCGGCGCGAACAGCGAGCACCACGCGGTCGCCGATGTGCAGCACGATGGCCGCGCCGGGTGCCTCGCCGCAGAGCGCCGAGACGTCGACGTAGTCCCGCACGCCCTCGTCCGTGAGCAGCGCGACGGCCGCCGCGGCGCGGTCGCGCCGGCGCATCCACTCCTCCAGCTGCGCCTGCCCGTCGGGCGCCACCTCGAAGGGCTGCTGGAGCACGTCGGCCGGCCGCAGCTCCGGCGACTCGGTGCGACGGTGCACGAGGTCGGCGCCGACGTAGTCCTCGTCGCTCGAGTCGGTGACCTCGGAGACGTCGCTCGGCGCACGGCCGATGCCCGAGCCCGAGGAGTCCGACTCGGTGCCGCCGGAGTCGTAGCCCGAGCCGCCGGCGCCGCCCGGCGACGAGCGCGCCGAGGACCCGCCCAGGCTGCCGGAGCCGGAGTAGCCGTGGTCCTCGAAGTCCACGGGCTCCTCCGACTCGGAGCGGTCCGTAGCCGAGATGTCCTCCGTGGACTCGGTGTCGTCCACCGGCGGCGGGTCGAAGACGAGCGCGGGGTCCCCGCCGGCCTGTCCAGGAGACGTGTCAGCAGGCTCGTCACCGCGAGTCGCCGCCGCCGCCATCGGAAACTCGGCCACCTTGAAGTCGACGTTGGTCGAGGAGCGCACCTTGCCCAGCTCCGGCACGTAGATCAGGTACGCCGGCGAGTCCGGGGCGAGTCCGAGGTGGATCCCCTCCCAGGCGCGCTCGGCGACCGACGACGAGCCGGCCTGCAGCAGCTCGCGCTCCGTCTTGAGCACGAACGCGCGGCAGCCGATCGGCCGCAGCGCCGCGACCGCGCGCGCCGGCCGGCCGGTGAGCAGCTCGAGCGCGGGCTTGCCGTCGCCGCGGTCGAAGCAGTTGAGCACCGAGACGGCCTGCAGCGCGAAGTACGGCCAGAAGCCGAAGTCGAGCTTCGACTCGGAGAGGCCCGCGCGCATCATGCGGCCGATGCTGCGCCAGTTGGGCTCGAAGAGGGTCATGTTGGGCTGGTAGGGCGGCGCGAGCTCGTGCCGCGTGCCCTCCTTGGCGCACAGCGCGTCCATCTCGTGGTTGACAAGCTCGCCTCCCCTGTCGGTGCGCAGCGAGCGCAGCCGGTAGTCGGGCTGCAGCGCGCGCATGTCGGAGAGGAAGCGCCGCACCGACGCCACCGCGCCCGACTTGCGCGCGAGGAAGTAGACGCCGATGAGCTTGGCGCCGAGGTCCTTGAAGCCGGCCGCGTACTGCGCGCCGGCGAACGGGCCCACGCGGCACTCGGTCAGCGGGCCCTTGAGGTCGGCCGCCACGTCGCCGACGGCCTTGGTGTCGGCGATGTTGGCGGTGGGCGCCGGCTTGCGCTGGGCATTGGCGCGGAGGCACGTGTCGCAGTCGAGCGAGGCGAGGCCCGCCTTGATCTTGAGCCTGTCCGCCTCGGACAGGTCGGGCGCGGCGTCGACGATGCCGCGCATCGCCTCGGCGGAGACGTGGCCGAGCGCGGAGTGGTACACGCGCGCCGCCTCGGCCGGCGAGAGGTGCGCGAGCGAGATGGTCTTGCGCCCGCGAGCGATGGCCACCGCCGCGCCGGTCTCGAGGTCGACGACGATGCCGCCCGCCACCTCGCCTTCGGCGGCGTCGGTGCGCGCCGCGGCGGCGACGTGGGTCTCGGGCAGGCAGGCGTCGAGTACGTAGCGGCGGTCGCGGTCGACGATCGGGAAGCAGTGCTCGGTCAGGTCGAGCGTCATGGTGTTGAAGTCGGGCGCGCGCCAGCCCAGCTCCTTGCAGCGCCGGCAGCTGAGCAGCGACATCGAGAGCTCGGGCACGAGCCACGCACCCTCCTGCTCGAAGCGCCGCCAGACGCCGGTCTTGTCCTTGACCACGACGGAGATGGTGCCGACGTGGGTTGCCTGGGCGCGGCCGCCCGTCGCCACCTGGACGTACTTGTTGCTCACAGGGGTGAGGGTGTCGGCGCGGAAGGCCGAACGGTGCGGGGTGCAGGTGATGGACGCGCCGGAGTCCACATCGAATCCGTCGAAGTCGACGGCCGACACCGGCTGGTTCACCAAGCACACACGCTCGTTCTGCACTTCCACGACCTCCTTCTCACCTATGCACACACACAAGTCAGTCGCAGGGGCGGCGGGCGACCCGGCAGAGCCCTGCTTGGGCTCGATGCTCGGGTACGCCTCCGCCTTGCCAGGGCGGAGGCACAGCTCCTAGGTGCGCGGCGGCGCCGGGAACTCGGCCGAGAGGTCGGGCAGCTTGAGGTCGCGGCGCTTGGCGTGGATGGAGCGCAGCATCGTCTTGAGGCTCTCCGGCACCTTGCCAGGGTGCATGACCCAGCACGCCTCCTCGCCACCGCCGTGCGCGCGGCCGCAGAACTTGCACTTGGGCTTGTCCCCGGCCGCCGCCAGCGCCGCGAGCGCCCGCTCGAGCTTCTGCTGCTGCTGCTCCATGGCCTTCTGCTGCTGCTCCATGAGCTGCTGCATGCGCAGGAGCTCCGCCGACGGCGACGGCTCCGGCGGCGCCTGCTCGGCCTCCGCCGCGGCGGCCGCGCGCGCCGCCATCGCGCGCTGCGAGTTGGCCTTGGTGCGCGCGCGGTGGCGCTCGATGACGCCGGCGAAGGCCACGCGCATCTCGTCGATGTTGGCGCGGTCGCCCTTCTCGGCGGCCTCGTCGATCTTGGTGTGCAGGGAGTCGGGGAACGCGGCGATGGTGTGCTCGATCAGCTCCTCGTTGTCCACCTTGGCGGCGCCGCGGCGGTTGTTGAGGCGCACGGCGGTGTCGATCCAGATGTCGAGGTCGTGCGGCGTGACGCCCTCCGACAGCTGCGTGCGCAGCGCGTGGTCCTCGTAGTCCTGGCGCGCCTGCTGCTTGTGGCACCGCTGGTCCTTCAGCTTGAGCGAGGCGAGCATCTCGCGCAGCATGCCGGAGCCGCAGGGGACGGAGCCGTGCTTGTCGTGCTTCGCCGACATGGACTCCTTGAGGTCGTCGCCCAGGTGCTCGTACACCAGCGTGTAGAGCGTCTCCTCGGCGGAGTTGGTCAGGTCGGCCGACCAGTCGCCGCCGAAGGCGGACTTGATGATCTCGCTCCCGGAGCGAGGCGGACCGCCGGGCGTCTCCGGCAGGACGCGGAACTTGATGATGAAGGAGAGCATGCCGCGCTGCACCTCCTTCTCCTCGGTCTGGGTCTCGGTGCGGGCGCTCTCGCCCGAGCCGGTCGTCTTGGTCGTGGTCAGGGTGGCCATGCCCCTCACGGGGATCTGGCGTGTCTTGTTGTGGATGTCGTTGAAGAACCGTTCGGTCATGGACGGTTTGCTGAGGTTGATGAGCGTCTTGATCTTGATCGTGGACGTGGTGGTCGACATGGTTGCGCAGTGGTTCGGTCTGGGTCGGGGTCACAGAGGTCTGGGGTCGTCGGGGCCGCTGCCACACTCCCGTGGGTTGTCACGGAATGTCGCACTAGAGAACCCGGCGGCGATCCGCCGTACACCGCTACGACGCTACGAGACCCTTGCCCGTTTAGGCAGGAGTGCCCAGTACCGCGTTGGGCCTATACTAGTCCCCAGGGGGTCGTCCCCGGGAGATCAGGACATGAGCGTCATCGTGAGCGCGAGACGCGCGTCGTCGTGGGCGAGCCGCCGCGCGTCCTCGTGGGCACGAGCGCTGTCCCGGGCACCTCGACCCGGAACGGCTCGGGACGACTCCCCAAGGCTGGGGGA
>JBMHDP010000261.1:0-3250 GCA_049889335.1 Planctomycetota bacterium
CCGTCGTTCGCGAGGTTGGTGCCGTAGGCGATGTTGACGACCGAGCCGTCGACCGTGAACTCGATCGACATGCTGCAGGTGACGCCCGCGACGGCCGGCCAGTTCGGGACGTTGTCCCACCAGACCATGATGCCGCCCAGGTTCGGGCTCGGCTCCATCACGTAGATGTCACCACCCGCCGTCGGGTCGAGGTCGGTGTTGAAGACCGCCCACTGCGTGGCCAGGTCCGTGAACGGGCCGAGGCCGCCGTAGTTGGAGCCGTTGTAGGCGAACGAGGTGTCCGTCGGCGCGACCGTGTCGAAGTAGATCTTGCCGTTGGAGTTGATGCCCAGCTCGGTGGCCTGCAGGCCGCCGCCCGGAGCGGGGACCGCGAGCGGGATGGTGGGCGTGTAGCCGACCGTCGCGTCGTCCCACGAGCCGCTCGAGCTGGCCGCGGGGGTCGGCGCAGCGCCGCCCTGGGTCAGGTTCGTCGCGCCCGCCGGCGGCGGGAGGTACGGGATGCCGCCCGCGCTGATCTGGTAGAAGCCGCCGTTGGCCGACGGGGTCAGGATCGCCGTGTAGGCCGTGCCGGCGACGTCGATCGGCGTCGTGTTGGCAGCGATCTGCTCGTAGATCATGAACGGCAGGTTGTAGCAGCCGCCGCCGACCGAGGTCGAAGCGCCGGCGGCCGGGTCGGCCGTGTAATCGAAGGCGATGTTCGGCTGGTCCGCGAAGGTGCCGCCGATGTTCGTGTTCGGGTTGAGCACGCCCGTCGCGTCGACGGTCTGCCAGCCGCTGGTCTGGATGTCGCCGTTGCTCAGCTGGAGGAACTGGTCCCCGTTGAGCGGGTCAGGGTAGTTGAGCGGCGAGTAGCCGATGACCGACAGGTTGCCGGGGTTGAGCAGCGGGACGTTGGTCTGCGGCAGCGAGGTCGTGCCCTGCCAGGTCGTCGGGATGTACTCGATGCAGAGGCCGTAGTCGCCGGCCGGCAGCACGAAGCTGAAGGGCGCGCCCGTGGTCGGGTCCTTGAAGTTCTGCGTCACGCAGTCGCCGTTCCACGCGACGATGGTCATCTCGCCGGTCGCGACGTGCGTCCACAGGCTCGGGGTCTGCTCGGCGCCGATGTGCGTGACCGGCGTCGTGTAGATGCGGACCTCGGCGACGTTGCCGACCTGGTCGGGAGGCGTGGTCGAGCCAGCACCCTGGTCGTAGCTCGTCGTCAGCATCTCGTTGATCGTCAGCGGGACCGTGACGGAGAGGTCGACGTATTGGTTGAGCGTGTTGCCGTTGCTGCTCGGGTAGTAGAAGCTCACCGACCACGGATCGAACGTCCGGACCAGGGTCGGGGTGAGGGCGTTGCACTGCGCGAAAGCAGCGCCAGCGCTGGCGAGAACCGCCAGCGCGAGGTTGCGCGTTTGCATGGATTGCCTGCAGGGGAAAGGAACGAGTTGCCCGTCCGCGAACGTGCGGAAGGCTCGAGAAGTCTAGGCGACTTTTGAGCCAACAGGAAGGCGGCCGCGCGCGTGTTTCCGCTTCGCTCCGGCCGCGCTTTCGCACCGAGCGATCACGGATGCGCGCGGCCGTATCGGGGCCGCGAAGCGCTCCCGATTGGATCGTTCGCGCTCCCTCCGCTGGCACCGCGGCGATCCCCACGCAGGCAGGTGAGGCGCCGCGCCCGGGCGAGAATCAGGCCTTGCTGATGAACGTCTCGAAATCGGACTGCAAATCCGAGAGCCCGTAGTCCGGCACCGTGATGCAGCGGTAGACGATCCGCTCCAGCTCCTCAGGCGTCTTCGGGTTGAGCACGTTCGGCGGCGTGTAGCTGAAGAAGTAGCTCAGCGAGAGGCGCTGCGTCTCGCCGCCGCTCTGGCAGCCGGCGAACTCCCACGGGACCTCGTCGAACGGCAGCGTGCCGGTGAGGATCTCGTAGATCATGATCCCGATCGCCATCACGTCGGCCTTGCTGTCCGTCAACAGCAGCGGGTTGTAGTGCGGCGTCGTCGTGACGACCGGGTGCTCGGGGACGCGCATGGCGGGGTCGAGCAGGACGACCTTGCCGCTGGGCTTGACGATGATGTTCTCGGGCTTCAGGTCGCCGTGGTAGGCGAGGGCGTCCGAGTCGCGCAGCGAGACGAGGGCCCGCACCACCGCGAGGAACCAGTTGAGGTGGATCCCGTCGAGGCTGCGGATCTTCTCCCGCAGCGTCTTGCCGCGCACGTAGTCGAGCACGAGCACCGGGCCGCCGTCGACGGTCAGGCGCTCCCGCAGCCCGACGAGGTTGTCGTGGTCACAGCCCGCCAGCAGGTCGCCCTCGGCGCGCAGCATGGCCTGCACCTCTTGTTCGTCGAACAGGTCGATCCGCACACCGCGCGGCTCGAAGAACACCGCCTCCGCCGGCAGCTCGTCCGGGCTGATGCCCTCGGCCGTGCGCCGCGACGTCACCTCGAGCAGCCGCGTGACCTGTCGGCCGCCGCCCGAGATCCCGCCGACCTTGAGCGCGACCTTGCCGCCGGTCTGCTCGTGCTCCGCCAGATAGACCGAGGCGAAGCCTCCACGGCCTAGGAAACGAGTAATCCGGTAGCCGTCTACGACCTCACCGACCGCGAGTTTCATCATCCGCTGTATGTCCCAGTTGCGTTCGCAGGGAGCGCTTCCCCCCGCTGGAGAAACTTCGGTATCCCCTTTGCGCAAGTTGAGTTAGGACTGAGACATCCCACGGAGAACCGGTGCCACCGGAACTTCCCCGTCATCGCCAGACGAAGCGGATCATCGGGCTTTTTACGGTGCGGTCGTTCACGACACTGAGGACGAACCCGTGCAGCGGGACGCCCCTGCGCCAGCCTTCGGTCTGCGCCGCGGTCGGACGCCATGGCGAAGGCCCGATCCCATCGACGACGGCCAGCTGGGCGTAGTCCTCACCCAGCAGCACGAACCGACGGGCGGCCGCGGTCGCTGGTCCGGGCTCGTCCCAACGGAACGCGCCCAGCTGCTCGTCGAAACCGAGCGACGCGATCGCCATCGCCGGGCGCCGCGGCTCATGCGCTGGCCCCCTCTCGGCCGATACCTCAACATGCCATGGCGACGGGGTTACCGGCGCGACGGCTGCGATACAGGCGACCCCGATGCACCCCCACCCGAGCAGCTTGGGCCACGCGGCCTGCCGGCGCGCGGCGCGCACGCGCCCGGCCTCGGCGGCCGCGCGCTCCGCCGGCTCGCGCCCGGGGCGCAGCAGCGGGCGCCCGTCGGCCCCGCCGCTCCTCGGCGCCGACGC
>JBMHDP010000262.1:0-11897 GCA_049889335.1 Planctomycetota bacterium
GCAGGACGGCCGCGCCCGCAACCTGCTGGCCGTTGCCGAGATCGCCGGCGGCGCGTCGCCGGCGGCGGCCGCCGCGCGGGCGCGTCAGGTCCTCGCGAGCGAGGACTGGAGCGCCGCCGAAGCCCGCGAGCTGGCGGGCGGCGTCTGGCTTCGCTTCCAGCTGAAATGGGACCTCGCGTTCAACAGCCGCGGCCCGAAGTTCTCGTGCCGGCTCCGGTGCGAGCCGATCCTGCTGCCCAAGCTCGAGGCCGCGACCGAGCTGCGCGCGCTCGCGCGCCGTCGCTGACCCCTACGCCCAGAGCTCCCTACGACCAGAGACTCCCTACGCCCAGAACCGAGCGACGACCTCGCTCCAGGCAGCGGGCGCTTCGAGCGGCGACAGGTGGCCGGTGCCGGCGACCACCTCCGGCCGCTGCCCCAGCACCTCCTCGGTCCAGGCGACGGTCTGGCCGAGCGGCGTGATCCCGTCCTCGTCGCCGGCGACGACCAGCGCCGGCGCCTCCGACGAGCGCAGCGCGTCTCGTCGACACGGTCGCTGCAGCATGCCGCGCTGGTCGGCGACGATGGTCTCCGCCGGCGTGGCCTCGATCATCGTCCGCAGCTGGGCGACGTGCAGCGGGTCCGCCGCCGCCGAGGTGAGCTTCGGCAGCATCGCCTGGGCGACGGCGGCGCGGCCCTCGCGTGCGGTCGCCTCGATCGACGCGACGCGGCCGGCCCGCTGGGCGGGCGTGTCCTCGTCCGGTCGGGTGTTGGTCAGCACCAGCGAGCGCACCGAGGTCGGATGCTCGGCGAGCAGCGCGAGCGCCACGTAGCCGCCCATGCTGGAGCCGCAGACGTCGACGGGTTCGTCGCTCAGCGCGCGCGCGACGTCGGCGACGTCGCGGGCCAGCTGCTCCATGGTGTGGACGGCGTCTCCGGACCAGGGCGACCGGCCGTGGCCGCGGAGGTCGACCGCGCAAAGTGTGCGCTCCTGCCGCAGCGCGCCCGCCATCACGCCGAGCCACATCCGGTGGTCGAGCGGGAAGCCGTGCAGCAGCAGCGCCACCGGCCCCGCGCCGGCGGTGTGCACGGCGAGCCGGGTCGGTCGCGGCCCGTCGGTCCCGACGTCGACGAAGCGCGTCTCGATCACGCGTCCTTGCGCCGCAGGCGCGCGACGCACTCGACGTGGTAGGTCTGCGGGAACATATCGACTGCTTCTACGGAGCACAGCTCGTAGCCGCCGTCGACGAACGCGCGGAGGTCGCGCGCCATCGTCTGCGGGTCGCAGGAGACGTAGTGGAGCCGCTCGGCGCCGAGCTCGAGCAGCATCGGGATCGCGGGCTTCGCGCCCAGCCGCGGCGGGTCCATCAGCACCAGCTCCGGCTTCTCCTTGTTGGCGGCCAGGAACTGCTCGGTGGTCTTGCGCAGGTAGTGCACGTTGTTGCACCGGTTCATCTTCGCGTTGACCCGACCCAGCGTCGCGGCGCGGCGCTCGTCCTCGACCGACACGACCCGCTCGAAGCGTCGGCTGAGCGGCATCGAGAACAGGCCGACGCCGGCGTAGAGGTCGAAGGCCAGGCCGCCCTGCTCGTCGCCGACGCCGCACTCGACCAGCTTCTGCACGAGGCGCCGGTTGCCCTGGAAGAAGCTGTCGGGCTCGATCAGGTAGCGGAAGCCGAGGACCTCGTGCTCGACGAGGTCCTTGCGCATCCCCGGCATGTCGGGGGACCAGGACGCGCCGTCCACGCCGCACGAGCCCTCGACCTGGTAGGGCAGCTCCTTGCGCGGGACGCCGGTCAGCGCGCGTCGGACGTCGCCGACGCCCTGCCAGAGGTCCGGGGCGAGCACCGGACACTCCTCGAGGTCGAGCACCGAGTGCGAGTGCGCGCGGTGGAATCCCACGACCGGGACCTTCGGCGTCGGCGCGCCGTCCTGTTCGGGCTGCCGCTCGTGCCGGCGGAGGCGGCCCTCGCTGCCGTCGGGTCGCTTGCCGGACGTCGCCTTGAGCTTGAGCTGCGTGCGCGAGCGGTAGCCCCACGGCTCTGCGTGGTGCACGGTGACGGGATCGGGCCAGTCGAAGCCGCCGATGCGCGTGAGCGCGTCCTGCACGAACTCCGCCTTGGCGCGCACCTGGGCCTCGTACGACACGTGCTGGTAGTTGCAGCCGCCGCACTCGCCGAAGTGGCGGCAGCGGGGCTCGACGCGGTCCGGCCCGGGCTCGAGCACCTCGACGACCCTGGCCCGCAGGAACGACTTCTGCACCTCGGTGACCTCGACGCGCACCCGCTCGTCGGGCGCGGCGAAGGGGACGAACACCGCCATGCCCTGGTGGCGGGCGATGCACGCGCCGCCGAACGCGAGGCGTTCGGTGCGCAGTTCGAGGACGGCGCCCAGAGCGGGCGCGGGGGGGGAGTTGGGGTCGTTCATCGCGCGGGCGCGACAGAGTAGCGCCGGGGCACGCCGAAGCGAGGCCGCGAGCGCGCAGGAGGCGGCGCGCGCGAGGATCGGGTAGACCTGCGGCATGCCAGCGCTCGCCGCCCTCCTGATCGCCCTGCTGCTCCACGGCTGCGCGCTCCCCGAGCGCAAGGTCGGTCCGCGGCGCGCGCCCAACGTCGTGATGATCATCTCCGACGACCAGGCGTGGACCGACTTCGGCTTCATGGGGCACGACGAGATCCGGACGCCCCACCTCGACGCGCTGGCTGCGCGCAGCCTCGTGTTCGAGCGGGGCTACGTGCCGTCGAGCCTCTGCCGGCCGAGCCTCGCGACGATGATCACGGGGCTCTATCCGCACGAGCACGGGATCACCGGCAACGACCCGCCCAAGGGCGAGGACCGGGACCGCATGCTGCGGCACATCGCGGCAGCCGAGACGCTGCCCGAGCTGCTCGCGCCCAGCGGCTACCGCAGCCTGCAGACCGGCAAGTGGTGGGAGGGCAACTGTCGCTGCGGCGGCTTCAGCGACGGCATGACGCACGGCGAGCGCGCGCGCGGCGGCCGCCACGGCGACGAGGGGCTCAAGATCGGCCGGCAGACCATGCAGCCGATCTTCGACTTCGTCGAGGAGTGTGGCGAGGAGCCGTTCTTTCTCTGGTACGCGCCCTTCCTCCCTCATACGCCGCACAACCCGCCCGAGCGGCTGCTGGCCAAGTACCGACGGGCCGGTAAGAGCCTGCACGTCGCCAAGTACCACGCGATGTGCGAGTGGTTCGACGAGACCTGCGGACAATTGCTCGATCACCTGCGCGCGCGGGGACTCGAGGACGACACGCTGGTCGTCTTCGTCACCGACAACGGCTGGATCCAGCGGCCGGACCGGCGGGGCTTCCAGCCGCGCTCCAAGCGATCGCCCTACGAGGGCGGCGTGCGCACCCCGATCCTGCTGTCCTGGCCGGGGCACGTCGCGCCCGGCGCGAGCGCGGCCTACGCGAGCTCGGTCGACCTCGCGCCGACGATCCTGCGCGCCTGCGGCCTCGACGTGCCGGCGGCGATGTCGGGCGTGGACCTGCTCGACGCCCGCGCGGCGCGCGCCGAGGTCTTCGGCGAGACCTACACCCACGACGTCGCGGACCTGGACCGGCCGACGAAGGGGCTGAAGCACCGCTACGTGATCCAGGACGGCTGGAAGCTGATCGCGCCGCGGGACGCCGGGGCGCGCCCGGAGCTCTACGACCTCGGCGCCGATCCGTTCGAGGAGGAGGACCTCGTCGCCGCGCAACCGGCGCGGGCCGCGGCCCTGCAGCGGGCGCTCGACGCGTGGTGGCGTCCCGACCGCTGACGTCCAGGCTCAGCGCGCGCGGGCGCCGCCGCCGCGCGTCTGCAGCCACAGGGCGAGGCCGACCAGCGTCAGCGCCACGAAGAAGCGGTGATCCGGCGCAGGCGCGCCGAGCGCGCAGTTGAGCGCGGCCGCGACGATCGGCTGGAGGTTGATGTAGAGCGCGACCTTGGAGCTCTCGGTGTGGCGCAGCGCCCAGGTGTTGAGCACGTAGGTCAGCACGGTGGCTCCGAGGATCGTGTAGAGCGCGAACCACAGCGTCGGCGGCTGCAGCACGGCGGCGGCGTGCTCCAGCTCGAGGGCCGGCCCGCTCCACAGCGCGATCATCAGGAGGCCCTGCAAGAACAGCACCGCGACGGTCGTCCACGGGTCGAGCGCTCGCCCGACGCGCCGCATCAGCACCAGGTGCGCGGCGAAGGCGAAGCCGTTGGCGGCGGTGAGCAGGTCGCCGACCGCGGTGTCGCCGGCGAAGCCTGCGCCGGGGTCGCGCAGCCACTCGTCGACCCCGAGCAGGTAGAGCACGCCGGCGAGCGCGCAGGCGATCGCCAGCAGCTGCCTGCCGCGCAGGCGCTCCTGCCCGATCCCCACCGCGATCAGCAGCGTCCAGGTCGGGATCGCGGCGGTGACGACCGCGGAGTGCTCGGGCGTCGTGCGGACGAGCCCTTCGCTGAACAGGACCTGGTTGAGCGTCACGCCGAGGAACGAGGCGACCGACAGCAGCAGCAGCGCGCGCGCTCCTGGCAGGGGCCGGCGCCCGCGCCGCCAGATCGCCAGCGGCACCAGCAGGCAGGTCGCCGCCGCGACCCGCAGCAGGACCCACGAGTCGACCGGCACTGCCTCGAGCACCCGCTTGGTGAAGACGAAGTGGCAGCCGAACAGCAAGGAGACCGTCAGCAGCGCCAGGTGGACTCGGGCAGGGGAGGGCACGGCGGGCGGGGCACCCTCGCGGGTGCGGCGCGCGGTTGCAAGCGCGGCGCGAGCCGTCCGTCGTTGCGGCGCGCCGCTTCGTCGCCGCCGCCAGAACGCGCCGGGCGCGTCGCGCTGCCGCGGCTTGGCGGTATGCTGCGCGCCCGTCCGCGGCCGCGGCCAGACCCCTCCCGCAGCCCGCTCCCAAGCGGCCCCGCCCCTATGACCCTCGCAGCAACCCTCCTCCTCTCGCTCGCCCCGCAGGTGTTCCCCGGCGGGGACATCAAGCTGCCACCCAAGAAGCCGACGGCGGCCGAGCAGCGGGACGTCCGTCCGGTCGGCGAGCTGGAGCGCTTCCGCCGGGACCTGGTGGACGTGCACGGCCCGCGCGTCAAGGTCGAGGCGAAGCTGGAGGAGATGGGCCGCGCCTACCCGAACATCGAGCGGCTGATCCTGGAGGTCGCGCGCACCGCGCGGGAGAACGAGATGGAGCACCTGATGCCGGTGGCGCGTCGGTTCGGGCGCACCTCGGGCACCTCCCGGGTCGCGGACGAGCTGCTGTTCCAGCTGCTGGCGCGCCGCCTCGGCTCGTCGACCCGCGCGGTCGTGGAGACCATGGCGGCGCTCAAGGGCGCCGAGGCGAAGGCCGCGCTCAAGCAGTGCGTGCGCGCCGCGGTCGTGGGGGTCCGACGCCACGCCGTGGAGGTGCTCGCGCCGCTCTGCACCCAAGCGGACGTGGACTTCGCGCTGCAGCTGTCGCGCGAGCAGTCGCTCGACCTGCGGCTGCGCGGCGTCGACCTGCTCGAGCGGATGGGCGGCGAGGCCGCCGTCGGCCGCCTCGTCGAGCTGCTGGCCAAGGACCCGGCGCTGGCGGCGGCGTCCTGCCGCGCCCTGATCGGGGTCGGGCCGTCGGCGGCGCCCGCGCTCCAGGCGCGCGTCGCCGCGCCGGTGGTCGATCGCTCGTTCGCCTACGCCGCGTTCGCGCTGGCGCAGATCGGCGCCAACGGGGACGGCGCGGCGCTGCCCGCGTCGCTGCAGGCCCCGCTCGTCAAGCGCCTGCGCTCGCCCGAAGCGCTGACCCGCGCGCTCGTCGCGGTGCCGCTCGCCGACCTGGTCTACGTCGGCGGGTCCGGCGACGAGGTCGAGGCGACGCCGCCCGCCCTCGACCGCGCGCTCGTCGACGCGCTGCTGCTGGTCGTCGAGCCCAAGCAGTTCGTGCCGAACATCGACATGCTGCGCGCGCCGTCGGAGCAGCGCCTCCGCCGTCACACGGGGCGCGTCGCGACCGCGACGGACCCGCTGAGCTGGGGGGAGTGGTGGGACGCCAACCGGGCGTCGTTCCTGGGCGTGCGCGCGCAGCTGGACGTGACCGACCAGAGCGCCGGCGGGGCGGTCGTCACGCTCCGCCAGCAGCAGCGCGTCGTGCGGATCCTCGGCGAGCACATGGCCGGCCGCGCGGTGGATCCGGACGCGATCGAGGTCCTGCTCCCCGTGGAGGAGATGGCCGCGTTCGTGCGCGGGGTGATGGCAGACGGCTTCGGGGACCCCGCGACGATGCAGGTCGAGGGCGGCCTGCCGCTGGTCCGCTCGCTCGACGTGCGCCTCGCCGGTGGCCGCAGCAGCGTCGCGGTGACCGAGCGACCGCACCCTGCCTTTGACCAGATGGTCGCGGCGGTCGACGCCGTCGTCGCCGCCGAGCTCTGGCAGCTCTACCGGATCGTCGCGGACGAGCCCGATCGCGCGGCGACCTGGCGCGCCGAGCGGGCGTGGCGCGCCGCGCACCCCGACGAGCTGGAGCGAGGCCGGAGGCTGATCGACCGGGTCGTGCGCGGCTGGCAGGGTTGGACGGACTCGCTCCGCGCGCGCGCCATCGGCGCCATCGCCGAGCACCCGCGCCGCAAGGAGCTGCTCACCGAGGCGCAGGGCGTCGCGATGCTGACCGCGCTCCGCGACGTCCCGCAGCTCGGGCCGTTCGATCTGCAGCTGCTCGAGGTCGCCGCGAGCGTGCCCGGGGACCGCGTCTGGCGTGAGTGCGTAGAGCTGGCGATCACGGCCGACGGCGGCGGGCGCGAGGCCGTGCAGGGCGTCTTCCAGGTGCTCGGCCCCGACGCCGTGCTCAGCGCGCTCGGCGACGCGCGGGCGCTGGTCCGGCGCGCCGCCGTGGACGAGGTCGTCTCGGCGCGCGACCTGCGCGCCGCGCCGCAGCTGATCCAGATGCTGGGCGACGCGGAGTTC
The DNA here is from genome assembly GCA_049889335.1 of Planctomycetota bacterium. Classification (GTDB taxonomy): domain Bacteria; phylum Planctomycetota; class UBA1135; order UBA1135; family UBA2386. The sequence goes on from JBMHDP010000262.1 coordinate 6,896, forward strand.
GACGTGCAGCGCGCGGCGGTCTTCGCCGTCGGCCACCTCGCGGTCACGACGGCCAGTCGGCCGCTCGTCGACCTGATCGTCGCCGAGGACACGGACGCGCAGCTGCGTCGGGAGGCGCTGCGGGCGCTGGGCAAGGTCGGCGGTCCGCTGGCGTTCCCGGTGCTGCAGCGGGCGATGCAGGCGCCGGGGCGCGCCGACAAGGAGGCCGCGATGCGCGGCCTCGGCGAGCTGCGGGACCCGCGCTCGGCCCAGCTCCTCGCCGAGTTCGTCGTCGTCGGCGACGGCAAGCCGTTCGGTGAGCTCGCGAAGTTCAACCTGCAGAGGCTCGGCGGCGTGCTGGTCGCGCCCGCGCTGCACAAGCAGATCCCGCTGGTGCAGGACGAGCGCGTCCGCGCGGACCTCGTGCTGTTGCTCGGCCTCTACCAGGACCGCGACAACGTGCCCGAGCTGATGGACCTGCTGCGCCAGACGCGCTACGCGGGCGAAGCCGCGCCGCGCCTCGAGAGCGCGACCGGCGTCGACCTGACCAACGCGCCGGACCGGATCACCGCGATCGAGGCCTGGTGGCGCGCGCACAAGGACGAGGCGCAGTGGCAGTGGCTGCTCGAGGCGCTGCGCGAGGCGGGCGTGCCGCACGAGCTGACCCCGGCCGACTTCGGCGTCAACGCGGGGCTGGCGGGCGTGCCCGAGCTGTGCCGGTTGATGGTCGAGCTCGAGACGCCGCGGCTGTGGGTGCTCACGGCCGCCGTGCTCCGCGGCGTGGCCGGCAAGGACTACGGCGGCGTGACGATGCAGACGCCGCCGGACATCCGCGAAGGGATCGCCGGGCGCTACCGGTCGTTCGTCGAGACCGAGCGCGCCGCCGGCCGCTAGCTGCGGGTCGGCGGCGGCGGCGGCTCGTCATTGAGGAGTTCTGCCGCGCGGGTATCGTTGCGGCCCGTTTTCCCAACCGATCTGCCATGACCGACGTCGTCGCCATCGCCCAACGAGTCCAAGCCGAGAGCCAGACGCTCCAGGCCGTTCGCACGTCGCTCCAGAGCGTCATCGTCGGTCAGGACGAGCTGCTCGACGGCCTCCTGATCGCCCTGCTCGCCGACGGCCACGTGCTGCTCGAGGGCCTGCCGGGCCTCGCCAAGTCGCTCGCCGTGAACGCGCTCGCGCGGACCGTGGGCGGTGAGTTCCGGCGGATCCAGTTCACGCCGGACCTGCTGCCGGCCGACCTCGTCGGGACCCACGTCTACAACCCCAAGTCGGGCGACTGGCAGGTCAAGGAGGGGCCCGTCTTCGCGAACTTTGTGCTCGCGGACGAGATCAACCGGGCGCCGGCCAAGGTCCAGTCCGCGCTGCTCGAGGCCATGCAGGAGCGCCAGGTCACGCTCGCCGGCGACACGCGCAAGCTGCCCGATCCGTTCCTGGTGCTGGCGACCCAGAACCCGGTCGAGCAAGAGGGCACCTACGCCCTCCCCGAAGCGCAGGTCGACCGCTTCCTCGTGAAGCTGGTCGTCGGCTACCCCAGCAAGGACGAGGAGCTGCGGATCATCGACCGGATGGCGGGGCTGTCGGCGTCGACCGAGGTGCAGGCCGCGACCACGCCCGCAGCCCTGCTGAAGATGCGGGAGCTGCTCGACACGATCTACCTGGACGACAAGGTCAAGGGCTACATCGTCGACCTCGTGTTCGCGACGCGCGAGCCCGAGAACGTGGGCCTCGCGAAGCTCAAGCCGCTGATCCTCTACGGGGCGTCGCCGCGCGCCTCGCTGGCGCTGGCGCGGACCGCGCGGGCGCGCGCGTTCCTCGAGGGCCGCGGGTTCGTGACGCCCCAGGACGTCAAGGCCGTCGGCGCGATGGTCCTGCGACACCGGGTGCTGACCACCTACGAGGCCGAGGCCGAGGGCCTCGACAGCGAGGCCGTGCTGCGCACGGTCTTCGACACGGTCCCCGTCCCGTAGCCCGCCGTCGCGCAGCAGGCATGTCCGGAGCCCTGGATCCCGAGCTGCTCGCCGAGGCCCGCCGGGTCCAGCTGCGCGCGGACCGCATGGTCACCGACGTCATGTCGGGCGGCTACAGCTCGGTCTTCCGAGGCTCGGGGATCGAGTTCGACGAGGTCCGTGAGTTCGCCGAAGGCGACGAGATGCGCAGCGTCGACTGGAACGTGACGGCGCGCGTCGGCCGGCCGTTCGTGAAGAAGTTCGTCGAGGAGCGCGAGCTGACGGTGCTGTTCCTCCTCGACGCGTCGTCGTCGATGGGCTTCGGCACCAAGCCGTCCGGGCGCGCCGCCGAGTCGCGGACGGCGGCGGCGACGGCCGCGCTGTTCGTCGGGTGCGTCGCGTTCGCGGCGGCCCGCAACAACGACAAGGCGGGGCTCGTCACGTTCGCCGACGAGGTCGGCCGCTACGTGCCGGCGAAGAAGGGGCGCAACCACGTGCTGCGCTTGATCCGTGAGGCGCTGCTGCCGCCGCGCGTCGGGCGCGGCACCGACCTCCGGGCGGCGTTGGACTACGCCGGTCGGGTCCAGCGCAAGCGCGCGATCGTCTTCGTGGTCAGCGACTTCCTCGAGCCGGGCGGCGTCGTCGCCTACGAGCGCGAGCTGCGCAGGCTCGCGGGGCGCCACGAGGTCATCGCCGTCCGCGTCCGGGATCCGTTCGCCGCCGGCATGGACCGGGCGGGCGGGGACGTGGCGCTCCTGCCGCGGGCCGGTCTGCTCCACCTCGTCGACCCCGAGCGCGGGCGCAGCGTCGCCGTCGACACGCAGAGCCGCGCCGTCCGGGACGAGCTCCAGCGTCGCTGGCGCCAGGAGCGCGCCGACCTCGGCGGCCTCTGTCGCCGCACCGGCGTCGACCTCATGGACGTGCCCACCGAGGGCTCGGTCGCCGACCCGCTGGTCCGCTTCTTCCGCATGCGGGAGCTCCGGGGAGCGCGGCGGTGAGGTCCCCGCGGTGGATCGCCTCCGCGCTGCTGCTCGCGGCCGCCGCGTGCGGGGGCGGGCCGACGTCGCCGTGGGAGTCGCCGCCGTCGCGGGAGCTCGACCTGCGCGTCACGGTCGACCCGGTCGACGTGGCCCTGCTGCAGCCGGTCACCGTGACCGTCGACCGCTACCGCCGCCGCGACGCCGAGGTCGCCCTCGCCGCCGAGTTCGACGAGGAGAGCTGGGTCGAACAGGCCCGCGTCGAGGCGCCGGAGGTGGCGCTGGGCGACGGCCGCTGGCAGCGCACGCAGTTCGTGCTGCTGCCGATCCGGGGTCCGGGCGAGGTGACGGTGCCGGCGCTGCGCGCCGAGCAGGCGGCCGCCGACGGCGGTGAGCCGGCGGTCGCGACGTCCGCCGAGGTCGTGGTCCGGGTCCGCTCGGTGTTGGGCGCCGACGACGGCCCCGAGATCGAGCCGCCGGGCGCTCCGTTCGCGGGTTCGGGCTCGTGGTGGCCCTGGGGGCTCGGAGCGACCGCGCTGCTGGCGTTGCTCGGGGTCGCGTTCCTGCGTCTGCGCCGAGCCCCGGCGGGGATGGCCGCGCCGGTCGCCGTCGACCTGCCCGCGCACGTGCGCGCGCTGCGGGAGCTGCGCCGGTGGCGCGGCGCGGCGCGGCGGACTCCGGCCGAGGTGGAGGCCTTCTACGTCGGCGTCTCGCAGGTGCTGCGGGTCTACCTGGAGGAGCGGTTCGGGCTGCGCGCGCCGGAGCGCACGACCGAGGAGTTCCTGCGGGACCTGGAGCGCGGCGACGGGCTCGCGCGGCGACACCGGGGCGAGCTCGAGCGGTTCCTGTCGCAGTGCGACATGGTCAAGTTCGCGAAGCTGGTGCCTTCGACCGACGACCACGATCGAACCTACGCGCTGGCCGAGGCGTTCGTGGAGTCGACGCGCAGCGACCGCGCCGACGCGCGCGGCGCCGAGGAGTCCGTGACGTGACCGTCTTCGGCTACACGCTGCTCGACCCGTGGTTGCTGCTGGCGGCCGCCCTGGTCGGGCTCGCCGCCTGGCGGCGCGCCGCGACCCGTCGCGCCGCGCTGCCGACCGCCGCAGCGCACCTCTTCGACGGCCTGCCGCGCACGCTGCGCCAGCGGTTGGCGTGGCTGCCGCTCTTGCTGCTGACGCTGAGCGGCGTCGCGCTCTCGGTGGCGCTCGCGCGCCCCGTGGAGCGCGAGGTCGTGCCGCTGAAGGAGGACGGGATCGACATCGTGCTGGCCGTCGACGTGAGCTCCTCGATGCTCCAGGAGGACATGCGCGACGACGAGGCCTACCGCCGCATGGACGCGGCCCGTGAGCGCGCCGAGCAGTTCGCCGCCGCCAGGACCCGGGACCGCGTCGGGGTGGTCGCGTTCGCGCGGTTCGCCGAGCTGCGCTGCCCGCCGACGCTCGACGAAGACGCGCTCGGGGCCTTCCTGCGGGTGCTGGACACCGTGCCGCGCGGCAGCGAGTTCGACGCCACCGCGATCGGCGTCGCCCTGGCCAAGGCGGTCGACGTGCTGTCCGAGAGCGACGCGAAGTCCAAGGTCGTCATCCTGCTGAGCGACGGCGAGAACAACGTCGACGAGATCCTCCCCGAGGACGCAGCGGGGCTCGCCAAGGACGCGGGCGTGCGCGTGCACACGATCGGCCTGGGCCGCGGTCGGCCGTCGGTGTTCGGCTTCATGCCGCTCGCGTTCGACGCGCTCAAGCAGATCGCGGCGAAGACCGACGGGGAGTTCTTCGAGGCGCGCTCCGACGACGACCTCGCCGGCGTCTACGAGCGCATCGACGCGCTCGAGACCAGCGCGCGGCAGGACCCCCGCTACCGGACCGTCGACCGGTTCGAGCTGCCGCTCGCGCTGGGCCTGGCGCTGCTGCTCCTCGGCGTCCTGGTCGACGCGCTCTGGGTCCGGAGGGTGCCGTGAGCGAACTCGAGTTCGGGCGGGCCGAGCTGTGGCCCTGGCTGCTCTCGCTGCCGTTGGTCTGGGCGCTGCTGTGGCTGGCGCTCGACCGGTCCCGGCGCGGGGGGGGGCGCGGCCGCCCCCCCCCCCCCCCCCCCCGGGGG
>JBMHDP010000263.1:0-4540 GCA_049889335.1 Planctomycetota bacterium
GCCGCGACACCGGCCGTCCGCCAGCCCCGGCCGACGAGCGCGCCTGCCAGGACCGCGAACAGCGTCGCGAACGCAGCCGGCGCCGCGGTCTGACCGGCCTCGACGCACGCGGGGTGGACGGCCACCACCAGCGCGGCCAGCATCGCGGCCGCGCGGCCCAGCAGCGGCCGCGCCGCCAGCGCGACCAGCGGCGCCGTCAGGCAGCCGGCGAACACGGACGGCAGCCGGAGCCAGCCCTCGGTCGCGCCCGCGAGCACGCCCTGCTCCAGCAGCTGGCGCAGCAGCAGGTAGTAGAGCGGGTGACTGCGCGCGTCCTCCGCCGCGAGGGAGTCCGCGAGCGGTGACGACACGAGCCGCCACGTCTCGCCCTCGGTCGGCCCGTAGGACCACTGCTCGACGAACAGCAGCCGCAGCAGCGCGGCCAGGGCCGTGAGGCCGACCAGCGCGGCGATGTCGGCGCCGGTCCAGCGGCCAGGCGCGGCGCGGTGCTCCTCCCGCTCCGCCGCGCTCTCTCCGGTGCCATCGCCCATTGCCACGTGCGCACCATAAGGGTGCGTGCCGGACCGGCAACGCTCGGCTCCGATCCAGGTTGCGCCGGAGGCGCGGCTGCTGCATCGTCAGGCGCGCATGTCCGTCGCCGAACCGGGCTCCCAGCGCGCGGCCGCGCCGAGCCGACGCGAACATGGCCAGGCGCTGCTGCTCGCGATCGCGTGCGCCGTGCTGTTCCTGCGGGAGAGCCTGCTGCCGGGCGCGGCGCTGGTGCCGCACCCCCCGGAGCTGTTCGACGTCGTGCGCGCGGAGGCCGTGGAGGCGGGCACCTACCGACCGGACGAGGTGGCGCGCGGCAACGTCGGCATGACCGACAAGTATCTGCAGTCGCTGTGCTGGGACCGCGTCATGCAGGACCGCTTCCAGGCCGGCGAGTTCCCGCGGTGGACGCGCGACATCGGCGGCGGGGCGCCGTTCGTGCCGCAGATGGCGCAGCCGTTCCAGCCGATCAACCTGCTGCTCTTCCTGCTGCCCAGCGTCGAGTGGTACGGCTGGTGGTACCTGGTCCACCTGACCCTGTTCGGGTGGTTCGCCTACGGGTTCGTGCGCCGCCTGGGGTGCGGACACGGCGGCGCGCTGCTCGCGCTGGTCGCCGCCACGCTGGGGATGTGGACGCAGTGCAAGGTCCACCACAACGTCATCCTGACCGCGGCGCTCTCGCTCTGGCCGATGCTCAGCGCGACGCACGCGCTGGTCGGCTGCGGGGTCCGCGGCCGCGCACGCCGCCGCGCGGTCGGCTGGCTGGCGCTGTGGAGCGGGCTCTCCTGGTCGACCGGGTTCGTCGTCATCGCGCTGCAGTCGACCTACCTGACGGGCGCCTTCTGCCTGCTCTGCCTCTGGCAGGCGCCGCGCGGGGACCGCCGCGCGCGGCTCGCGCCCGTCGCGCTCGGCCTGCTGCTCGGCGGCGCCGTGTCGATGGCGAACATGCTGCCCATCCTGCTCGCCTCGGCCGAGTCTGCGCGCCAGGGGCAGTTCGACCCGGAGCGGCTGGCGGCGCTCGCGGTGGAGCCCAGCCAGCTGCTCTCCGCCGTCTGGCCCGACCTGCTGAGCTGGCCCGCGGACCGCTTCTACCCGTCCCCGGACGGCGGGTTCTTCACGCGCACGCCGCTCAGCCAGACGGTCTTGCTCGAGGACCCGTTCCGCGCCGACGGCACCCCGTTCCAGAACTGGGTGGAGACGTCCTACGCGGTCGGGATCGTGCCGCTGGCCGCCGCCGTGAGCGCGCTGTTCGCGCGGCGGCACCGGCGCTACGCGTGGTTCTTCGCGCTGTTCGGCGCGTTGGCGTTCGGGATGGCGACCGCGACGGAGCCGTTCTTTTGGCTCGCGCGCCTCCTCCCGGGCGTGACCGTCGGCGACCTGCGGCGCCTGCTGTTCCTGGTCGCGATGCCGCTGGTCGTGCTGAGCGGCCTCGGCGCCGACGCCTGGATGCGCGGCGAGCAGCGCGCGCCCGCGCGCGTCGCGCTCGCCGCCGTCGTCGCGAGCTCGTGCGCCGGGCTCGGGTGGCTCTGGGCGCACTCCGGCGACGCCGCGTTCGCCCGCGGGCTCGCGGAGCTGTTCGTGCGGGACGCGGACCACCCGCTCGTGCAGCAGGTCCGCGGCGACGCCGCGATCGCCGCGCAGCAGATCCGCGCGCTCGCCGCCCCGGGCGAGCTGGACCACAACTACCGCGCGCTGGAGCGCGCGTTCTGGGCGTCGCTGCTGGCGGGCGCGGCCGGGTTCCTCGCGCTCTGGCGCCGCGCCCGCTGGACGCTGCTCGCGGCGCTGACGGCGACGGCGTCCGAGCTGCTGCTGATGGGCCTGGGCCCGGTCCAGACCGTCGACGCCGAACGGGTGACGCGGACCCCGAAGGTCCTGCTGCCCGTCGCGGCGCGACACGTCGACGGGATGCCGCGCCCCCGCATCCAGCGGCTGGTTCCGCCCGGCTCCCTCCCCGACGCGGGGCTGCCGGGCAACGTGCCGGGCTTCCTCGGCTTCGCCGACGCGTTCGCCTACAACCCGCTCCCGCCCGCGCGGTTCGAGGCGTTCTTCAACACGATCGAGCCCGGGGTCAGCCACAGCGGCGCGGGCGTCGGGGCGTTCGAGGACCCGGCCTCGCTCCGCCACCCGCTGTGCGACCTCTACGGGATCCGGTTCCTCGTGTCGCGGCTCGACGTCGCGGACGGTGACGCGCTCGTGGACCGCACGCCCGAGGGCACCGGCGGCTACCGACTCATCGAGCGGACGACGGTGATGCCGCGCGCGACCTTCGTGCGAGCGGTCGACGTCATCGAGGACCGCGACGACCGGCTGGAGGCCCTGGGCGCGCGCGACCGCGACGTCGGCGCGCGCGTCGTGCTCGAGGACCCGTCGGCGCCGACGCCCGCGCCCGCGGCAGGCGCGACCGCCTCGGTCGAGGTCGTCCGGCACGAGGACGAGCGCGTCGCGCTGCGCGTCACCTGCAGCCACGACGGCTACGTGCGCCTCGCCGACCCGTTCGACCCCGGCTGGCGGGTCACCGTCGACGGCGCCGACGCGCCGGTCTACGTCGCGGACCACTACCTGCGGGCCGTCTACGTCGCGCCCGGCGAGCACGAGGTCGTGTTCACCTACGACCGCGCGCGCGCCGTCTGGCCGCTGCGCCTGTCCCTGGCGGCGATGCTGGCCGTCTTCGTCCTGCTCGGGTCGCGACGGAGGGGCCGATGAACGCCGCCAAGCCAGCCGCCGTCTTCGCGCTCCTGCTGCTGCCGCTGGTGTGGCTGTGGCCGTGCACCTTCGGCGACCGGTTCTTCGTCCCCTACGACGTCAACCAGTTCCCGCCGATGGCGACGACCGCGGACGACGCCGAGCTGGCCGCGGCGCGCGCGGGGGCCAACCTCGACGTGACCGAGGTGCCCGTGTGGTTCCTGCCCGAGCTGGAGCTGGCGCGAAACGAGCTGCGCGCCGGGCGCCTGCCGAGCTGGAACCCGCACGCGCGCGCCGGCGCGCCGCTGCACGCCCACGGACTGATCGGCCTGTGCTATCCGCCCAACTGGCTCGCGCTGTTCGCCGACGAGCCGGCGGCCCGGCTCGGCCTCGTGGCGTGGGTCAACCTCGCGCTCGGCGGCCTGCTCGCGTTCGGCCTGCTGCGCAGCCTCGGGCTGGGCGTCGGCGGCGCGTTCGTCGGCGCCGCGCTGTTCGAGCTGTCCGGGCCGATGGCCGCCAACAGCTTGTTCTGGATGCGGCTCGCGAGCTACGTCTGGCTGCCCGGCGTGCTCTGGGGCATGCGCTGCGTCGCCGCGCGCTCCGGCCCGCGCGCGTTCACCGGGCTCGCGGCCAGCTTCGCGATGACGTGGCTCGGTGGCTTCCCGCCCTTCGCCGCGACGACCACCGTGTTCGCGGGCGGCTGGTTCGCGTGGCTCGTCGGCTGCAGCTGGCGCGACGACGGCCGCGCGGCAGCGCTGCGGACCGCGGCGCAGCTGGGCCTCGCGCTCGGCTTCGGCGCGGTCCTCAGCTTGCCGCAGGTGCTGCCGTCCCTGCTCTTCTTCCCCGAGAGCGCCCGGACTCCTACCCCGGCCTGGAGCGACATCGCGAACCAGGCGTTCGAACCGTACGGCCTGCTGACGTGGCTGACGCCCGACGCGTTCGGTCACCCCGCGGCCTCCGACCGCATCCCCTACGCCAGCGGCGCCGCGCAGATCCTGCTCAACACGCGCCGGGTCGACGGGGCGGTCGCGATCCCGAACTACAACTACACCGAGTACAGCCTGACGGTCTCGACGCTCGGGCTGCTCCTCGCCGCCTACGGCCTCGCCCGCGGACGCGGGCGCCACGCGTGGTTCGCGCGCGTCGCGTTCGCCGCGGCGCTCGGCCTGGGGCTGTTCCTGCCCGGCGTGCAGGCGCTCTTCCACCTCCCGGTCGTCCAGAACGTCTGGCCGATGCGGTGGCCCGCCGCAGGGACCCTGTTCGTCGCGTGGCTCGCCGCGCTCGGCTTCGAGCGGCTGCGCGCGGCCGCCCCGCGCGACGCGCGGTGGCT
>JBMHDP010000264.1:0-3231 GCA_049889335.1 Planctomycetota bacterium
GGCTGCGCGCGCCGGCGGCGCGCTCCGCGGCGCTCGGTCCGCGGCACAGGTGGCGCACCGCAGCGGCGAGGCCCGGCGCGCTCGCGGGCGAAGCGACGAGGTTGGCGTCGCGGAAGAACAGCGGCTGCTGCGCGGTCGCGACCGCGCCGGCCAGGGCCGTCGCGAGGCTCAGGAATCGGCGCATGCCGTCATCGTAGCCGGTAGGATCGCGCCGTGTCGCTCGACGGCTTCGAACGCGACGGCTTCGTCGGCCCGCTGCCCGTGCTCACCTCGCAGGAGGTCCGCGAGGTGCGCGCCGCCGTCGACGAGGTCATCGCGGACCTGGACCGCCACCGCCATCGCCTCTACGAGGTCGAGCAGGCCTACACCGAGCGCCCCGGAGAGGTCGTCTGTCACTTCCTCGGGGGCTTCCGCGTGCATCCGGTGCTGCGAAGTCTGATCGAGCACCCGCGCGTCACGGAGCGCTGCGCGCAGCTGCTGGGCGTCGCGCGGCTGCGGTTCTGGCACGATCAGGTGTTCGCCAAGCCCCCGCGTCACCCGGGCGTCGTCCCGTGGCACCAGGACTACTCCTACTGGACGCGGACCGCGCCGGCGCGGCACATCACCTGCAACCTGCTGCTGGACGACAGCGACGAGGCCTCAGGGTGCCTGCAGTTCGTCCCCGGCAGCCACCGCTGGCCGCTGCTGCCGAGCCTGCCGTTCGACAGCCCGCTGGAGGCCGTCCGCGCGCACCTGCCGCCAGGCGCGAGCTTTCGGCCCCGGGCGGTCCCGGTGCCGGCGGGCAGCGCGACCTTCCACCACAGCCACACGCTGCACGGCAGCGACCGCAACCGCACCGCGCGCTGGCGCCGCGCGGTGGTGCTCAACTACATGGACGCGGAGACCCGCGTCGCGGACGGCTCGCGTCCGCTGCTCGCGGGCGTGCCGCCGCTGGCCGCCGGCGCGGTCGTGGACGGGCCCGACTTCCCGGTCGTCTTCGAGCGCGGCTAGGTCTCGGGCGCCTCGACCAGCGCGCGCGAGGCGGCGATCACCTCTCCGAGGATCCGGTGCAGCTGCTCTGGGGTGAAGCCGTCGTCGGGTCGCGTCTCGCTCGCCGCGGACAGCTCGGCGCGCTCGCGGGTGGAGTCGTGCACCGGGAGCGCGGCCGCGCGCTTGCACCGACCGATCTCGCGCGCCAGCGCTGCGCGCTCGTGCAGCAGCGTGATCAGCCGCGCGTTGAGCGCGTCCATGCGCGCGCGCAGCGCCGCGAGGTCTTGCGTCCCGGACATGATGCCCAGGGATGATAGCACGAGGTCGGCGGGAGGCCCGCGTCGTTGCAGCGCCGGACCGCGCGGAGTACGAAGCACGTTCGTCATGTCCGCCCGCCCCCGCAAACCCGAGGTGCTCGCGCCCGCCGGTTCGCCGGAGTCGCTGCGCGCGGCGCTCTGGAGCGGCGCGGACGCGGTCTACTTCGGTCTACAGGACGGCTTCAACGCGCGGGCGCGCGCGGCGAACTTCTCGCTGCGCGACCTGCCGGAGACGGTGGCCCGGGTCCACCGCGCCGGCGCCCGCGCCTACGTGACGCTCAACACGTTGGTGTTCGAGCCCGAATTGGCCGCGCTGGAGCGCGTGCTCCGCGCGATCGCGTCGTCGGGCGTCGACGCGCTCATCGTCCAGGATCCCGCGGTGTGCCTGCTCGCCCGCGTCATCTGTCCGGAGCTGGAGCTGCACGCGAGCACCCAGATGACCATCTCCGAGCCGGCGGCTGCGCCGTTCGCGACCGCGCTCGGCGTGACGCGGATCGTCGTGCCGCGCGAGCTGTCGGTCTCCGAGGTGCGACGCTTCGCGGCGGGCACCGACGCGGAGCTTGAGGTGTTCGTGCACGGAGCGCTCTGCGTCTCGTGGAGCGGTCAGTGCCTGACCAGCGAGGCCTGGGGCGGACGCTCCGCCAACCGCGGCCAGTGCGCCCAGTCCTGCCGGATGCCCTACGAGCTGGTCGTCGACGGCGAGCTCCGCCCGCTGGGGGACGTGCGCTACCTGTTGAGCCCCAAAGACCTCGCCGGCGCGCGCGCGGTGCCCGAGCTGCTCGACGTCGGCGTGCACGGTCTCAAGATCGAGGGCCGGCAGAAGGGGGCGCCGTACGTCGCGACGGCGACGGCAGGCTACCGCCGGTGGGTGGACGGGCTCGTCGACGGCGCCGACCGCGCCCGCGCCGAGCGCCAGCTCGCCGACGACCTGCTCGAGATGTCGCTCAGCTACTCGCGCGGCTTCTCCGACGGCTTCTTCGGCGGCAGCGATCACCAGACCCTGGTCGAGGGGCGGTTCCCCAAGCACCGCGGCGTCTACATCGGGCGGGTCGCGCGCCTCGACGCCGAGCGCGTCGTCGTCCGCACGGGCGATTTGGACGGCAGGCCGTGGACCGGCGCGCTGGCGGTGCCCGCGCGCCCGAAGGGGCCCGTCGGGAGCCGGAGCGACCGGCTCGGGGGCGCCGGCGACGCCGCCGCGCTCGAGCTGCGGGCGGGCATGGGCGTGGTCTTCGACCAGGGCGACCCGGAGGACCGGTCCGAGCCAGGCGGTCCCGTGTTCTCGGTGGAGCGGCGCGGGCCAGAGCTGCTGCTCGGCTTCGGCAGACCCGGGCCGGACCTGGCGCGGGTGAAGGTCGGGGACCGCGTGTTCGCCAGCAGCGACCCGACGGTGACCCGCGCTGCGTCGAAGGTCGCGCGCGAGGGCGCGCCCGAGCCCGAGGGCCGCGTCGAGGTCGACGTCTGGGTCGACGGCCAGGAGGGCGCTCCGCTGACCGCCGAGGGCCGGGCGCGCGGCCACGTCGTGCAGGTCCGGACGGCGAGCCCGCTCGGCCGGGCGCGCGGCGTCGGCCTGGGCGCGCCCCTGCTCCGCGAGAAGCTCGGCGGGTTCGGCGGCACGCCGTTCCGCCTCGGCTCGCTCCGGGTCTCCGAGGCGTGCGAGGGGCTGCACGTCCCCCCCGGTCAGCTCAAGGCGCTGCGGCGGGCGCTGGTGGACGCGCTGCTGCCTCGGATCGAGCGGGGCCCGGAGCGCCGCGTCGACCCCTCGCCCGCCTACGCGCGCGCGGCCGCGGCGGTCCCGGCGTCCGTCGGGGCGGCGGCCCCGGCGGTCGTGCCCCATCTGCGCACCGCCCCGCACCTCGACCCCCCCATAGCGGCCGGGGTCGAGGAGGTCGAGCTCGACAGGAATGAGTTAGTAGGCCTCCGGGCCGCCATCGAGCCCCCCAACGCC
>JBMHDP010000265.1:0-20586 GCA_049889335.1 Planctomycetota bacterium
CGCGCGCGCGGCGGCGGGGGCGGCCGCCGCCGCCGACGTGGCGCCCTGCCGCTCGGTGAACCAGGCGAGCGCCTTCTGCAGCGGCGCGCGCGCGTCTTCGCGTCGTCCGAGGCCCAGCAGCACGCGCCCCTCGAGCATCCAGATGTCGCCGAGCATCGACGCGGCGCCGCGCTCGCGTTGCTGCTGCAGCGCTTCGAGGTTCCGCTGCGCGTCGTCCAGGCGGTCCAGGTCCACGTAGTGGGTCGCGAGCGTCAGCTGGAGGCCCAGCACGTTCGGGTTGGCAGGGCCGTAGGTCCTGCTCGACAGCCTGACGACGGCTTCGAAGTGCGGGAGAGCCTCGACGAGCTTGTCGGCCCGCTCCAGCGCAGCGCCCAGGCGGTACAGGTAGGGGACGAGCTGCGGCGCGTCCGGGCCCATCAGCTCGCGGACGCGGTCGACCAGCGCGCGGTGGGCGCGCAGCGACTCGTCGGCGCGTCCGACCCACTCCATGGAGTCGGCCAGCACCGACTCGGCCTTGAGCGTCTCGGGGTGCTCGGCGCCCCAGACGCGCGTGAGCAGCGCCATGTTCGGCTCGAGCAGGCGCAGCGCCTGCTCGTGATCGCCGGTGCCCGCGATGTAGGAGCTCGTCGCGGCCAAGGTGAACAGCCGCAGCGGGTGGTCCGAGGGGAGCTCGGCCTCGATGCCGGCCAGCGAGCTCTTGGCGGCAGCCGCGGCGTCGGGGAGGCGTCCCAAGGCGGCCAGCGTGCTGGCCTCGTCGAGCCGCAGCATGATCGCCTGCGGGTCGGTGGTGCCGCGGTCGGCGGACGTGCGCTCGATGACGGACCGGATCAACTCCAGCCCTTCCTCGGCGCGGCCGGTGAGCGTCCAGGAGACGGCGAGGTGTCGCTCGACCCGCAGCAGCAGCGGATCGTTCGGGTCCTGTCGCTCGAGGAGCGCGCGTCGCGCGTTCGTCAGCAGCTCTTGTCCGCGCGGGACGTCGCGGCGAGCGATCACCAGCAGATTGCCCAGGTCCGCGCCGGCCCGGATCGCGCCGGGGCACGCCTCCCCGCCGAGCTCGGTGGCCTGCTCCAGCGTCGCCTGCGCGAGCTCCAGGGCCTCTCGCGGCCGCCCCTGGTTGAAGGCGCCCTGGGCGAGGCAGAACCGCAGCCCGGCGACCCGCGCGTCGGTGACGTCCGCGCTGTCGCCGATCAGCTCGAGGCAGCGCTGCGCCTCGGCGGTCGCCCCCTGGATCATGCCGATGCACTGCATGCTCTGCACCAGGGCGAGGCGGGCCATGAGCTCTCCGTCGCGGTCGTCCTTGAAGACCTCGCCGACGTCGCGGCTGGCGGTCTCCAGCATCTTGTCGACGCGTAGGCGCTCTGCCGCGCGCGACTGCAGGCTGGTGATCGACAGGAGCAACGACTGTCTCGCGAGGGCTGCGTTCTTGGCCTCGAGGTCGCGCTGGATCTCCTCCTCGCGGGCGTCCAGGTAGAGGCCCACGCTGACGACGCCGGCGCCGGACAGGCCGACGACGAGGAGCAGCGTGAGCGTGACGGCGAGCCGGTTGCGCGCGACGAAGCGCCGCGTGCGATAGGTGAGGCTCGGCGGCCCGGCGGAGACGGGGCGGCCGGCGAGGAAGGCGGTGAGTTCGTCGCGGAGCGCGCCGGCGTCCGGGTAGCGGCGCGCGGGGTCCTTCTCCAGGCAGCGCAGCAGCACCCACTCCAGGTCGCCGCCGACGCTCGGCTCGATCAGGCTCGGGCGGACGGGGTCGGTCTTCACGATCGCGAGCGCGAGCGGCGTGACCTCCTCGGCGACCTCGCCGTAGGGGGAGCGCCCGCAGAGCAGCTCGTAGAGCACGACGCCCAGGCTGTAGACGTCGCTCGTGGCCTCGACGCTGCCCCCCTCGACTTGCTCGGGGCTCATGAACCGGACCGTGCCGACCATCTCGCCGGTGTGCGTCAGCTCCGCGAAGCCCTCCGAGTCGCTGCCCGACGCCCGGGCGACGCCGAAGTCGATGACCTTGGCCTTGCCGTCCTCGTCGACGAGCAGGTTGCCCGGCTTGAGGTCTCGGTGCACGACGCCGCGGCGGTGCGCCTCGTGGACGGCGTCGCAGATGTCGCGGAACAGCTGCACCTTGTCCTCGAGCTTCGGCTGCGCGAGGGCGCAGTGCTCGGTCAGCGTGCGCGCGCCGCGGACGTACTCCATGGCGAAGAACGGCCAGTCCTGGCCGTGGTCGTCGGTCCACGCGCCCGCCTCGAAGATCTGCGCGATGCCGGGGTGCTGGAGGCTCCCCAGGATGCTCTCCTCGCGCCGGAACCGCGCCATGTAGCCCGCCGTCGCGAGGTCGGGACGCATGACCTTCAGGGCGACCTCCCGGCTGGGGTGCGCCTGGCGCGCGAGGTAGACGCGCCCCATGCCCCCCGCGCCGAGCTCGCGCTCGATCTGGAAGCCGCCGTGTACGTCGCCTGCTGCGAGCGCCTTGGGGAGGCCCAGGAACTGGTGGAACGAGACTTCGGCGAGCTTGGCCGCCGCGTCGCTGCCGGCTTCCTGGTCTTCGAGCGCGACCAGGCGTCGGACCTCCGTCGCCAGCTCGACGTCGTCACCGCACAGCTGCTCGATGCGCGTCTCGCGCTCGGGGCCGTCCAGCTCCAAGACCTGCTCCAGCACCGGCCGGACGATGTTCCACGGGACCTCACTCATACGTCTGCGGTGCCCGGATCGGCGGCGCCGCCCGACAGCTTGTCCAGGAGCCAGAGGCGCGCGGCGCGCCAGCGACGTTCGACGGTGCGCACGGTGACCTGCTGGTGGGCGGCGATCTCCTCGTGCGACATCCCGGCGAAGAAGCGCAGCTGCACGAGCTCGGCGAGGTCTGCGTCCTCACGCTCGAGCAGCTCGAGCACGTCCTTCATCTCCAGGACCCAGCCTGCGTCCTCGAAGGTCAGCTCGTGCGCGACCTCGATGGAGACGGGCCGCTTGCCGCCGCCCCGCTTGTCTGCCAGCCGCGCGCGCGCGTGGTCGACGAGGACGGAGCGCATGGCCTTGATCGCGGCGGCGAAGAACTGCCGGCGGCTGTCCCACTCGGCCTCGTGCTCGCCGGGCCGGAGCTTCATCCAGGCCTCGTGGACGAGCGCGGTCGGCTGGAGGGTGTGGTCGCCGCCTTGGCGCGCCATGTGCGCGCGCGCGAGCTGCCGCAGGTGGCTGCTCAGCGCAGCGACGAGGTCGTCTCCCAGGGTGCTGCGCCCGGCGCCTGCTTCGTTGAGCAGGCGCGTGATCTCGACCTCGTCCTCGGCCATCCGCCGGAGCTTAGCCCGGCGGAGCGGCGGGCGACACTTCGGGCCGGTCGCGCGTCCCCGCTACCGCGTCGCGGCGCCGCAGTAGCAGGCCGCCGGCGGCATCACGTCGGCGCTGGCCCACGCTTTGCGGAAGGCCTTGTCGGCGTGCGCGGCTTCGACGACGCGGCCCTGCGCGGCCAGCGCGTCGCGCAGGCCCAGCAGGGCCCAGCCGTTGGCGGGGTAGACCTCGAGGTCCCGCAGGAACACCTGCTCGGCCGCTGCGTGCTTGCCGTCGAGCACGAGCAGCGCGCCGTAGGCGTGGCGCGCGGGCATCATCCACGGCGCGGGCTCGGCGTAGACGAGGACCTCTTCGAGCTCGACGGCCTTCTTCAGCTCGGCGAGGCCGGCGGCGCGGTCGCCCTTCTTGAACGCCGCTTCTCCGCGCAGCACGTGCTGCGCGATCTTCATGACCTCGTGGGCCGGCTGGTTGCCGAGGTTGCGGTCGGCGTCGGCCAGCGCTGCGACAGCTTCGTCGAGCGCGGTGATCTCTGCGGCCGCCTCGTCGTGCTTGCCGGTGTTGGCGAAAGCCACGCCGCGCGCATAGCGCCGCATCGCGGCGGAGACGATCGCCCACTCCGGCGGCGCCGGCTCGGCGAGGATCGTGTCCCACATGCCGAAGCGCACCATCACGTGCCACTTGCTGCCGGCGACGCCGTCGCTGAACGAGGCCAGCGCCTCGAGCAGCGGCGCGGGCACCTCGGTCGTGATCGCGCGCGCGGACGACAGCGCCTCGCGGCGGCGCCCCTGCATCATCGCGGCCCACGCCAGGAAGTGCCGGTTGTGCGCCATGTAGACGCGGTACTCGCCGGCGTTGGGGTCGCCCTCGAACCACGCGTCGTCGAGCGCGGCCGCGCGGCGGTTGCAGTCGGCGGCGTCGTCGTAGCGGCCGGTCTGCATCCAGATGTGCGACGGCATGTGCACGAGGTGGCCCGCGGCCGGCACCAGGTCGACCAGCCGGTCGGCCGCGGGCTCGGCCAGCTGCGGCCACGGCGACGACTCCATCGTGTGGATGTAGAGGTGGTTGGCCGCGGGGTGGTCGGGGTGCTGGCGCATCACCGCCTCGAGGATCGCGCGGAACTCGGGCGTGCGCTCAACCGGCTCGCCCGCGAGGGTCCAGTAGTTCCAGGGCTGCATGCAGATCATCGCCTCGGCGGTCCAGACGGCGACGTCCGGGTCGAGCGGGAACTGCGCCTTCACCTCGCGCATCGCGGTTAGGTAGGCCTCGTTCTGCGCGGTCAGGTCTTCGGGCAGCGGCAGCGTGTAGCGCTTGGCGAGCGCCTCGATCAGCGCCCGGTTGGCGCCCTGTTCGCGGTCGCGCAGCTCGTAGGCCTTCTGCGCCGCGGCGTAGGACCACTGGTCCTTGGGCTCGTCGATGCCGGGGTTGTTCTGGTTGGGGCCGCCGGCGTAGCCGATGCCCCACCACGCCATCGCGAAGCCCGGGTCGATCGCCGTGGCCTGTCGGAACGAGGCGATCGCGCCGTCGAAGTTGTAGCCGAGCATCAGGGCCATGCCCTGGTCGAACCAACGGCGGGCCTCCGCCGAGTCGGTGGCGACGTCGCGCCGGTAGTCGCCGAGGCGGTCGAGGATCATCGGCGGCGCGGGGTCGCGGACCGGCGGCAGCGTGGTCTGCTGCGTGACGCAGCTGCCGGCGAGCAGGCCGGCGAGCGCGAGGGCGGATGCAGTCTTCATGGCGGCGAGAGCGGGGCAGTGGAGCCGAAGGCCGCGTCGGGCGCTCCCCACGACTCCGTGTGGCCCGATGCTAGCCGCCTGCCTCTTCGTCGCCTACTTGGCCTTCTGCTCGATCGCGGCGAGCTTTTTCTCGAGCGCCTCGATCCGCGCCTCGAGTCCCTTGACGTAGTCCTGCATGGTCGTCCGTCCCCCCAGGATCTCCAGCTCGGCGCGCTGCGGGACGTCAGCCAGCTGGACCACGCGGATGGCCTGCGCGACCTGGTCCTGGAAGCCCTGCAGCAGCAGCGACTGCTGGTCGCCCACCGTGCCGATCATGATCCCGCCCGGGAACCCACCCCCGCTGCTGGCGAAGAACGGCCGCAGCGCGTTGTTGGCGAGCTGTGCGTTGATGTGCTTCAGGGACAGGGTGGTCAGGACCTGCCGCTTGAGGGTGGGCCGCGCGAGCACCTGCTCGCACGCGACGTAGGGCGCGCCGGCGCTGAGCTCGCGGCCGCGCTGGCCCTGGATCGCCAGGACCTCGTACATGTCGCGCTTGAGGTCGAGCGCCTTGACGGCGTAGCCCTGCCGGTAGAGCAGGCTGTAGAGCAGCTCCTCGCAGCCGTCGCGGTCGGTCACGACCTGCCGCTGCAGCTTGGTCGTCGCCGCCTGTTCCGGGAACTCGACCTCGGCGTAGAGGATGTTCCACTCCAAGTAGGCGGCGCAGGAGTCGATCAGGTCGGTCGTCTTCAGCTCGCCCGCGGGCAGCACGAACGGTGCCGCGTCGTCGGCGTCCTGGGCGATCGCGGGAGCTGCGGTCAGGAGCAGCGTGAGCAGGGTCGTGTAGGTCTTCATCGGTCTTCCTCGGCGGCGTGGGACGGGGGCGGTCGCCGGCTTCTTCCGCTGCGCCCGCGATCGTCGACCGCGGCGCGGACGTCAGGCGCCGGGCGGCCGCCACGGCGGCGGCACCATCCGCCGCTTGCCGTCGGCGCTGCGCGGCACCGAGTCGGCGTCGTCGGCGTCGAAGTCCCGGTCCCAGAGCTGGCAGGTGACCTCTTTGTGCTTCTGGTCGAGCCCTTCGCAGTAGTTCGTGAAGATGCAGCGCCGCACCTCGTCGCCGTGGCCCAGGCGCATCTTCTTCCACCAGTCCGGGTCCGCGAGGCTCTGCCGCGCTGCGGCCACGACGTCGGCCTGCTCGCGCTGCAGCACCGCCTCGGCCTGCTCGAAGTTGCAGACGCCGCCGGCTGCGACGATCGGGGTCTCGTGTCCGGCCGCGCGCACGGCGTCGCGGATGGTGGTCGCGAGGTGGACGTTACGCCCGAACGGGCCGCGCGCGTCGCTGCGCACCGTCGGCATGCACTCGTGGCCGGAAGGGCCGGTGTAGGGGTAGGCCGCGTTGCCGACGCCAGGCTGCCTCGCGTCGTCGAACTTGCCGCCCTTGCTCACCGACAAGAAGTCGAAGCCAGCGTCGGCGAACGCGACCGCGTAGGCCGCGGCGTCCTCGACGCGGCTGCCGCCGTCGATCACCTCGTCGCCGAGGAAACGCGCGCCGACGCACCAGTCCGCGCCGACCTGGCCGCGGACCGCGGCGAAGACCTCGAGCGGCAGCCGCAGCCGCGCCGCGGTCGAGCCGCCGTAGCCGTCGGCGCGATGGTTGGTGCGCGAGAGGAACGACGCCATCGTGTAGGCGTGCGCGTAGTGCAGCTCGACGCCGTCGAAGCCGGCCTCGCGCGCGCGCCGCGCGGCCTGCGCGAACAGGTCGGGCAGCACCCGCGGCAGCTCCTCGACGTGGGGGAGGTGCAGGTCGTTGACCTCTTCGCGGTAGCCCCACGCGTAGTCGCGGTGTTCGCGCCGCGTCAGGACCTCCTGGAGCGTGTCGTCGTCGCACTGCGCGAGCTGCGCGCGCACGGCCTGGTCGTCCGCCGCGGCCGCGTCGCCGAAGCGCTCGCGCATGGCGTCCCGGTGTCGGTCGGTGAGCTGCAGGAAGCGCGCGAAGAACTTGTCCTTGGGCGGGCGGCGGCGGATCGCCAGGAAGTCGAGCACCTGCAGGAACAGCCGCGTGCGGCCGCCGCTCCGCTCGCGCACGGTCTCGGTCAGACGACGCAGGCCGTCGACGAAGCGGTCGTGGCCGACGCGCAGCAGCGGGCCGCTCGGCACGTCGCGGATGCCGGTCGCTTCGACCACCAGCACGCCCGGTTCGCCGTCCGCGAAGCGACCATACCAGTCGAGCACGTTCTGGGTGACCTCGCCGTCCTCGGTCGCGCGCCACGGCACCATCGCCGGGACCCACGTCCGCGACGTCGCCTCCACGGGTCCCAACCGGACGGGGGCGAACAGCCGCGCGCTGGCGGCCTCCGCAGCGGTCGGCCAGCGCGCCTCGGGGAGCGCGTGCCGGACCCGCTCAGCCACCCTTCTTCTTGCTCCGGGGCGGTTCGCGGAAGCCCTTCGGCGCGCGGCGCATCTGCACGCCCATCTGCGACGGCGGCGCCTCCAGGCCGAGCGCGTACCACTGCATGTCGAACTGGGCCATGTTCATGCGCTGCTTGTTCTGTAGGCGCAGCATGTTGTCCTTGGACGGCGCGCTGGTCTTGTCCTTCTTGAGGAACGCGGCGAGCACGGCCTGCGCCTGCTCGGCCTTGCCGGCCTTCTGCAGCATCCACGCGTAGGTGTTGTGCAGCAGCGCGTGCTTCTTGCTGACCTTGGCGGCGAGCTCCAGGATCCCGAGCGCCCGGTCGGTCTCACCCGACTTGTAGCGGATGCAGCCGAGCAGCAGGCGCGCGTCCGCGTTCCGCAGGCTCGAGCCCTCGAGCAGCTTTACGCCGCGCTCCTTGTCACCCTGGTAGTACTCGAGCATCCCCATCTGCGCGATGACCTGCCCGTGCAGCATCGGCACCCACTTCCCGAGCGGGAGCATGTCCTCGAGCGTCTGGATGGCGAGCTTCACGTGGCCCTGCTGCATCTGCCGCTGGACCTGCTCCATGGCGGGCTGGATCTGCTTGCCCACGCGCCGGGCGATCAGCACCCAGATGACGAGCGCGAGCACCAGCGTGAAGAAGATGCCCCAGCCCCAGTGCCACCAGTCGAGGAACACGCCGCTGAAGCCCAGCAGCAGGGAGAGGAACAGGGACAGGAGGATCGAATACACGCAGAGGCTCGCTGGGTTCGGGCGGGCAGGATACGGATCCCGCCTGCCTCGCGCGAGCCTTCGTGCGGGTCCGTGACCGCTAGCCCTCGACCCAGGTGCCCACGAAGCGGTGGGCGACGAAGCTGGTGAACTTCGCAGGCGACAGCAGGGTCATCTCCCAGCCGTGCAGGTTGCCGTCGTCGCGCTGGGTGCGCTCGACGTAGTGCCGGAGGTCGCTGACGGTGCTCCGGTCGCCGGCGTCGTACATCGCGTCGACGGCCCAGACGCTCGCGCCGGAGTGGACCGAGATCAGGTGCGTGCGCAGGCCGAGCTGCGGCGGCTTGTAGGGACGCCAGGAGGTGACCGAGCCGACGAACACGCCGTCCAGCGCGTAGCGCTCGCACAGGCGGACCATCGCGTCGGTGGAGAGCCGGCCGCGGGCGAGCGACTCGTTGAGCATGTCGTCCTCGCGCGCGGCGTCGGACAGCGGGACGACCTCGAAGCGCCGCAGCTTCTGCAGCTCGGCGACGAAGGCGTCGCGGATCGTGTTCTTCTCGACGTCGACGCCGTGCTCGGCGTGGAACGGCAGGACCATGATCCGGCGTACGCTGGCGAGGTCCTCGGGTTCGGCCAGGAAGCTGTTGAGCACCTTGGGCCGGTCGGGCCGCGGCATGCGGCAGCCGGCCAGCGTCGTCGCGACGGCGATCGCCGCGAGCCACGCGGCGGCGCGCCTCACGGCTGCCGCGGCGGCTCGCTGGCCGTCGCTGCGGGCGTGGAGAGCGAGCGGATGCCCTCGTTGAGCGTCGTGATCTCGCGCTGCAGGCGCTCCTGTTCGAGCTTCGCTTTCTCGATCTGGAGGCTGAGGATCTTGGCGTCGCGTTCGCGGACGCGGCCGCGCAGGACCTCGATGTCCGCGTCCGACTGGGCGCGCTCCTTCTTCTCTTCGCGGAGGGCGCCCTGCTCGGCGGTCAACTCGGCCTGGAGGTTCTGGTTGGTCGCGATCAGCTCCTCGTGGTCCTTGCGGAGCTGCGCGATCTCGGACTGCGCCGCCTGGTACTTGCTCAGCAGGAGGTTCTGTCCCGGGCCCCAGTCCATGTCCGTGTTGATGCCCGCCTGCGCGAGGCTGCCCTCGTAGCCGTCGAGCGGGTCGTTCGGCGCGGGCTCGAACATCATGTCGGTCGCGGTCTGGCAGCTGGCGAGCAGCAGCGCGGTCGCGGGGAGCAAGAGCAGGGATCGGGTCCTGGTCATCGCGGTTCCTCGGTGGGGGAGTCCTGGTAGACGCACTCGACCACGGCGGCCGCGCCGCAGCCGCAGCGGACCTCGAAGCCGGCGACCCGGTCGCCGTCCATGAGCGGCACCACGGCCATCGGCGCGCCGCCCGCGCCGGCGTCGTCGCCGCAGCCCAGCATCGCCGGCTGGGCCACGACGCGCACGCTGTCGCGCGAGATGACGTCGGGTTGGGTGCGTCGGGGGGTGGTCATGTCGGTGCTCGTGGAGGTGCGTCAGGCGACCACGTCGACGTGGTGCGCCTCGCTCGGTTCTCTTCGGCTCACGGGCCGCCGCCGCTGAAGCTCCGGTGCCACCGGGGCTGCAGGCGCGGGCTCCTCGCCGTGCTCGGTCAGGGCCCGGCGGAAGGCGTCGGCTTGCTCCTGCTGGCGCCGTCCGCCCGCCTGGCGGTCCTGGACCTGGGGGGCGCCGTAGCGGCCGGTCGTGCGCTGGATCCCCTGCACCGGCTACTCCTGCTCCTTGAGCTTGAGCCGGAGGCGCTCGGTCGCGCGGGTCAGGATCTGGCTGACGCGCGACTCGGTCACCCCGAGGAGCTTGCCGATCTCCTTGAGGTAGAGCTGTTCGTGGTAGTAGAGCACGACCACGTGGCGGTCGGTCTCCGGCAGCTCCGCGATCGCGCGCGTCAGCCGCTCCAGCTGCTCGCGGTGGTCCGCGGTGGCGTCGGGGTCGACGCTCGTCAGGTCCGCGAGCGTCGCGCCCATCGTGGTGCCGCCGTCCTCGCCGGCCCAGGTCTCGTCGATCGAGAGCGTGCGCGCGGTGTGCAGCGCCTGCAGGTCCTCGTCGAGCTCCTGCTCGGTCGAGTCGAGCGCCTCGGCGAGCTCGGCGAGCGTCGGCTCGCGGTCGAACTTCGACCACAGCATCGAGCTCGCGCGCTCCATCTTGCGCAGGCGGTCGCGGCGGTTGCGCGGCACGGGGTCGTGC
The DNA here is from genome assembly GCA_049889335.1 of Planctomycetota bacterium. Classification (GTDB taxonomy): domain Bacteria; phylum Planctomycetota; class UBA1135; order UBA1135; family UBA2386. Next base: position 10,309 of record JBMHDP010000265.1, read on the forward strand.
TTGCGGACCTCGTCCAGGATCGCGCCGCGGATGGCCGTGTAGGCGAACGTCTTGAACGACGCGCCGCGCGCGGGGTCGTAGGTCGCGGCGGCGTGCATCAAGCCGATCACGCCGACGGAGTAGAAGTCGTCCTTGTCGAGCGACGCCGGCGTGGTCACCGGGAGTCGCGCGACTACGTAGCGGACCAGGGGCAGGTACTGCTCCACCATCCGGTCTCGCTCCGCGGCGGAGCGCTGGACCTTGACCGCGCCTCTCACGCCTGCTCCTCCTGGTCGGCCTCGGCGCGGCGCCGGACCTCGTCGCGGGCCATCGACGCGAGCACGACGTCGACCACGGGCGGCGCCAGCAGGTGCGCACCGACGAGCCCGCAGACCGCCGCCAGCACGCCGCGCCACAGCGCCGTGAGCCCGTCGGCGCCCGCGACCACCGCGCACAGGAACGCGAGCGCGAACGCGATGCTGGTGACGTAGGCCGCGGCGACGCGGGTCAGTTCTTGGCTGCCTCTGCCTGAGTTCATGGATCCTGCCTCGGCCTACATCGGCGCTCCGACGCGGTCAGGTTGAGTCGGAACGAGGCGGAACCGGCGGCGCGAACGCAGGTTCGTCACCGGGCGGCGGCGTCGGCGACCGGCCCGGGGCGCAGGCGGACCCGCCGGGTGACCTGGTCGCGCGGCTCCTGCCGGCGCTGCATGGGCGGGAGCGCGGCGAGCGCGGCGGCGCAGAGGCTGCGCAGGTCGTCGAGGCCACGGCACGCTCCGAGCAGGGTCAGCGGGCGCTGCTCCCGGACGCTCCGCTCGATCTGGGGCTCGTCGGAGATCCAGCCCGCGAGCTCGCTCTCGCACGCCAGGAACTTCTTCGTGACGGCGTTGAGCTTGGTCGCCGTGCCCATCGCCTCCTCGCGGCTGCGGGCGCGGTTCACGACCAGCCTGGGCAGGGCGGCGCCGCGGGCGCGCAGGACCTTGCACAGCGCGTACGCGTCCGTCAGCGCCGTGACCTCGGGCGTGGTCACGCCGAGGACGAGGTCGCACTGTTCGGCGACGCACAGCGTGCTCGCGTGCAGCCCTGCGCCGGTGTCGAAGACGACGACGTCGTAGTCCGTCGAGGCTGCGCGGATCTGCGCCAGCAGCTCGGCCAGCTGCGCGGGCGTCGCGGTCGTCAGGCGGGTCGGTCCGGAGCGGCCGAGCAGCACCTGGAGGCGACCGGGGCCCTGCGCGATCGCTTCGCGCACGCGACAGCGGCCTTCGAAGGCGTCGTCGAGGTCGCGCGTCGCGGGCAGGCGGAGGTGGACGCCGACGTTGCCGGTGCCGAGGTCGAAGTCGACCAGGAGCGCGCGGTAGCCGGCGCGCGCCAGCAGCAGCGCGAGGTTGCTGGACAGCGTCGTCTTGCCCACGCCGCCCTTGGCGCCCGCGACGCACAGCCACGGGGTCGGTCGGCGCGAGGCCGCGGTGAGGCCCGCGGCCTGGTGTCCTGGGGCGCGGTCGGTCACGCGTCGGCCTCCGCGGGCTCGCAGTCGAACGCGGCGCGGGCGAGCTGCAGGCCGTCGGCGGCGAGGATGTCGGCCGGGACCTCCTGGCCGACGCACAGGTGCGACAGCGGCAGGCCCTGCTCGATCACGGCGGCCAGCGACTCGCCGGGGGCGACGGTCTCGTCCCACTTGGTCAGGCACACGGCGTCGACGCCGAGGGACTCGTAGGCGCCCAGCACGACGTCGGCGTCGCGACGCCTGGTGCCCGCGGCCATGCACAGCACCGCGTGGGCGCCGGCGGCGCGCAGCGCGCTCTCCAGCACCGGCAGGGCCTCGCGGCTGCGCGGGCTCTTGCCGGTCGTGTCGATGTAGATCCGGTCGGCGTGCGCGTTCTCCTCGATCGCGCGGCGCAGGTCGGCCGCGGAGACCGCGACGGAGAACGGGACGTCGAGCAGCTCGGCGAACGAGCGCAGCTGCTCGATCGCGGCCATCCGGTAGGTGTCGAGCGTGATGATCGCGACGCGCTCGCCGCGGTCCTTGGCGCGGGCGGCGAGCTTGGCGAGGGTCGTCGTCTTGCCGACGCCGGTCGGACCGACCAGCGCGACCGTGCGGAACCCGTCGACGGCCTCGACGCGGGGCTCGTGGTGGATCAGCGCGGCGAGCACGCGGCTGGCGAGGCCGGGCAGCGCCGGGTCACCGGGTCGCGACAGCTCGACCTTGGTGCCGAGCAGCGCGCGCTCGACCGCCCGCAGGATCGGCTCGGACAGCCCGAACTCGGCGGCCTTCTCGGCGAGCGGCCGGAAGCCCTGGGTCCACTTGGACAGCTTGGGGGCCCCGCCCGCTTGGTCGCGGCGGCGCGACTCGGGCTCGGGCCTGCCGGCGACCACGAGGTAGCCGGCGCGGGTCGGCCGGGTGTCGACGACCAGCGCGTCGGCGCCGCACTCGGCGCGCACGCGGTCGATCGCCTCGGGGAGGGTCTTCGCTTCGATTCGCTTGAGCAACATCTGTGGGCTCTCTCAGGGTTGTGGGCTTCAGCTCGCGACCAGCACGCGCTCGGTCGTCTCGACCTTCTTGGCGGCCGACGTCTCTTGGTAGCTCAGGACCGCGGCGTTCGGGATCACGCCGGCGACCGCCTCTGCGAGGAACGGACGCAGGCTCGCGCGCGTCACCAGCACCGGGTCGCGGCCGTCGCGGGCCATCGAGGACAGCGCCGCGGCGGTGCTGTCGACGAACTTGCCCAGGAAGCCCTGCGGCAGGTTGTTGACGCCGTCGTTGCCGGCGAGCGCCTCGGAGAGGTTGCGCTCGAGGTCCGGGTCGAGGAACACCGCGTGCAGCGTGCCCGCGGGGTCGAGGTGGGGCTCGCAGATGGTCCGCGCTAGGCGCGCGCGCACGTGCTCGGTGAGCTGGCGCGGGTCCTTGGTCTCGACCGACGCGTCGGCGAGGCTCTCGAGGATCGTCTGCAGGTTGCGGATCGGGACGCCTTCCTTGAGGAGGCCGGCGAGGATGCGCTGGATCTGTCCGAGGCTCAGCTGGTTGGGCACGAGCTCCTCGACGACCGCGGGCGCCTGCTCCTTGAGGTTGTCGACGAGCAGCTTGACGTCGTCGCGCGACAGGAGCTCGCCGGCGGAGGCCTTGAGCGTCTCGGTCAGGTGGGTGATCAGGACCGACGCAGCGTCGATCACGGTGTAGCCGAGCAGCTCGGCGCGGTCCTTGTCGGACTCCTGGATCCAGCGCGCGGGCAGCCCGAACGCCGGCTCGACGGTCTCGACGCCGTCGATCGGCGGCGCGGTGCCGCTCGGGTCCATCGCCAGGTACTGGCCCGCGCGCAGCTCGCCGCCGGCGATCTCCTGGCCGCCGAGCAGCACCCGGTAGCTGTTGGGCTCGAGCTGGACGTTGTCGCGGACCCGGATCGGGGGGACGACGACGCCGAGCGTCTGCGCGAACTGGCGGCGGAGCGAGCGGATGTGGTCGAGCAGCCCGCCGTGCTTGCCCGCTTCGACGAGCCCGATCAGCCGGTAGCCGATCTCGATGCCCAGCCGGTCGATGGTCAAGAGCTCCTCGACCGGCGCGTCCTCGGGGTCCGGCGCGGCGTCGGCGGCGGCCTGCTCGGCAGCCTGCTCCGCGTCGGCGCGCGCGGCCGCGGCGTCGGCGTTGCCCGCGTAGTAGAACAGCGCGGCGGCGACGCCCAGGAACAGCAGGGTCGGCATGCCGGGCAGCAGCGACATCAGGGCGAGGATGCCGGCGACGATGCGGACCGTGCGGCCGCTCTTCATCACCTGGTCGCCCATCTCCTGGCCCAACGCCTGCTCGCTGGCGCCCTTGGTGACCAGGATGCCCGCCGACGTCGAGACGAGCAGCGCCGGGATCTGGGCGACGAGGCCGTCGCCGATGGTCAGGATGGTGTACTTCTCGAACGCCTGGTCGAGGGTCAGGTCGCTGTAGACCATCGCGAGCACGAGCCCGCCGGCGATGTTGATGCCGGTGATGATCAGGCCGGCGATCGCGTCGCCGCGGACGAACTTGCCCGCGCCGTCCATCGCCCCGTGGAACTCCATCTCGTGCGTCAGCGACGCGCGGCGCGCCTTGGCCTCCTCGCTGCTGATGAGGCCCGCGGAGAGGTCGGCGTCGATCGACATCTGCTTGCCGGGGAGCGAGTCGAGCGCGAAGCGCGCCGCGACCTCGCTGATCCGGTTCTGGCCCTTGGTGATCACGATGAACTGGATCACCACCAGGACGAGGAAGATGACGATGCCGACGACGGGGTTGCCGCCGACGACGAACGAGCCGAACGTGCGGATCACGCTGCCGGCGTCGCCTTCGAGCAGGATCAGGCGGGTCGAGGAGACGTTCAGCGCGAGCCGGAACAGCGCGGTGAACAGCAGCACGCTCGGGAACGTGCTGAACTCGACCGGGCGGTTGCTGTTGAGCACCGCCATCAGGATCAGCAGGCTGACCGTGATGTTGAGACACAGCATCGCGTCCAGCATCAGCGGCGGCATCGGGATCAACATCACCGCCAGGACGGCGAGGAAGAAGATCGCCAGCAGGCTGTTGCGTTGCTCCTTGTTCGGCTTGTCCAGCATCTAGGTCTCGTGCGTCAGGCCGTGCGGCCGTGGAGTCGGTAGACGTGGCTGAGCACCGTCGCCACGGCCTGGTAGAACTTCTCGGGGACCGCCTGGCCGACCTTCACGGCGCGGTAGAGCGCGCGGGTCAGCGGCGGGTCCTCCATGAGCGGCACGTCGTGCTCGCGCGCGACCTCGCGGATGCGCATGGCGACGTCGTCGACGCCCTTGGCGACCACGGTCGGCGCCGCGTCGCGGGTGCGGTCGTAGCGCAGCGCGACGGAGTAGTGCGTCGGGTTGGTCAGGATGACGTCGGCGCGCGGGATCTCCGCCATCATGCGCTGCTGCAGGAGCTCGTTGCGGGCGCCGCGCTGGCGCGCCTTCATGTGGGGGTCGCCCTCGGTGCGCTTGCGCTCGTCCTCGACCTCCTGCTTGGTCATCATGTTGCGCTTCGTGAACGAGTAGCGCTGGAACGCGAGGTCGCCGACCGCGATCGCGGTGACGACGGCGCCGATCCACAGCAGCAGCGTGAGCACGAGGCCGCCGATCTCGGCGGCGGCGCGGCCGAACGGCAGCTCGTGCAGGTGCAGCAGCACCGGGAGGCGGCTGCCGAGCACCAGGTAGAGCACGCCGCCGATGACCCCGAGCTTGAAGACGGCGAACAGCGTGCGCATCAGCGACTGCGGGCTGAACAGCCGCTTCATGTTGGTGAACGGGTTGAGCTTCTCGGGCTTGAAGCCGACGGCCTCGCGGCTGAGCTTGAGGCCGATCTGGCCGTAGCCGATCAGCGCCGTCGTGACGACCAGCACGAGCAGCAGCGTCGCGAACGGCGGCAGCACGGTCATCAGCGCGCGCCAGAGCTCGGCGAGCGCGCCGTCGGGCTCGTGCACGCGACGCGCGGTCATGTCGAGCGTCATGCCGTTGCGCATGACCTCGCTGAGCGCCGCGACGAGCCAGTCGCCGATCCAGATCAGCGTCACGGCCGCGAGGAACAGCACGCCGCCCTGCGTCAGCTCCTTGCTGTGCGGGGTGTCGCCCTTCTTGCGGACCTCGGCCAGCTTGGTCGGCGTGGGCTGCTCGGTCTTGCCCTGGTCGTCTCCGAACATCGGCACGGGCTACTCCGGGAACATCTCGGCGGCCCGCTCGAGCACGCCGGCGAAGGTCTGGACGAGGAACGGCGCGCCCTCGACGAGGAACAGCGCCAGTCCGGCGAGCGCGATCAGGATCCGGAGCGCGAACGCGAACTCCATCAGGTTGATCGCCGGGACCGCGCGGCCGAGGAGCACGAGGCCGGCCGAGACCAGCATCATCGTGCCCATGACCGGGAACGAGTACTGCAGCGCGAGGTGGACGCTGCCGCCGACCAGCTCGAGGACCCCGTACCAGATCGGCAGGTAGTCGAACGGCTCGCCGACGGGGCAGGCGCGGAACGTCTGCTCCATGACGCGCAGGGCCTCGTGGTGGAGGTCGAGGCTCAGGATCAGCAGGAAGCCGACCACCTGCAGCAGCTGCGAGATCACGGTGCCGTTGACGCCGCTCTCGGGGTTGATCGTGCGGGCGAGCGAGAAGCCCATCTCCGAGCTGATGAACTCGCCCGCGCTGACCAGCATGGACGTCATCGTCGAGAGCGCGAAGCCGAGCGCGACGCCGATCAGGGCCTCGCGTGCCCCCATGAGGCCGAGCTCGAGCAGGTGCGTCGGCGCCGCGACGCGCTGGTCACCGACCCACCAGAAGATCGCCGCCAGCGCCGTCGAGAGCGCGAGGCGGAAGACGAGCGAGTCCCGCTGGCGGCCGAACAGCGGCAGCACGGCCACGAACGCGCCGACCCGCACGAGGTGCAGCATCAGCGCGGTCACGTAGTCCTGGATCAGCGAGAGCTCCATGGGGGGCGTGCTCAGCCGGCCTTGCCGTACTCTGCGAGGCTCGCGAAGAGCGTCGACGTGTAGCTGTGCAGCGTGCCGAGGATCCACGGCATCAGCAGCACGATGGTGGTCAGCACCGCGAGCATCTTCGGCACGATGGTCAGCGTCTGCTCCTGGAGCGACGTGACGGTCTGGAAGAGGCTGATCAACAGGCCGACGCACATGCCCACGAGCAGCGCCGGCGCGCAGATCATCAGCGCGGTGGTCAGCGTGGACTTGGCGAGGTCGAGCAGGAAGTCGTGTCCCATGGCGGCTCCTAGGCGGACGCGAAGCTCTGGGCGAGCGACATGACGACCAGGTCCCAGCCGCCGACGAGGATGAACAACAAGAGCTTGAGCGGCGTCGAGATGACGACCGGCGGCAGGCTGAACATGCCCATCGAGACGAGGATCGAGCTGATCACCAGGTCGATGACCACGAACGGCAGGAACAGCACGAAGCCCATCTGGAAGGCGGTCTTGATCTCGGACAGCACGAACGCCGGCACGGTGACGTGGAACGGCGTCTCGAGCGCCGTCGCCGGACGCGGCTCGCGGGCGAGGTCGAGGATCAGCGCGACGTCGGCCTCGCGGGTCTGCGCCAGCATGAACCGGTTGAGCCGGTCGGTCGCGACGCCCGCCGCGTCCTGCCAGCTGATCTGCTCTTCGACGTACGGCGTGTAGGCGTTGTCGTAGATGTCGGTCGCGACCGGCTTCATGATGAAGATGGTCATGAACAGCGCGAACCCGGTCGTGACCATCGCCGGCGGCAGGTCCTGCATGGACATGGCGCGCTTGAGGAAGGACAGGACCACGACGATCCGCGTGAAGCAGGTCATCGTCATGACCAGCGCCGGCGCCATGGCGAGCAGCGTCATCAGCAGCACGATCTCGATCGCGGTGCCGAGCTTCTGCTCACCTTCGCCGGTGTTGAGCTGCAGGGAGATGCCCGGGCCCTGAGGCGCCGGCGCCGACGGCGCGCCGGGGTCCTGGACCGCGGTCGACGTCGGCTGCGCCGGCGCGCTCGGCGTCGGCTCGGGCCCCTGGGCGCGCAGCGGGCCGGCGATCGTCACGAGGGCGATCAGCAGCGCGCGCAGGCAGTTCGAGAAGAGGGTGGTCATCAGGTCGAGGCCTTGTCGAGCAGGGCGCGGAAGTCGTTGAGCTTGGCGATCGCGATGTCGGCCTTGGTGGCAGGCGCGGCCTCGCCGGCGGGCCGCGGGATCAGCAGGTCCTTCGGCGTCGCGCCGTCGTCGACCTCCTCAGGCTGCGTGGGCGCTGAGCGGGCGAGCACCGTGGCCTCGTCCGCGACGGCGTCGGGCAGGGTGCTGCTCTCGATCAGCGTGAGGCCCTTCTCGCCGTCGCCGACGAGCAGGATGCGGTTGTCGAACTCGATGGCGTGCAGCGTCGACTTGGCGCCGAGGCGCATCGTCTGCCGCAGGGTCGCGAGCGTCTGCGGGCGCTGCGGCGAGGCGCCCCCTCGGAGCTTCTTGAGCCCCAGCAGCGCGACGCCGCCGAGCAGCAGCACGCCGACCAGCGCGCTGCTCATCTGCCACAGGTCAGGGGTGCGCGGCACCAGGGAGCCCGGGAGCCCGGCGCGCTGCGCGTCCTCGCCGGGTGCGTCCGCCGGGTCTTCGGGGAGCACGAAGGCGCGCGGTTGCTCGGTCGGCGCCGACCGCGCCGGCTCCTCGGGGCGGGCCGTCGCGTCGGCGCCGCCCATCGCGAGCGGCCCGAGCAGGAGCAGCAGCGCCGCCGCCGGGGGGATCATCAGCCACTTGGGAGTCGACTTCATGTTGGCCTTCACGCCCCCTCGGAAGCACCCGGCGTGCCAAGCTCTGAACCGCTACATCTTGGGTGTCGAGGGGGCCGTGGCACCATTCGTGCGGTGCGGATCCCGACACCTTGCCGTCGCATCGTACGACAGGGGGTGGCCTGTTCCGCCCAGCCGCTAGGTTGTGCGGGTGACCGAACGCTCCGACGTCGAAGACATCCTGCACCGGGTCAACAACCTGCTCGGCACGATCGAGATCCAGTCCGAGGTCGCGCGCTCGATCGGCACGGTCGAGTCGATGACCCAGGCGCTGGACTACATCGTGCGCTCGGCGCGGCGGACGCGTGACGAGCTGGCGGTGCTGCGCGGCGAGCGCGAGGAGTAGCGGACCTTCACGCGCGGTCGGGCGCGCCGGCGGGCGGCGAGAGCTGCTCGACCAGCGGCGCCAGCCGCTGGGACAGCTCCGACTCCGCGCACGGGTAGGCGACGATCGCGTCGGCGCGGGTCCGGAACGCCTGGGCCACCCGCGCCCGGGACGCGTGGTGCAACAGGACCACGACCAGGGTCGCGGGGGAGAGCTCCTTGAGGCGGCTGCACCAGCCGAACCGCTGCTCCTCGCCCGCGGGCACGTCGACCACGACGACCTCGCCGCGGTGCGCGGACGGGTTGGGGACCTCGCCGCGGCCGTGGCGTCGCACGCCGAGCCCGACGCGCCGTCCGCTGCGTCGCAGCAGCCGGAAGGCGTCGGTCTGGGTCACGTAGGCCGCGAGCGACCCGCGGACGGGCGCTGCGGGGATGTCCTCGAGGCCCTCGTCGTCTGGGGCCGCCGGCGCGGGCGCCGGCGTGGACGCGTCGCCGGCGAGCTCGATCGGCGAGCCGTTCCACCGCCCGGCGGTCTCCATGTCGACGGCGAGCATCGCCTCGGTCTCCGGGTACTCGCCGACGCGCAGGCCGAACGTGATCGTCAGCAGCGGTTCCTCGCCGAGCAGGCCGTCCTCGTCGGCGTCGGGCGCGAGGTGGCCTTGCGCCTGCATCCGCACGCCGAACTCGTCGACCCGCTCGCGCACGGCGTCGGAGATGCCCGAGTAGAGCACGTTGCCGAGCTCGCCGAACGCCTCGATGTCCTCGCCTTCGAGCCGCGCGGTCTTGCGGCGCTCGGCGATGACGTCGTCCGGGGTCATCATCAGCAGCCCGGCCATCGCGACCGCGTCCGGGACCTCGAAGGCCGTCAGCATCGCCTTGCCGCGGAACTCCTTGTCCATCTCCCCGCGCGCGACGACGCGCGGCCCGGAGAGCGCGCTCAGGACGTCGCGAGCGGACTGACAGAGCACGTCGCGCGGGGCGACGTGGATCTCGCGGCCGACGAGGGAGCCGAGCGTGCCCTCGATCGAGCGCACGACCTTCTCCAGGAGCACCCGGACCTCGGTGCCGGTCCCCTGCTTGAGCGCTGCGGCCGCCATCGCGGATGCCTCGCCTAGGCCTCGAAGTGGAGGCCGACGTCGACCTGGTCTTGGTCGACGATCACTCGCACCCGGGACCGCACGCCGCGGTCGGAGGCAGCGCTCACGGAGACCTGACCCTCACGGATGACGGTGGGGATCGACAGGTCCATCTGGTTGCCGTCGGCGACCCACTCGTTCTTGAAGCTGCCGCCGAGCATGTTGACGAGCTCGCCGAACGCGTCCGAGACCTCTTCGAAGTCCTCGAGCTCCTCCGGCGTGGACATGAGCATGTTGGCGGCCATCTGCTTCGCGAAGCGCAGGCTGGTTCGGACCACGAACGTCCCCGACCGCGTGCCCGTGAAGCCGAGCAGGCCGATGACCTCGTCGTGGAAGGTGGTGGCGGACTCCTCGCAGGCGTCGATCGACGTCGGCGTCACGGAGACCATCGTCTCTAGGATCTCGCGCGCCGACCCGCGGAGCGTCTCCACGAGGTGCGGCGCCAGGGTCTGGGCGGCCATGGCTGTCGTCCTGGTTGAAGGTCTTCAGCGCGTGGCGCTAGCCGAGCAGCGGGCCCAGGATCTCCTGGATCTTCTCGGGCGTGAACGGCTTCTTGAGGTAGCCGTTGGCGCCGCGGCTCATCGC
>JBMHDP010000266.1:0-8364 GCA_049889335.1 Planctomycetota bacterium
CTGTTCCACTTCGTGCAGCAGGACACCCACCTCAACAAGTGGGGCTACCTGGACCGCGAACGCGTCGCGCGCTGACCCTGCGCCGAGTCGCCGTCGAACCTCCGCGCGCATCCGGTATCCTCGCTGAGGTCTCGTCCCTCGCCCGCCCGGCGCGCCGTCACGCGGCCGCCCACGACACCTGTGCGCAACACCTCCTCCACCCTCGGCGCCGCGGCGCTGGCGCTCTGCGCCACGCTGACAGCGCAGAAGATTCACCCCGACGAGTTCAAGCTGAAGCCGCAGATCGACCAGGCGATCGCCGCGGGCGTGGAGCACCTGCTCGACGCGCAGGTCCGGGACGGCTCCTGGGGCGTGCATCCTGGCCAACCCGGCGGACAGACGGGCCTGTGCGCCTACGCGCTGCTGAAGAGCGGCGTCTCCCCGGACCACCCGAGCCTGCAGCGCGCGTTCGCCTACCTCGACGGCGTCACTCCGGACAAGACCTACGCGATCGGCTGCATGCTGCTCGCCTACGGCGCGACCGGCAAGCGCGAGCACAAGGCCCGCATGCGCGAGCTGCTCGACACCATGCTGCGCATCCAAGGGCAGCCGGGCACCTGGGGCTATCCGCACGGCGCGCCGGACCTGTCCAACACGCAGTATGCGGCGCTCGGCCTGTGGTCGGCCGACAAGGCCGGCCTGAAGGTGCCCGCCGAAGCGTGGCAGCGGCTGATCGAAGGGACGCTCGCACACCAGGAGGCCTACCGCCTCGCGAACGTCGACATCAGCGACCGGACCGGCGTCGCCAAGCGCGAGGTCGCGGGCTTCCAGTACCGGGCCAACGGCGCCAAGGACCTCAAGAACGCCACGGGCACGATGACCACCGCGGGCGTGTCGATCCTCAAGATCTGCGAGATCGGGCTCGGCAGCAAGCTCAAGAAGGGCGCCCGCAAGGAGCTCACCCGCGCGCTCAACGCCGGCCTCGGCTGGCTCGAGGTCAACTTCAGCGTCCAGCACGACCAGCGCCCCGGCCAGCGCAGCCGCGGCTGGTTCCTCTACTACCTCTACGGCATGGAGCGCGTCGGCGGCCTCGCGCAGCAGGAGCAGTTCGGGCAGCACTGGTGGTACGTCGAGGGCGCGCCCGAGGTCCTGCGGCGACAGAAGAACGGCAGCTGGGGCAAGACCTACGACACCTGCTTCGCGCTGCTGTTCCTGCGTCGCGCGACCAAGCTCGGCCCGACGACCGGCTCGGGCGGCGCGGTGGCGTCCCGCCACCTGTTCTCGGTGGGCAAGGACAACGACGACGTCTACCTGCAGGGCGCCGGCCAGCAGCCGCTGATGCTCTACCTGAGCGGCTTCGGCCCGCCGCTGCAGGCCACGCACAAGGACTACGGCCTCCGGATCCTGCGCGTCGACTACCTCGAGGGCGACCGCGTGCTCGGCCAGGTCGCCGGTGACCCGACCCGCGCGTGGCACCCCAACGACACCTTCCTGCACCGCTGCACGGCGCTGTCGCACGGCGTGCACAAGATCCGCGCGCGCATCGAGCTGGTCGACCCCAAGGTCCCGACCGGCGAGACCGCCGAGACCGTCACCATCGAGTCGGCCGAGATGGACGTGAACATCCGCGACGTCATCGAGCCTTGGATGCAGGGCCTCGCCGACATGCAGAAGTCCAAGGGGCTCAAGGACACCAAGTTCGAGGTCACGGCGACCAGCAACGCGACCGCCGCGGTCCAGGCCGCCGACGGCCAGATGAGCACCAGCTGGCTCTGCGACAAGGCCGACCAGGACGCGACGCTGACGCTGACGTTCCCGGAGCCGGTCAAGGCGCGGCGGCTGCTGCTGACGCAGCCGTTCCAAAAGCGCGAGGACATCCAGCGCATGGGCCTCGTCCGTCAGATCGAGGTGCGCGTCAACGGCAGCAAGCGCCCGGTGGTGATCGACCTGCACCCCAACCCGATGGCCCCGACCGAGCACGCCTTCCGCAAGCTGCAGCGGGTCAAGACCATGACCGTCAAGGTCGTCAAGCGCGGTGGCAAGCCCGGCCTGCCGGTCGGCTTCGCCGAGGTCGTGCTCGACGAGAAGAAGAAGTGAGCTCGCGGCCGCGCCCGCGGCCTGGCGGACGTCACGCGGGCGCGACGAGCGCGCCGGCCGCGTAGGCGAGCACCAGGTAGAGCGGCAACTCGAGCAGCATCCACCTGGGCCCCTTGACGGTGCGCATCATCATGACGCCGCCGAGCAGCGAGACGCCGCCGACGATCATCGCGAGCAGGATCGGATGGGACGCGGCGAGCGACGCGGCGACCAGCCCGCCGACGAACGCCTGGCCGAGGTGCGCGGCCATCACCACCAAGAACGCCGGCGCCGGCAGCGTGTCGACGTAGGCCTGGAAGCGCTCCTTGTCCTTGAAGTCGAGGCCCGCGGGCGCGGGGTAGAGCACCTTGGAGTTGAGCAGGACCAGCGCCATGTTGACCGCCATGCCGGCGAAGAGGCCGACGACGACTGCGAGGAGGTTCCAGAGCATCTTGAGCAGAGGGTAGCGCGCCAGGGGCGTCGGCTCACGTAGGCTCAACGTGCGCTCGCGGGCCGCGATCCCCCACGCGCGCCCACCAGCTCGCCCCCATGGCTCGTCGCAAGCGAAAGCCCGCACCGTTCGACCCCGCGGTGTTCGAGGACCCCGTCGCGCTGCAGACGCGCTGGGACGCCGCCACCGACAGTGCGCCGCGGGACAAGCAGGGCCATCGCGTCCTGAAAGACGCGCCGAGCGGACGCGCGGAAGCGGACCGGCTCGTGTTTCGCAACGCGTCGAGCGGCGCGTGGGCAACGGGGCGCCGCCTGCTCGAGGGCGTCTTCCTGGGCGTGATCCTGTTCGTGGTGATCAACCACGAACGTGGCCAGTTCCTGAGCGTGGTCTACGGCATCGGCCTCGTCTACTGGACCTTCCAGCAGTATCAGACGCACCTGCACTACGTCTTCGACAAGGTCGAAGGCGTCTACTGGCGCGGGCAAGCGGAGCCGCGCCAGGACACCGAGGTCCGACCGCTCGAGGACGTCTACGCGGTGCAGCTGATCTGCACCGACACCTACTCCATCCGCGGCTCGCTCCGATCCGACTACCAGCTCAACCTCGTGAACTCGGACGGCGCGCGCGAGGTCGTCACGACCTGGGGAGGCTCCACCGATGTGATCCGGGAGCTGCGTGCTCACGCACGGGCGCTGGCAGAGTTCCTCGAGCGGCCGCTGTGGGACGCGACCAACGAACGCCGGCTGGTGACCCTCCAGAGCCGCCTGACGCGGCGGCGCGGCCGTCGGCGAGGACCGCGCTGACCGCGACGCGGCGCGATCGGCGGCGGCTGGTTGACCTCGCGCGAACGCAGCGGGATCGTCTCTCCGCACACGCACGTCGCACGCCTGGAGGCCCATGAAGCGGAAGCCCATCAACTGGACGGCGATCGCCGCCATCGGACAGCTGTTCTCGGCTGTCGCCGTCGCGCTGACGTTGATCTACCTCACGATGCAGATCCGTCGCGCCGAGATCGCGGCGAGCGACGCCAACCGGCTGGCGCGCGCCGACGGCGTCGTGAGCTTCTGGCTCGCGGCGATGCACGACCCGGAGTTCCGTGAGGCCGGCCTGCGCATCAACCCGCAGAACCGCGAGTGGACGGCCGAGATCGCCCGACGGCTCGAGATCTCCGAGGCCGACGCGACGCTGCTGCAGAACGAGGTGCTCTACTGGTTCTGGCTGCACTGGGGCCAGTGGAACACCAGCACCGAGCAGAAGGACATCGACGAGCTGGTCAACATGATCCAGCGCTTCTACACGCTGCCCCAGGTCCGGCTCGTCTGGGAGGGGCACCGCGGCTGGCTGGACCCGCGCTTCGAGGAGTTCGTCGACGGCGTGCTCGCCGAGGCCGACGCGAACCCGCCCGCGCCCCCAGACCGCGAGGCGCTCTACCGCAGGCTGGACGAGCTCGGCATCGGCGTGCCGCGACCGCGCGACGAGGCAGGGCAGGGCGAAGGACGGTGACGCGGCCCGCGCGGCGGCGCAGTCCGGCCGGACCGGACACGCCAGCAGCGACGCTCGCCGTCGAAGCCGCAGGCCCTCATGCGAGGCGGCGGGATCCGCCGAAGAGAGCCAAAGTGATGACGGCCGCCCCGACCGCTGCGAACCCCCTGTCCCTGCTCGCACACAGGCGGCCCGCGCGGTGAAGCTCGACGGGCTCCAGGTGCTGCGCGCGTTCGCCGCGACGGCGGTCGTGTTCTTCCACGCCGCGAGCAAGGGCTCGTGGATGAAGATCCTCGACTGCGGCATCGACCTGTTCTTCGTGCTGAGCGGGTTCTTGATGACCTACCTGTTCCGGCCGGGCAAGCCTTGGACCGGGTTCCTGCGCAAGCGCGCGCTGCGGGTGCTGCCGCTCTACTACTTCGCGATCCTGATCGCCGCCGCCGAAGGGATCTACTTCGGCGAGTCCTACAGCGGCGCGGACTGGCTGCGGGCCGTCACGCTGTGGCCCACCGATCGGCCGATGCTGATCGTGTCGTGGACGCTGTCGCACGAGCTGCTGTTCTACGCCGTGTTCAGCCTGCTCTACCTGCAGCGCGGCCTCGGCCTCGTGGCGCTCTCGACGTGGCTGCTCAGCGTGCTCGCCGCCTACGCGACCGGGTGGGAGACGTTCGTCACCTCGCACTACAACCTGCTGTTCTTCGTCGGCGTCGGCCTCGCGCTACTGGTCCGCCGCGCACCGCAGGCAGGCGGCGTCCCCGCGACGCTGCTCGTCGCCGCCGGCGTCGCGGCGCTGTTCGGGGTCAACTACTTCCACCTGTTCGTCGCGCAGCAGGACCTGTCGGTGCGCACGCTCGGCAACGGCGCGGCGGCCGCCGCCCTGCTCCTGGGGATCTTCTGGCTGGAGCCGCACGTGCGCTACCCGCGCTGGCTCGTCGCGCTCGGCGACGCCTCCTACAGCATCTACCTCGTGCACCTGCTGCCCTTCGTCGTCGGCTTCAAGCTGCTGGCGACCTGGCCCGCGCTCGAGGCCGTGCGCGTCCCGCTGCTCGCCACCTTCGGCGTGGGCGCGGCGCTCGCGTGCTACGCGCTCGTCGAGCGCCCGCTGCTGCGCCGGATGCGAAGCGCCTAGCCGGCGACCGGCCCTGCGGCGTCGCGGCGCGGGTAGGTCAACCGCCGCCACAGCCGCTCGAACGGCCCGCTCTGCGCGCGCGCCATCCACTTGTCGCTGACGTAGACCTGGCACGCGTAGATGCCGCAGCCGATCGCGAACACGCCGAGCCGCGAGAACCCGCCGGCGAGGCCGAGGCCGTGCCCGTAGAAGATGAGCCCGGCCACGATGTTCTGGCCGAGGTAGTTGGTCAGCGCCATCCTGCCGGTGCGCGCGACCGCGCGCCGCAGCGCGGGGAACCTCCGGCGGGCGCACCACAGCGCGACGAGGCCTGCGTAGCCGGCCGAGAGCGCGAGGCCGCCGAGCTGGTGCAGCAGCACGTCGACGACGCGCAGCTCGACGCCGAGGCCCGCCCTGCCGTGGAGGATCAGCGAGCACCCCTCGCAGGTCAGGCCGATCGCGAGCCCGTAGACGGCGGCGCGGCGATGCACGCGCCACGCCTCGGGCCGCGCCCAGCCCATGCGCAGCAGCGCCGCGCCCACCAGGAAGAGCGCCATGATGCGCCAGTTGAAGGCGATGATGGACGAGAGGAAGAGCCAGAACAGGTAGATCTGACCGCGCGCCATCGACCCCTCGAGGAACGTGCCGCTCGACAGCGCTAGGTCGAGCGCCGCGCCGCCGCCGTCGTCCTCGCCGTCGCCGAGCTGCCCCGCGTAGACGCCCTCGAACAGCACCGAGAGGGTCACGCCGATCGCGAGGAAGCCCGCCGCGAGCCAGAGCATCGCGCGGGGCGAGCGCTTGCGCAGCAGGAAGAGCACCGCGCCGGCGACCGCGTAGGGAAGCAGGATGTCGCCGAAGAAGATCATCAGCGCGTTGAGCACGCCGAAGACCGCGAGCGCCAGCAGACGGCGCGGGTAGAAGCTGCGCGGGTTGACGCCGCGCGCCTCGGCGCGGTCGACCTGCAGCGCGAGCCCCATGCCGAACAGGAGCGAGAACAGGGTCATGAACTTGTTCTCGGCCAGCGCGCGGACGAGCGCCGCGGTCCACGTGTCGACCGTACTCTCCGCCCAGACGCTCGGCCCGCCCATCGCCTCGGAGAACGGCAGCCCGATCAGCGGCAGGTTGACGACCAGGATCCCGAACAGCGCGACCCCGCGCAGCACGTCGAGGAGCTCGAGGCGATCGCGGGGCGCGACGGGCGCGGCGGCGGCGGGTGCGTCTTCGGTCATGGCGAGCGCGGGGCGACAGCACGCTACGGCGCGCGCCGCCGAGCGCCGAACCCTGCGCCGAGAAAGCCGCGCAACGCGGCGCGGCGCGTGCTCTGCAGCGGATCGCGATTCGCGCCCGGAGCAAGCCGCAGGCGAGCCCGGACCAGCCGCCCACGCCCTCACCTCATCGGCCCTAGACGACTGATTTGACGCGTCTTACGATAGATGTGCGCCGACAGCTAACCGCGGCTCCGGCGCGCCCTCCCACACCGCCTTGCCACCGCGAGTTCGCGCGCGCGTCCGGGTCTGCGCGACCCCGCCGCGCGCGCCCGAGCGCCGCGAACGGCCGAGCCCCCACACCTGTCCGCCGTGCTCCGCACCCTGCTTCACACGTCTCTCTTCCTCGCCGGCTTCGGCGCGACCGCAGCGTGGCTGGTGTCGGTCGACCGTCTCCCGTTCTGGAGCTACACGCGGCCGCAGGCGCACACGCTGTCCGTCGCGATCGACGAGGTCGACACGATCTTCCTGGGCAGCAGCCGGGTGATGCGCGGCGTCTCGCCGGCGCTGTTCGACGCGCGCATGACCGCGCTCGGCCGCCCCAGCCTGTCCTACAACTTCGGCGTCGCGGGCACCCGCGCGCACGACTACGAGCGACAAATCGAGTGGATCCTCGAGCAGCGGCCGAAGAAGCTGCGGCGCATCGTGCTCGAAGCGAGCACCTACCGGCAGCCGATCCGCGACGGGCAGTGGATGAAGGACCTGAGCGTCGAGACGCACGAGGCCGTGAGCCTGCCGTCCCGGCTGAGCTCGATCCTCGCCGAGGACGCAGACCTCGACGACAAGCTCGAGGTCACCGGCTACGTGCTCGCCCACACGCTGGTCAACGCGCTGCGCGTCGGCCAGGGGCCGCGGATCCTCGACGACTGGTGCCGTCGCTGGAGCGGCCGCCTGCCGAGCCGCTTCTTCGCCCACGCCAACCGCGGCTACGCGCCGCTGTCGGCCGAGAACCCGCCGAGCAAGATCCGCGGCGAGCAGCACCGCGCCTGGATCGCCAACCCGCAGCTGGCCGAGAACCTGCTGTGGCACAAGCGCAACCGCGGACTGCCCGAGGAGTATCGCGGCGGCTTCGACCACTGGAGCTGTGAACGCCAGATCGCGCGCCTCGAGGAGGCGGGCATCGAGCTGGTCTACGTGGTGATGCCGTCCCACACGATCCACTTCTACGGCCGCGACGGGCTCGACGAGCACGCCGACGAGGTCGTCGTGCTCGACTTCGAGGATCCGGACGAGTTCCCGACGCTCTACCAGTTCGAGAACTGGTTCGACGAGACCCACCTGGGCGCTGCGGGCGCGATGCGCTTCTCGACGCTGCTGGCCGACGCCGTCGCCGCGCTGCCGCCGCCCGCGAGCGAGCGCGAGGCGCAGTAGACGTCGCAGCCGACGCGGACGATCGCGGGATGGCGCGGTCGCCCGACCGAGCCAGCTCCGCGCCGCCCCGGGGGGCCGATTCCCTCGAAGATCGCGAGCGCCCGCGCGACGTTCTCGGCGGGGTCTTTGCCAGGCTCAGCGAGCGCGGCCTGGTCGCGCAGGTCCTCTTGGCACGCGAGCGCGCCTTCGAGGCTGTGGGACGCGACGACCCCGGCGGACAGCGCGCTACAGCCAGCCGAGCGAGGCGAAGAAGCGATCCATCTCGGCGACGGTCGCGTCGTAGGAGGCCGCGCTGCGGTCACGATTGAAGAAGCCGTGGCCTCGGCCCTCGTAGACGTGCAGGTCGCAGCGCGCGCCGACCGCCTGCATGCGCTCCTGATAGGCCTCCGCCGTCGCGACCGGGACCAGCTTGTCCCTACTGCCCAGGAAGACGATCGTCGGCGGCGCGCCGGCGGTGATGTTGTGCAGCGGCGAGATCTCGCGCCAGCGCGCCTTGACGCGGTTGTGGCCCCAGCCGCCCGGGCCGTTGTCGAACACCGGGTTGAACAGCACCAGCGCGTCGGGCCGGGACGAGACGGCGGTGTCCGCGCCGTCCTCCTCGAGCCCGGCGATGACGCCGGCTGCGGCGGCGA
>JBMHDP010000267.1:0-6911 GCA_049889335.1 Planctomycetota bacterium
GTCGTGGTGCACGCGCGGGCAGCGGCGCGGGGCCCACGGGGCGGCCTCAGCCGGCGAGGTCGCCGCGTCCCCGCGGCCCCGCGCCTCGGTCGCAGCCGCGGGAGGGGCCTTCGACGGCGACTCTGGGCCCCCGCCGGGGCGGGCGCGCCCGCGCCGGGGCTTGTCTTCCTGCAGCCCGAGCGCGGCCTTCGCGGCGGCGGCGTCTGCCCGGTAGTGCGCGCGCAGGTCGCCGAGCAGCTTGGTGAGGACCTCGACCTCCTTGGCGACGGGCGCGCGCGAGGCGACCAGCTCGAAGCCGAACGCGATCCGCGCCGCGTCGTCGTCGCCGCCCTCGTCCAGCAGCCGCTGGCCCAGGCGGCGACCGGCCTCGACGTAGACGGGGTCGTTGAGCGTGACCAGGGCCTGCAGCGGCGTCGTGGTGCGGGTCCGCGTGACGGTGCAGGTCTCGCGCTTGCTGGCGTCGAAGGCCATGAACGACGGGTAGGGCACGCCGCGCTTCCAGTAGACGTAGAGGCCGCGGCGATACGCGTCGTCCCCCTTGCTCTGGGTCCACCGCCCCGAGCCGAGCGTCGCGCGCCAGAGCCCTTCGGGCTGGTGGGGCTTGACGCTCTCGCCGCCGAGCTCCTGATGGAGCAGCCCGGCCGCGTAGAGCGCCTGGTCCCGCACCATCTCGGCGGACAGCCGCTGATGGGGGCCGCGCGCGAGCATCACGTTGTCGGGGTCGGCGGCGCGCGCGTCGTCGTCCACTTCGGCGCGCTGCCGGTAGGTGGCGGAGAGCGTGATCAGCCGGTGGAGCCGCTTCAGGTCCCAGCCGCTCTGAACGAACTCGCTGGCCAGCCAGTCCAGCAGCTGCGGGTGGCTGGGCTGCGCGCCCCGGATCCCGAAGTCGCCGGCCGTGCTGACGATTCCGCGGCCGAAGAACTGCTGCCACGCGCGGTTGACGGTGACGCGCGCGGTGAGCGGGTGGTCGCCGGAGACCAGCCATCGGGCCAGCCCGAGGCGGTTCTTCGGCAGGTCCTTCGGCATCGGCGGGAGCATCGACGGCGTGCCCACCTCGACCTCCGCGCCGGGGTTCCGGTAGTCCCCGCGGACGAAGATCCGGGTCTTGCGCGGCGCGTCGAGCTCCTCCATCACGAGGGCGGACGGCATCTTGCGCTCGAGGGCGTCCTTCTGTTGCTCCAGCTCGCGCAGCTCCTCGGCGAGCACGCGCCCGGCGACGTCCACGCGGGTGCGGTACCAGTCGCGCGTGACCTTGGCGCGCCGCTCCGCGGGCGTCCGCGGCTGCTTCGCGGCGTTGGCTGGAGCTGCCGAGCCTGCGGGCCGAGCTTCGCGGGCCGGCGCGGGGTCGTCGGCGCGCGCGCGCACCGCCAGCAAGGTCTCGTAGTCGAGCACGTCCTCTCCCTCGGCGGTCAGATCGAACGTGAACGACGGGCCGCTGCTGCGGCCGCGGCGGGACATCGACGACGACGATCCGCCGCCGCGCCGCGACCCGGACGACGCGCTGCCCTTGTGCGTGAGCTTGACGACGAGGTGGTTCTCGCCGGCCCGCAGGCCGATCCGCAGCTCGCGGGGCTTGCTGGACGCGCTGCCGCGGCGGAGCTTCGACGGGTCGAAGTTCTCGAACATCGCAGGGTCGAAGTTGTCCGGGTCGAAGTCGGCGGGGTCGAAGTTCTGTGGGTCGAAGCCCTGGCCGCCCTGGGGCTTCTTGGCGGGCTTGGCGTCGGTCGTCGGCGCCGGCGGGAAGTCCTCGAGGAGCTCGCCGTTGAGCCAAAGCTTGGCGCCGTCACCGCCCGCCAGCGTGACCCGCGCCGTCCGCGGGCGGGCGGTCGTCAGCGTGCGCGACAGGTAGGTCACGGACGCCGGCCCCGACGAGCTCACGGACGCGCGCCGGCCGTCCCGCCAGGAGGTCTGCTCGCTCCAGGAGATGCGCTTGGGCTTCCGCTTCTTGGGCGCGGGGCTCTTGGGCGGCGACGGCGCGCCTGCACCAGCCTTCGACCTCGGCGCCGTCTCGACTGGCTTCGTCGACGGCTGCGCGCTCGGCTTGCTCGTCGCCTTGGCTGTGGCTCGCGGAGCGGGCTGGGCCGGCGCGGGCGCAGCCCCGGCGCGTCCGGGGGCAGCGCCGGAGCCGGGCTTCGTCACTGGGGTCGTCGACGCCTTCTTGCCCGCATTCTTGCCCGCGGGCGCCTCCTTCTTCGGCTCCGCCTCCTTCTTCTTGTCGGGGAGCGTGGGCTGGGTGTGCTTCTTCTTCCAGTTGGGGCGCTCGAGGTCCTTCTCGGGGCCGAACGGCAGCACGTGCGCCGCCGCCACCGACGTCGCCGGGAACGGTCCGATGCTCCGCCAGTGCGTCTGCGCCAGGGGCAGGAGCTGCTCGCGGACCCGGGGGTCCTCGGTGAAGGAGACGCGGAACCGGCCGATCAGGCTGCGGAACTTGCTGCGCGAGTTGTGCTCGAGGGTCAGCCGCAGCAGCGACATGTCGTTGGCGTCCAGCGGCTCGATCGGGATCAGCACCGCTTCGCGGGGCTGCTTTCGCTCCTCGCCCGAGATGCTCCAGCCGCCGAAGGACCGGCGGAATCCGCTGCTGCTGCCGTCGTCGACGACCACGGACGCGCCGAAGGAGCCCGGATTGATCGCCGTGAGGTAGTGCTCGTCGCGGTCCCGCTCCTGGTTGACGTCCGCCTCGGCGAGCGCGTAGGCGATCAGCGGCGGGTCGCTGCTGTCGGAGACGCTGGTCAGGCGCGACGTCAGCCGCGACAAGATGAAGCGGCCGTCGTCCGCGCGCCCGGACGCGCCGTGGGGCAGGGACGGGTCGGGCAGCACCTCGATCCGCAGCGCCTGGATCTTGCGCTTGCCGGGCGCGAAGACCAGGTCATAGGTGTCGCGGGAGGGCGTCGGCCCGGTCGCCAGCACCGAGAGGTCGTCCTGCAGCTGCAGGCGCGAGCCGTAGCGGGCCATGAACTCGGTCGGCCTCATCGCCGTCCAGGCGACGGGCGGGCCGAGCCGCTCGCGCGTGGCCTGCTCCCACCGCGTCTGGAACTGGTCGGTGATCGGGTCGTCCTGCTCGAGCCGCTGCTTGAGCATCGCGATCCGGGCCTCGAGGTCCCTGAGCTTGGCGAGCTGGGCCTCGTCGGGCGCGGCGATCGCCGGCTTGGGGTTGCGGCCGCTGCCGTTGTCGCGCTCCTTGATGGAGTTGAAGAACCCGTAGAACGAGTAGAACTCGGCCTGCGAGATCGGGTCGTACTTGTGGTCGTGGCACTGCGCGCACGCGACCGTGAGCCCGAGGAAGGTGGTGGCCGTCGTGTGCACGCGGTCGATGACGTAGGCCGAGCGGTACTCGTCGAGCTCCTCGCCGGCCTCGGTGTTGACCGGGTGGTTGCGGTTGAAGCCCGTCGCGATGCGCTGCTGGAGCGTGGCGTCGGGGAGCAGGTCGCCCGCAAGCTGCTCGACCGTGAACTGGTCGAACGGCATGTTGTCGTTGAGCGCGTGGATGACCCAGTCGCGCCACTTCCAGGCCTCGCGTGAGCGGTCCCGCTGGTAGCCGCTGCTGTCGGCGTAGCGGGCCGCGTCGAGCCAGTCCGTGGCCATCCGCTCGCCGTAGCGCTCGTCCGCGAGCAGGCGGTCGACGACCTTGGCGTAGGCGTCTTCGGACGAGTCGCGCCGGAACGCCGCGAGCTCCTCGGGCGTCGGCGGCAGGCCGATCAGGTCGAAGGTCACGCGCCGCAGCCACTGCTCGCGGGTCGCTTCGCCGCTCGGGCGCAGCCCCGCGGCCTCCAGCTTCGCCAGCACGAACGCGTCGACGTCGTTCTGGGGCCAATCGCCGTCGACGACCGGGGGCGGCGCCGGTCGGGTGGGGGCGACGAACGCCCAGTGCTCCTGCCAGGGGGCGCCCGCCGCGATCCAGGCCCGCAGCACCTCGACCTCCGCCGGCTCGAGCGCGTCGTCGCACTCCGGCGGCGGCATGACCTCGTCCGGGTCGTCGCTGGTGACGCGCAGGATCAGCTCGGAGTCGGCTGGGTCCCCGGGCGCGACGACGGCGTAGTCCCCGCGGTCCTCGAACGCGTCCTGCTTCCGATCGAGCCGGAGGTCGCCCTCGCGCTCGGCCTCGTCCGGTCCGTGGCAGCGGTAGCAGTGCTGCGCCAGGATCGGGCGCACGTCACGCAGGTAGTCGACGGCAGCACGAGGCGCTCGCTCGGCGGGCGCCACGCCCTCGTGCTGCGCCGCGACCGGCGCGGCGAGCGCAGCTGCGCTCAGGACGAAGAGGAGCAGGATGCCGCTCATGTCCGCAGTCTACGGCCTCACAGGAGGGATGCGCGCTCCCATCCGCGAACCGTCGTCCCGTCGTTGTCCCGCGGCGTCGTAGCCGCCGAGACGGCGCGGCAGGCCCGCCGCCACCGGACGGTGGCAGCG
The DNA here is from genome assembly GCA_049889335.1 of Planctomycetota bacterium. Lineage (GTDB taxonomy): Bacteria > Planctomycetota > UBA1135 > UBA1135 > UBA2386. The sequence continues at coordinate 4,405 of JBMHDP010000267.1, forward strand.
GGCCGCGCCAGACGTCTACCCTACTTGAGGCAGATGCCGTCGACGGCGAGGTCGCCCGTGAACGAGCCGCCCTTCACGTATTCGAAGCGCAGCTTGATGGCCGCCGGCACGGTCAGCGTGCCGCCCTTGGTGAGGTCGACGACCTCGTACGACCACTCGAGGCCGCCCTGGCTCTGGCTCGGGTCGGGGCCCGTGTAGCTCGTGAGCAGGTTCCAGGTGCCGGCGCCGTCGTCCATGTAGACGCTGAGCGTCCCCATCGTCGCGCCGATCCGGCTCAGCTGGAACGTCAGCGTGTTGGTCGGCGCGTTCAGCGCCGAGATGGCCGGCGTGTCGGCGATGAACGTGTCGCCGGTGATCGCCGGGCTGCTCGTCTCACAGTAGATGTAGTTCGAGCCTTCGAACGCCGACGTGGGGCCGGTGTTGCCCGAGGGCGTGCCGTTGGACTGGACCTCCCAGTTGCGCACGCCGCCCTGGCTCCAGCCGTCGGGCAGGGTCGTGCCGTTGGGCAGCCCCTCGAAGGACTCCTCGTAGCTGCAGCCGCCGATCTTGACGAAGATGCCGTTCGACGTGTTGAGGCCCAGCGCGTTGGAGCCGTCCAGGCCAGCGCCCTGCGCGGTCACCTCGGTGCCGAGCAGGGCCGACGCGTTCGGGATCGGGATGGTCATCTGGCTGGCGCCGCCGAAGCTCGGCAGCAGCCACACGCCGAGGTTGGCGTTGGTCCAGACGAAGCAGCCCGGCGCGCCGTCCGCGGTGAGGTCGTAGCCCGGGTAGAGCCCGGTGTCGCCGAAGAAGTAGTAGGTGAACGGACCCTGCACGTTGGCCAGGTCGAGCACCCAGGTGCCGGCGAGACCGGGCACGTTGCTGCGGAGCGTGAGGTCCAGGGTGTCCTCTCGAGGCAGCGAGAACCCGCCGGCCGAGATGTCCCGCGAACCGGGGTCGACGCTGAAGCCGTCGGAGTAGCCGACGACCCAGTCCTCCTGGTTGGTGGCGCTGATGGCGCCGAACGCGATCGAGTAGTCGCCGCTCGCCGTGTCGTACGTGATCTGGAACGTGTTGGGGTCCTGCGGGCCGAACGCCGCCTGGACGCCGTCCCAGGTCACGGTCGCGACCGAGCCGTTCTCCTCGTAGTAGATGGTGCCCGTGCCCGTGCCGCTCGAGTGGGTCTGGGTGCGGAGGTTGCTCCACGCCGCGATGACCTTGTAGGTGTTCTCGAGCAGGCGCGTCTGGTTCGGCGTGAACTGGAGGAACAGGTTGGGGCCGTCGGTCGCGACCCAGCCGTTGCCCCCGACGTGGAGGCCGAGCGTGCCGCCGACGGTGGCCGTGTCGAGCTGGTCGAAGCCGTTGAGCGGGAGCGCGATCGCGCCGCCGCCGATCGGGGTGACGCTGCCCGGCGCGGTGGTGACGTCGTAGCCCGCTGCGGTCTGCGTCGCCGTGATCTTCATGCCGCTCAGGTCGAAGGCAGGCGACGTCAGGCGCTCGTAGAACGACGACGCGCCGCTGCCGCAGGCATCCCCGAAGGTGCCGACGCTGCCGCACGCCGCGTCGACCGCGTAGTAGACGGTGCCGTTGAACACCCGCGGGCTGAACACGTTGAGGAACGGGTACGCGTTCGAGGTGCCGATCAGCACGTCGAGGTCACAGTTGCCGGCGTAGACGTCGCCCACCTGGGCGCCAGGGCCCGGGTCCGTGTTGCGCATGTCGAAGAACAGGCCGTTGGTCACGGTGACGTAGAAGCCCCGCTGCTGGCCCGCTGCGACGGGCACGCACAGCGCCGGGCTGAAGGTCACCGGCGTCGGGATGTTGACGCCGCTGCTGACCACTCCGGACGCGGTCGAGACCAGCATCCAGGCCGAAGGGTCCTGCTCGACGCCCACGTGGCTGCCGCCGTTGATCGTCGTGTAGACCGCGATGTCCCAGGTGCCGCCCTGCGGGTGGCTCGTCAGGTTGAGGTCGAAGCCCTGAATGCCGACGGGCGCGGCGCCGGCGCGCAGGTCGAACATGCAACCCTTCTGGCCCTGGCCGCCGGCGAAGGTCGTCGTCAGCGGTCCGCCGCTGCAGTCGAGGACGTCGGCGAACTCGCCGCCGACGACGATGTCGTCGACGTGGATGAAGCCCGTGTGGTCGCCGGCCTGGCGCAGCGCGATCGACTCGATCAGGTCGCCGGCGGTGCCCGTGTGCGAGACCGACGGGCTCGAGGGGCCGGTCGGATCGACCCACAGCTTCGACTCCCCGGTGGCTGCGTCGTAGCTGACGACGACCGTGTAGTTGGTGTCGAAGACGAGGTCCGACGGCCAGACGCCGCCGCCGCCGAGGCTCGAGCCGCTGGCGTTGACGGCGACCTGGAAGTCGCCGGTGCCGGCCGGGCTCAGCAGGCCGAAGCGGCCGCGGAAGGCGAAGCCGGCGTCCTTGAAGTGCAGGAAGTAGCTGCCGTTGTTGTCCGGGTTGACCGGGTTGCCCGACGGGACGTTGAGCGTGAACGACGCGTAGACGTCGTCGGTGGCGGTCAG
>JBMHDP010000268.1:0-2538 GCA_049889335.1 Planctomycetota bacterium
CCGAGGTCGCAGGCGACCTTGTCGAGCTGCACCTCGAGCGCGAAGCGGGGCTGCACGGTGCCGTGACCGCGCTTGGGTCCGCACGGGGCCTTGTTGGTGAAGAAGCGCGCGCCGCGGAAGTGGTAGTTCTCCACCGCGTAGGTCACGGTCTGCAGCGCGCCCGTGTAGAACGTGCTCGCCGTGCCGTAGCTGCCGTAGGCGCCGCCGTCGAGGAAGCTGTGGAAGTCGAGCGCGGTGATCCGGCCCGTCTTGGTGACGCCGATCTTGCTGCGCATCAGCACCGGGTGCCGGCCGCGGTGGCACCAGAAGACCTCTTCGCGGGTCAACGCGACCTTGACCGGGCGGCCGGTCAACATCGACATCTTCGCGGCGCAGATCTCGTGGTTGAACGGGTCGCTCTTGCCGCCGAAGCCGCCGCCGTTGGGGCACGCGATGACGCGGATGCGGTGCGCCGGCAGCGGCGCGAGCACGCGTGCGAGCGCGCGGTGCAGGTAGTGAGGCGTCTGCGTCGACGACCAGATCGTCAGCTTGCCGTCCTTGTCGAAGTGCGCGAGGGTCGCGTGCTGCTCCATCGGCAGGTGCGTGTTGCCCTCGAAGAAGACGGTGTCCTCGCGCACGTGCTCGGCGCGCTCGAAGCCGTCCTTCATGTCGCCGAACTCGAGGTTCTCGAGGCGGTGGATGTTGCCGCGCACGCCGTAGTCGTGCAGCCGCGGCTCAGCGTTGTCCGCGGCCTCGTGCACGCCGCCGATCGTGCGCAGCTCGCGGTACTCGACGTCGACGAGCCGACACGCGTCCCACGCGGTCTCTTCCTCGGTCGCGGCGATCGCGACCACCGGGTCGCCCACGAAGCGGACCTGGTCGGGGCAGAGCGCGTGCTCGTCCTGGCTGACCGGCAGGATGCCGAACGGCGTCGGCATGTCCTTGCCCGTCAGCACGCCCTTGACGCCGGGCAGCGCCTCGGCCTTCGAGGTGTCGATCTTGACGATCTCGGCGTGCGCCATGGTGCTGCGCAGCAGCTTCATGTGCAGCATGCGCGGCAGCGTCATGTCATCGGCGAACTGCGTCAGACCGGAGACCTTGCTGCGCGCGTCGACCTTGCGGATCGGCTTGCCGACGTGCTCGAGCTCGTCCTTCTTCTTGTCGTGCTGCCAGGGCGCGTCGTCGCGAGCCTTGGGCGTCGACTCACCGTCGGTGCGGGCCTTCGGGTCATCAAGAACCATAGATCGACTCCTTGCTCGGCTCGGCGTCCTCGCCGCGCATCCGCGCAGCCGCGAGCTCGACGGCCTCGAAGATCTTCAGGTAGCCCGTGCAGCGGCAGAGGTTGCCCGCCAGCGCCTCCTGGATCTCCTCGCGCGTCGGGTTGACGTTGTCCTTGAGCAGCGCGTCGGCGGCCATCAGCACGCCTGGGGTGCAGTAGCCGCACTGCGCGCCGCCGAGGTCGGCCATGCAGTCCTGCAGCGGCGCGAGGTCGCTGCCGCACGCGAGCCCCTCGACGGTGCGCACGTCCTTGCCGACCGCGTCGACCGCCAGCACGAGGCAGCTGAGCACCGGGGTGCCGTCGATCTGCACCGTGCAGGTGCCGCACTCGCCCAGCTCGCAGCCGTGCTTGGTGCCGGTCAGGTTCATCTCCTCGCGGAGGACCTCCAGCAGGGTCTTGTGCGGGCGGAAGGCCACCTCGTGTGGCTCGCCGTTCACTTCGAACGTCGCGAGCACCTTGTTGGACTCGGTCATGGGGGCGAGCAGGATAGCGGGGCTCGCGCAGTGGAGCGAGCGCGGGCTGGTCCGATCGGCGGCCGCACGCTCTAGCGCGAACGTACCCAAGGACTAAGCGCCGACGGCGGCGGCCTCGCAGTAGGCGCGCACGGCGTCCATGTCGCGCTCGACGGCGCGGCGGACCATCGGCCGGATGAGCGGCGTGAACAGCCTGGCCAGCAGCTTGTGCGGCCGGTCCTCCATCACCATGACGAGCTCTGCGCCGTCGCCGCTCGACCTCACCCGAAACGTCGTGTCCCAAATTGTCCCGCCCGCATCGGAGACGATGCGCACGTGCTCGTTGGGCGCGTAGCCGGCGACCTCCAGCTCGACCGTCGCCTCACGCTTGCCCATGCGGCGCGTCTCCCGGAAGCGCGTCCCCACGCCGCGCTTCGTGGCCGACGTGAACTCGACAGCCACGATCTCGGGGACCGCTTCGCGAAAGTTCTCCGCGTGCGCGATCACGTCGAACACGCGCTCGACGGAGGCCGCGACGCGGCGCGAGGTCTCGATTCGTCCCATGACGCCAGTGTAGGTTGCCGGCATGGACGCGCACCATCGCGGGGCCGCGCCGGAGCCCACGATCGCCGCTTGGGCCGCGCACGTCCCGGCGGGCGCGAGCGTGCTCGACGTCGCGGCGGGCGGCGGCCGGCACGCGCGGCTCTTCGCCGACCGCGGCTGCACGGTGACCGCCGTCGACCGGCGCTGCGAGGCGCTGCGCGCCCTCGACGACGCGCGCCTCGAGGTCGGCGAAACCGACCTCGAGGGCGCGCCCTGGCCGTTCGG
>JBMHDP010000269.1:0-15348 GCA_049889335.1 Planctomycetota bacterium
AGCTACGTCGGCAGCGCGCAGTGCGGCGGCTGCCACCCTTCGGCGATGACGGCCTGGCAGCAGAGCAAGCACGCCCACGCGTGGCAGACGCTGGTCGACGCCGAGAACGACCCCAAGCGCTACGGCTGGCCGGTGACGAAGTATCCGGACTGCGTCGGGTGCCACGTCGTCGGCTACGGCCAGCAGACGGGCTTCGTCAGCGCCGAGAAGACCCCCCACCTCCAGGACGTCGGCTGCGAGCGATGCCACGGTCCGGGCCTCGACCACGTGCAGAGCGGCGGCCAGAAGGCCATGGGCATCCTCGGCGGGCTGACGCCGTCGGTGATGTGCACCCAGTGCCACGACTACGAGCAGTCGCCGGAGTTCGTCTACGGCGACCGCTGGAAGGTCATCGAGCACGGCAAGGAGCCCAAGTAGCGGCCGGCGCGCCGCGGGCTCGCGCGTGACCCGCGCCGGCGAGCCGTTACAGTCCCGGCATGTCCAACTCGACCCGTCGTGACTTCCTGATCAGCAGCGCCGCGATCGGCGGCGCCGCCGCGCTGGCGTCCTGCCAGACCTCGTCGACCCGCGCCGCGCGCCGCCCCGGCGACCGGCTCCGGATCGGCGTGATCGGCTGCGGCGGCAAAGGCCTGAGCGACATGCGCGCGTGCGCCAAGGAGCACGACATCGTCGCGCTCTGCGACGTCGACGACGGCAAGAGCAAGACCGCGCGGGAAGAGCACCCCGACGCGACCTACTACCACGACTACCGCGAGATGCTCGACAAGGAGCAGCTCGACGCGGTGACCGTGAGCACGCCCGACCACAGCCACGCCGGCCCCGCGCTGATGGCCATGAGTAAGGGCATCCACGTCTTCGTGCAGAAGCCGCTGACCCACACGGTCGCCGAGGCGCGCCTGCTGCGCGACGCCGCGCGCAAGAGCGGCGTGATCACCTCGATGGGCAACCAGGGGACCTGCCTCGACGGGCTGCGCAGCGCGGTCGAGTGCGTGCGCGCCGGCGCCATCGGCACCGTCCGCGAGGTCCACGTCTGGACCAACCGCCCGATCTGGCCGCAGGGCCTCGAGAAGCCGACCCACATCGACGCGATCCCGGCGTCGTTCCGGTGGGACCTGTGGCTCGGCCCGGCGGCGTGGCGCAGCTACGCCAAGGGCAAGCCGGAGACCGGCTTCAAGGGCTACTGTCCGTTCCACTGGCGCGGCTTCTGGGACTTCGGCACGGGCGCGCTCGGCGACATGGCCTGCCACATCGCCAACATGCCGTTCTACGCGCTGAACCTGGGCGACCCGAGCTGGGTCGAGGCCGAGAGCGAGGGCGGGACTGACTACATGGCGCCGAAGAGCTCGGTGATCCGGTTCCACTTCCCCACGAAGGGCGACCGGGCCGCGGTCGACATGACGTGGTACGACGGCGGCAAGCTGCCGCCCGCGAACCTGCTGCCCGGCGTGAAGCTCCGCGCCGGCGGCTTCCTGCTGGTCGGCGACGAGGGCAAGCTCTACTCGCCCACCGACTACGGCGAGCGCTTCGACCTCTACCCCAAGGAGAAGTTCGAGGACTTCACCCCGCCGCCGAAGTCGCTGCCGCGCTCGCCCGGCATCCACAAGGAGTGGCTTGACGGCATCCTGGCCGGCACGCAGCCGATGGCGAACTTCGAGTACGCTGCGCCCTTCACCGAGTCCATCCTGCTCGGCAACCTCGCCCTGCGCTGCGGCAAGCGCATCGAGTGGGACGCCGCGAACCTGCGCGTCACCAACGACGACTACGCGAACTCGCTGGTCCAGAAGGAGTACCGGCGCGGCTTCGAGCTGACGAAGGTCTGAGCCGCGGCGCCGGCCTGCGCCGCGGCGCGCTCCGCCGCGGGCGCCGAGGTCAGCGCCCCGCGCCCTTGCAGTGCTGGTCGAGCCAGTCCGCCATCTCGGCGAGGCAGTGCAGGACCGACTGCCGGCCGCGGTAGCCGTGCGACTCGAACGGCAGGAAGCACAGCCGCGCGGTCGCCCCGTGGCCCTTGAGCGCGCCGTAGAGGCGCTTGCTCTGGATCGGGAAGGTCCCGGCGTTGTTGTCGTCCCGGCCGTGGATCAGCAGGATCGGCTCGTTGATCTTCTGCGCGTGCATGAACGGCGACATCGCGAAGTAGATCTCGGGCGCCTCCCAGAACGTCCGCTCCTCGTTCTGGAAGCCGAACGGCGTCAGCGAGCGGTTGTAGGCGCCGGAGCGCGCGATGCCGCAGCAGAACAGGTCGCTGTGCGCCAGCAGGTTGGCGGTCATGAAGGCGCCGTAGCTGTGGCCGGCGACCGCGACCTTCTCGGTGTCGACGCAGCCCTCGTCGCCCAGCGCCTGGATCGCGGCGCGCGCGTTCATCCGCACCTGCTCGACGAACGTGTCGTTGGCGCTCCGCCGCGGGCCGACGATCGGCATCGAGGCGTTGTCGAACACCGCGTAGCCCTGGAGCAGCATGAACAGGTGGGAGCTGCCGCGCATCTTGAGGTAGCGGTTGGGCGTCGCGCGGACCTGGCCCGCGTCGCTCGCCTTGGTGTACTCGCGCGGGTAGGCCCACAACAGGCACGGCAGCTTGTCCCCGTCCTGGTAGCCCGGCGGCAGGTAGAGCGTGCCGCTCATCGGCACGCCGTCCTCGCGCTCGTAGCGCACCAGCCGCTTCTGGATCTTGGCCGTGAACGCCGCGGCCGGGTCGACGTCGCGGCGCAGCACGACGCGGCGACCGGTCGCGCGGTCGAGGTAGACGAGCTCGGGCGGCGCGCTCGGGCTCTCGCTGCGGAGCAGCAGCTCGTCCTCGCTGCCGCGCACCATGCCGAGCACCGTCTCGTAGCGCGCGGCCCCGGAGCGGAACAGCTCCTGCTTGTCGCCGGACGCGATGTCCCAGCGGACCAGGAACGGTCGGTTGCCGGCCGGCGACGCGCCCTGCCCGGTCCACAGGAGCTTGCCGTCGCGCTGCCGGAGCACGCGCCGTCCGTCCAGCGTCTGCTCGGACATCGGCCGCCCCGGGTCGCTGTACGCGTCCTGCATCGAGCGCTCGTAGAGCAGCTCGCCGGACTCGCCCGGGCGCGTCAGGTCTCGCCGCCAGACCCGCTCGGTGCGCGTCTTGCGGTCCATCTCGCTCGTCAGCACCAGCTGGCCGTCGCCGCCGAACTGCACCCGCCCGGCCCGCAGCTCGGTCTTGTACCAGAGCCGCGGGGTCCCTTCGGGCTCGGCCAGCAGGAACGCGAAGTCCCGGTGCGGCACCTGCTTCTTCGGGTCGCCGTCGTCCTGCGCCTCGAACCAGTAGAGCGCGTGCTGCGCCGTCGTGACCCAGCCGACGCTGCGCGGGCCGCGCTGCACGCCGCCGATCGGGATGGCGTCGTTCAGCCGGTCGCGGCAGACCTCCCGCCGCACCTCGCCCGAGAGGTCGAGCACCTCGGTCCGGCGCGGGAAGCGGCTCATCGGGACGACGAAGGAGAACGGGCGCTCGACGACCGTGGTGAGCAGCAGGGTGCCGTCGGGCGACGGCCGGACGCTCGAGTAGAGCCGGGGCGCGCCGAGCTCGCGGACCTGCTCGCCCTCGACGATCGCGAGCTGGCTGCGGCCGTAGAACTCGAGCAGGTCTTCGTCGTGGCTGTCCTGCAGCAGGTCCTGGTAGGTGCGCACCTGCGCGTTCTGGTCGCGCACGGTCTGCTGCACGATCGGCCCCGCCGGCACGCGCGGCCGCTCCGGCCGCTCCCCGGCGACGACCGTCTTGACGAGCAGGCGGCGCTGGTCCGGCAGCCACTGCACCGCGCCGCCGAGGACCTGGTTGAGGCGCACCCCCTCGACCTTCTTCGGCGGCGCGTTCCAGGGGTCGCAGACGTAGAGCTCGCCGCCGCCCTCCCGCGCGCGCACCAGCGCGAAGGCGCGCTCGTCGGCGGTCCAGATCGGCCCGCTCCAGTGGTCGGGCTCGATCGGCACCTCGTGCGCTTCGCCGCGCGGCAGCTCCTGGATCGTGAGCGACGTCGTGCGCGTGCTGAGCTGACGGCCGTAGGTCTCGCCGTCGATCCGCATGCCCGCGAGCTTGAGGTGCGGGCGCGCGACCACCTCCAGGTCCGGCAGGGCCTCGCGCGTGCTCAGCACCAGCAGCCCGCCTTGCGGCGACAGCGACGCCGAGGGCGCGGGCGGCGCGGTGACGAGCGACGTGATCGTGGCGCCGGGCTCGCGCCAGCCCGCGGGTTGCTGGGCGGCGACGCCGAGGACGAGGGAGAGCGTCAGCGACGCCGAGAGCAGCTTGCGTGTGTAGGGCATGGAGACCTCGACCCCAGGTTTTAGGGCCTGGGCCCGCCCGACGCACGCTGCGGATCAGCGCTCGGCGATGCTGTCGAGGTGCTCGCGGTGCTTCGCGTCGAAGGTCTCGCGGAAGTCGATGCCGTCCACGAAGTCGAGGCGGCTGTCGCACGGACGGCGGCTGAGCAGCTCGACGTCGATCAGGTTGAAGACGATCTCGCCGAAGTCGCTCGCGCCCTTGACGCCCCAGCGCTCGAACACCATCGCAGCCATCGGGCCGAACTGCTCCGAGGCGTAGTCCTTGATGCCGACGATCAGCTCGCGGCCGCCGACGTGGCGGTCCTCGCCCGTCAGCTGATCACGCCCGAAGTGCGTCATCGTGTAGTCGAGCGCGTCGAGCACGAAGTAGTAGGCGTGCCGCGAGAACCGTCGGTCCCGCCGCCGCACCATCTGGATCTTGTCTTCGAGCAGGTCTTGTTCAGTTCCGGCCATCGACACGGTTCCTCTTCGGACGAAGCGGCGGCGACAGAGCCACCCTATCGACACATCGGGAACCGCCCTTGAGCGTGACGAAGTGACCGCTTCGCCGCGCCATCCCCAGCGCTGCGCGCCCACCGGCGCGCCGTGGATCCCGTGCGACCGGTCGCTCCGCGCTGCGCGGGTGACCATCCCGCGCGGCGGAGCCGGTGCAGCTCGTCAGAACAGCTGCGCCAAACAGGCGGCGAGCACCTGTTCGGGCGGGAGCAGCAGATCGAGGTCTCGTTCTGCCTGCAGCGTTCGTTCGAGCCACGTGGTCCATGGGTCCAGCGGCGCGGGAGGGTAGGAACCGTCTCCCGACGCTGCAACCCTGTCCCGCTGCCGGCGCAGCTCCGCGCGCAGGAACCACAGGAACATCCGGGCGCGCTCGACCTCTTCGCGGCGTTCGGTCACCCCCTGCAGGGCCTGCTGCGCGGTCGCGATCGGGCGCAAGGTCTGGGTCTCGGCGAACCACCCGCGCACCAGATCATGGAGCTGTACCGCATGTTCGGTTGCCGCCCGCAGGGCCTGCCCGAGGCTCCCGTGGCTGACCGCCACGATGTCATCGAACCGTGCAAAATCTTGGGGAATTCTTTGCTCGAGTTCTCCACGGAGCACCTCGTCGGACAGCGGCCGCACGCGCAGCCGCTGCACGCGCGACCGCACCGTCTCCAGCAGCTGCTCCGGGCGCGAGGTCTCGAGCAGCAGGAAGGTGTCTTCGCCGGGCTCCTCGAGCGTCTTGAGCAGCATGTTCTGGCCGTCTTCTTCGATGCGGTTGGCTTCGACGAACGCCGCGACGCGGGCCCCGCCCTCCATCGCGTGCTGCAGCAGCCGCTCCTGGACCGCGCGCACCTGGTGCACGGTGACGCGGTGGTAGCTGGTCTCGTTCTTGACGAACTCGGCCTCGTCACGCGGGCGTCGGATCACCTGCACGTCGGGGTGCAGCTCGTTCGCGATCCGCGTGCACGTCCGACACATCCCGCACGGCTCGTCGGGGTCGAGCTCGGAGGGACACAGCAGCGCCGCCGTCAGGTACTGCAGGACCACCGTCTTGCCGGCGCCGGGCGGCCCCTCCACCACCACGCCGTGCGGCAGCAGGCGTCGACGGGCCATCCGCACCCAGCGCTCGAGCGCCGCGCCCTGACCGAGCGGCCGCTGCAGCCGCCGCGTCATGCGCACCTCCTCGCCGAGGTCAGGCTCCGAGGCGCTCTTGCGCTTCGCCTGCCGGACCCAGCGCGCGCTCACGCGAGGCTCCTGCTGCTCAGGGCCAGGACCCGCTCGCGGAGCGCGCCCTGCAGGCCGTCGAACGAGCCGGCGGCGTCCAGCACCTCGGCCCGCGGCTCGCGCGCGGCTGCCTGCAGGTAGCCCTCGCGGACGCGCTGGTGGAACGACGCGTCGCGGCCTTCGATGCGGTCCGCCGGGTCGCGCCGGCGCCCGCGCCGCTGGGCCGAGACCTGCTCGGGCACGTCGAGGACGAAGATCGCGTCGGGCAGGCACGCGCCCTGCACCCGTCGCGTCAGGTCCTCGAACCAGCGCAGCTCCACGCCACTCCCTGCGGCGTGCGCGCCGGCGAGCACCTGGTAGACGACGGTGGACAAGTAGCAGCGCTCGGCCACCACCACCTTGCCGGCGGCGAGCGCCGGCGCCACGACGCGGTGCACCAGCTCGGCCCGGGCCGCCGAGAACAGCAGCGCCTCGGTGACCGGCTGCAGATCCCCCGTGTCCGGGGACAGCAGCAGCGACCGGAGCGCCTCGCCGACCGGCGTCGAGCCGGGCTCTCGCACGTGCAGCACGTCGGCGCCCTCGGCGTCGAGCCACGTCGCGAGCGCGGCCGCCTGGGTGCTCTTGCCGCACCCGTCCGGGCCGTCGAGCGCGACGTAGCAGGTCACTGCAGCTCCTCGACGAGGCGGCGGAGGTCCGGCGAGGCGTCGAGGTCCTTCTCCAAGGAGAGGATCATGTAGCTCACGGCTGCGCGGGTGCGCCCGAGGAAGTTGCCGATCTCGCTGCCCTTCAGCCCCTGCTGCTGGCAGATCTTCGCGAGCACCTTCCGGGCGCGCGAGACCGAGCGGCTCTGGCTCTTGCCGCAGAGCGCGTTCGGGCAGACGTCGAAGCGGTCCGCGACCTGGTCCCGGACGCGCTGGAACACCGCCCGCGGGTCGATCAGCTCGAGGTAACGCTTGGGCAGCGCCGCGCCGCGCGAGCGCGCCCAGGCCGCGCGGAGCTCGGGGTAGCCGCCGACCGTCTTCTGGGCGAGGGACTCGATCTGAGGCGCGCGGCCGTTGCGCGACGGCGAGCCCTCCAGCGCGCGCAGGTAGCGGAGGCGCCCGAGCGGTCCGGGCCGCTCGATCCCGGCGACGAAGCCGGCCATCCACGCAGACTGGAGCGACGGGTCGAGGTCGCGCACGTCCTTGGGGTGCCATCGGGAGGCGAGGATCGTCGGCGCCCCGTGCGCCTCGCGCGCCTCCAGCACCTGCTGCAGGAACGCCTGCAGCTTCGGCTTCCGCGCGATCCGGTGCGCCTCGTCCACCACGAGCGGCAGCGCGGCGGTCAACTCCTCGAAGAGCTGCGGGACGCGCTTGTCCTGGTGCACGCGCTGGAAAACCTTGAGCAGCTCCGGCAGCTCGAACCAGATCGCCCGCTGCGGCATCTGCTCGCGCCACCAGCGCAGCAGGAAGGTCTTGCCGACGCCCGAGGGCCCGTGGAGGACGTAGAGGCTGGCGGGCACCAGCCGCGCTCGCGGCGCCTCCCCGGCGAACGGCAGCCGGTCCTGCTCGGGGATCAGGCTCTTGAGCACGAGGTGCGCGGTGCGGTTGCCGTCGTCGATGACGGGCTGCTGCGGCGAGACCTCCAGGACGTCAAAGCGGCCGGTGTCCTCGGACTGGATCTCGACTTTCAGCGCGGTCCCGAAGTCCTTGGACAGCACCTGGGCGATCGCCCCGCGGAACAGGGCGCGCACGCGGTCGGCGGCGAGCCGGGTCTCGGCTTCGAAGTAGACGGTGCCGCGCTCGAGCAGCACCGGCCGGAGCCCCGCGAGCCACGCCTCGAACGTCGCCGTCCCGACGCGGTCGCGCAGCGCGGGCTGCACGCGGTTCCAACTTTCTTCGAGCAACGGGAGCATGACCGGAGGCGCGCCTCGGCGTCACGACGTGCAGGCCGCGTGCGCCGAGGGCGGCCCGGCAACGCTACCCGTCTGAGATCAGCGACGCCACTCCTGCTCCAGGTCGCGCGCCGTGGCCGCAGCGTCCGTCCCGGTCGCCTCTTGCAGCACGCGCTGCAGCAAGGTATCGCGCCGCTCCGTGTCGCCGATCCGATGCCGCAGCTTGGCGGCCTCGAGCAAGAGCCGGCCGCGCGCCGCGCGCTCTTCTTCGCTGTCCTCGGCGGGCGCCGCGCCGTCCGGCGCGAGGTAGGCGCGGTCCTGCTGCGGCTGCACCGCCGCGGCGACCTCGTACTCGCGCGCGGCTTCGGCGTCGCGCCCGAGCGCCGCGTAGGCGGCCCCCATGCGCTCGTGCAGCTGGCGGTAGAACGGGTCGATGCGGTTGCACTCGCGGAGCAGGCGGAGCTCCTCGTCGCGGTTGCCGGCCTCACGCTCGAATTCGGCGAGCGTGTAGCGGGGGGCGAAGGCGCGCGCCGTGCGCCGCACGTAGGCCTTCATCTCCATCTGCGCCCGGGTGCGGTCTCCCTGGTCCCGGTAGATGCGGGCCAGCCGCAGCTCCGGCGCGGTCGCCTGCTCGGTGCAGGAGGGCCAGCACGCCTTCGCGCGCTGGAACATGTCCTCGGCCGCCTCGGTCCGGCCCAGCTCGAGCAGGACCTCCCCACAGCGGATGCGCGAGTCGAAGTCGTCGGCGCCGCCGCGGAAGCCCCGCTCGTAGTGCTCGACAGCCGCTTCCAGCTGCTTGCGCCGGCGCAACATCTCGGCGCGGACGAGCATGCCGCCCGGGTGCTCGGGGTCGACGCGCAGGACCTCGGCGAGCCAGCGCCCGGCGTCGACGGGGTTGTTCTGTTGGAGCCCGGCCCACGCCAGGTTGACCCGCGCGTCGAGGTCGCGCGCGTCCTTGCGGGCCGCCGCAGCGAGCCGCCCGACCGTCGCCGCGTCGAAGCGCGGCACGAGCCGGATGCCGCGCAGCAGGTCCTGCTCGACGTAGGCCAACAGCTCACGGTCGAACTGGCGGGAGCTCATGCCGACCGCGCGCTCGAACGCGCGCTCGATGCCCTGGTCGTCCCCGAAGGCCCGCAGCAGTTCGAGCGCCTTGTCGAACCCGTACTTCTTGGTGATCAGCTCGACGATCAGGCCGCCCTGGTAGTAGCCGAAGAGGATCCGCGGCCCGCGGAACAGGCGGTTCATCAGCCGCACCGGCGGGATGTCGCGGTTGTGGAAGGCGTCGAACAGCTCGCGGTCCATCCCGCGCTCCCACGACTTGTCGCGCGCGCGCTCCTCGTAGACCGAGAAGCCCTCGGTGAGCCACCGCGGCACCCGGCTGTTGCTGACGCCGAGGGTCAGGACGTGGGTGTACTCGTGCCACGCGGTCGCCTCCCACATGAAGTCCTGTCGACGCAGGTCCCGGTCGACCGGCGACACCAGCGTGATCAGGCGTCCGAAGCAGGCGCCCAACGCGGTGAAGCCGCGGAAGCCGATCGTGCGGACGGAGAAGTCGTCCCACGTGTGGAACACCTCGACGGTCGTGTCGACCTCTGGCTGCCAACCGTACTTCTTGCCCAGCACCTCCACGGCCTCGACGTGGATCGGGAGCAGGTAGGCCCGCAGGACCTCCGAGTCCTGCTTGTGCAGCAGCATCTGGAACGGGCCGTTCTGGACGGTCTCGTACTCCTCCTCGAGCAGTTCCTGGACGGCGATGGCGTTGTTCCGCCAAGGGTCGATCATCGCCTTCTCGACCTCCTGGGCGCGCAGCAGCAGGTCGCGCGCGCGGGCGCCCTCGCCGCAGTAGACCAGCGACTTGGCGAGGCCGTGGATCGACGGCACGTCGTCTTCGTCGAGCGCGAGAGCCGCCTCGAAGAACGGCACGGAGTCCGCGAAGCGGTAGAGGGCGGCGAGGTGTTCGCCGACCACGCGGTCACAGTCCGGCCAGCCGGCGTCGCCCGCGACGGCGCGCGCCCGGAACGCGGCGTAGCCGTCGTCGTCGTGCAGCATCATCGCGGCCGCCGCGCGGTGGCAGAGCGTCAGGCGGTGGTTCGGATCGATCTCGAGCACCGCGTCGAGCCGCCGCGCCGCCTCCTCGAAGCGGCGGTCGTCGAGCACCGCGACAGCGCGCAGCAGCAGCGCGTCCACGCAGCGGGGGTTGCGGTCGAGGACCCGGTTGAGGAACGCCTCGGTCTTCGCGCCGTCCAGGACCATGTTGGCGCGCCGGATCCGGAACAAGGTCAGCAGCGCCTCCTCGTCGTCTCCGTTGACGTCGAGGACCTTCTTCAGGTCCTTCTCGCCGGACGGGAACCCCGCCGCCTCCCCGTAGGCCTCGTACTTCAGCAGCCCGAGCGCGGTCCGCGCCTCGGGCCGCTCGGGCGCGAGGCGCATGCTGTCGACGAACAACCGGCTGGCCCGCTCGAAGTTGCGGCGGCCGCCGAGCTCGTAGAGCGACCGCCCCACGTAGGCGAGCTGGAGCGCGTCTTCGGGGTCGGGCTCCAGCGCCGCGTTTTGTGCCCAGAGCTGCTGCGCAGCGTCCCGTTGCCCGTCATCGCGCAGCACGCGCGCGAGCTGGTAGCGCGCCCGCGCGTCGGTCGGGTCCCGCTCGGACAGCTGTCGCAGCAAGGTCGCGGCCTCGCCGTAGCGGCCGAGCCGCCGGTGGCACTCCGCGAGCGCGCGGACCACGGCGGGCGTGGCGCGCGCGCTGGCAGGCAGCCGCAGCAGGCCGCGCTGGGCCGCCTCGTATTCTCCCCGCCGCAGCTCGATCGTCTGCATGCCCACGGTCGCGGCCACATAGAAGCGGTCGTCCGGCTCGACCCCGTCCTCGACCAGGTACTCGAAGAGCTCTTCGAAGGCCTGCTCGGCCTCGAGCAGCCGCCCCGCGAGCAGCCTCTTCTGACCGCTGGCGAGCAGCTCCTGGTACTCCTCCACGGCCTCGTCCTGCGCCTGGAGCTGCGGCGTCGTCGCCGCGAGCGCGAGCGCGCAGAAGCACATCTGCAGGGTTCGCATCGGGTGCCACATTACGACGGGTGGGCCACGGGCGCTGTCGGAACAACCGGAATGCCGCCGCCGCCGGCCTCAGCCTTCGAGCTCTTCGAACTGCGCCACGGTCTCCCGGAAGGACGCAGGGATCGGGCTCGGCCGCAGCGCCGCGTCCACGAAGACCAGCGTCGCCTCCCCCTTGCAGAGGACCTCCTCGCCGGACCGCACCTCGTAGCGCATCTCGAAGCTCGTGTTGCCGAGCCGCGTCGTCGCCGCGGCGACGCTCACCTGCATGCCCATGCGGCCCGGGCGCAGCCACTGCACGGTCGCCTGCGCCAGCACGAACGGGACGACGTGGTCGGTCATCAGCCCCAGGTGGGTGAAGTAGGCGTAGCGCGCCTGCTCCATCATGCTGAGATAGACGGCGTTGTTGACGACTCCGGCGGAGTCCACGTCGACCCATCGCAGGGGAACCTCGGTGTCGAAGCGGTAGAACATGCGCCGGCATTGTCGCAGGCCCCCAGGTGCCGGGACAGCGCCGATCGCCTACGGTGGGCGCCGTCCCGCAGGTTGTTTGCGACCGAGCGGGAGCGATCCGCGCCCCTGTTCGTCGAGCCCCCCATGCGCACGCTGATCCCGCTGGTCTCCCCCGTCGTCCTGCTGCTGGCAGCACCCGCGCCCAGCCAGGGACGTTCGCTCACGGAGCGCGGCTCACCGCTGCAGGTCGTCGAGCCCGACGAGGACGACCGGGCGCTGCGCACCACCCCGGTCGTGCGGGCCGTGCAGCGCGCGGCCGACAGCGTCGTCAGCATCTACCTGCAGAACCAGCTGGCCAGGCGGCAGCCGGTCACCGAAGGACAGGGCTCCGGCGTGCTGCTCGACGACAGCGGCCTCGTGATCACCAACTGGCACGTGATCGCGCCCGTGCTCCTCGGCGAACGCCGGGGCCGCAGCTACGGAGTGCTGGTCAAGCTCCGCGACGGTCGCGAACGCGAGGCGCGCGTGCTCAGCTCGACCCCGACCCGCGACCTCGCGCTGCTGCAGCTGAAGCTCGAAGGCGACGAACGGGTGCAGCCGATCGAGATCGGCCGCTCGGCCGACCTGATGATCGGGGAGACGGTCATCGCCATCGGCAACCCACAGGGACACGCCAACACCGTCACCAGCGGCGTGCTCTCGGCCGCCGGGCGCTCCATCCAGGTGCGGGCCCCCGACGGCGTCGTGCGTGAGTACGAGGACCTGCTGCAGACCGACGCAGCCATCAACCAGGGCAACAGCGGCGGCGCGCTGCTCGACATCACGGGCCGCCTGGTCGGGATCAACAACGCCATGTCGGCCGGCGCCGAGAACATCGGCTTCGCGATTCCCATGGACGTGGTCCGCAAGGAGTTCCAGCGCGAGCTGCTGCAGAGCACGAGCTTCGTCGCCAGCGGCGACGCCCCCTGGCTGGGCCTCGAGGTCGCCGACCGCGCCGGCGCCGTCGTGGTCGACCAGGTCGCGCGCGGCGGCCCCGCGCAGCGCGCGGGCGTCCGCGTCGGCGACGTCCTCAAGCGGATCGGGGACCGGGAAGTCCGGACCTCGATCGACTACCTGCGCCACTTCTTCGACCTGTCCGAGGCCCGCTCGGTCGACATGAGCCTCGAGCGGAGCGGCCGGCCGATGCGGATGAAGGCTGCGCCGATGTCGCGCGCCGACGGCGCGATCCTGTCCGGGATGGGGGCGCGCGTCGAAGAGGTCGACGTCGAGGAGAATCGGCGGCTCGTGCGCGACGCGACGTATGCGTTCTACCGCGGCAGCGGGCTCCGCCGCGTCGCGCTGTTCCCCGCGACCCTGCGGGTCACCCAGGTCCTGCCGGACGCGCCGGCGGACCGCACCGGCCTCGAGGCGGGCGACCTGATCCTCGGCGTCGTCCTGCCAGGTCGCTTCGGGGAGCGTGAGCTGCCGCTGCACTCGCGCGTCGACCTCGCGAGGCTCTGCCAGGAGCAGCGCAACAAGGAGCTGAAGTTCGTCGTGCTGCGCGGTGAACGCGACCTGCTCGGCACCGTTCAGCTCGGCGGCTGACCCACCTCGGCCGCCCTCCCGCTGTCGCCCACGCGGCGGCGGCTGTGAGCACCTCGGTCCCCGCAGGCGGCCCAGACCAGCCGACGCCCCGCCCCGCGGCGTGTGCCCTCTCCGCGGCGAGTTCCCTGTCCGCGACGAGCTCCCTGTCCGCTACGAGTTCCCTCTCCGCGGCAGGATCTCGCTCCTCGCGAGGCGCCGCGAGGCACCCAGGCGCCGACGAGCGCGCACTCACCGCCAGACCCAGTCGCAGCGCGCCACCAGCGTGAACTCGGTCGCCAGATCCGGGCTGTCCGCTGCGAGCAGGTCGAACGACGCCCGACGTAGGTTCGCGCGCTCGAGCAGCCGGCGCTGGCTGCGCGCGGAGAGCGCCTCGAGCAGCCACGCGCTCCGCGGCGTGCCGAGCTCGAAGTGGTGCGCGAACGCGCGGCCCTGGCGCAGTCGGTAGTGAGTCGGAAGGCCGCGGGCGCCGCTGCCGATCGACCTCACGAGGCCCCGCGCGACGAGCTCCACCTGGGACCGGAGCGCCGGGTCCGCCCGCCGCCGCAGGTGGGACCGGAGCGCCGGGATCAGCAGCCCCGCCGTGAGCCAGGATCGCTCCAGGTAGACCCCGCGCGGCTCCTCCCCCTCGCCGAAGCGCCACGTCCGAGCGCGCGCGTCGAAGCGCGCGGCGATCGCGACGGCCAGCCGGTCCGCGGCGCGCGCGACGACCGGGTCGTGCGCGACGCGGAGCAGCGCCTCCGCCTCCAGCAGCGGCCACGCGTAGCTCCGCAGCCGCTCCTGACGCCGCCGCCCGACTGGGAGGTGCGCCGCGAGGGCGCGCCCCAGCGCGCGCGCCGCCGCGAGCGCGCCGTCGTCCGCGGTCAGCAGCCCGATCCAGAGCATCCCCTGCAGCCAGGCGTGGCCGCTCTCGACCCGCCCGCTGCGGTGCGTCGCGCCGTGCAGGAACGGGAGGCCGGTGCGCGCGTCGAGGTCCCGATCCCGCAGGTGTCGCGCGCCGCGCTGCGCCAGGACGAAGGCGCGTCGGTTGCGGGAGGCGACCGCGCAGCGAAGCAGCGCGAAGGTCGTGTCGTATTCCAGGTTGGTCACCTCGCCGTCTCTCCGGGCGTAGTCCCCGGCGCCGCGCTGACCGGGGAGCTCGACCAGCGCGGCGACCGCCTCGTTGAGCCGGCGCCGGACGAGCGCCGCCGCGCCGCGCGAGCGTCCCGGCCTGCGGCCGACAGGCAGCAGCCCGCACCGGGCCGCCTCGACGCGGCCGCGCTCGCGCCACCAGCGCGCGCGGCGATCCAGGCCGGGCGACTGCAGGGTCCGCGCCTCGCCCGCCTGGTAGTGCTCCCCGCCGACCGCGCTGGCGGTCGAGAAGACCGTCCGGACGCGCTCGTCGACCGAGCCGTCGACCCACTCCCAGCGCGCCAGAGACGTCACGCCTTCGGCGCCGCGACGCGCCTCCATCCGGAGCACGAACGCCGGCCCCGCGCCCCTCGGCGTCGGCGCCGCGCCGCCGACCATCAGGCGCACGCGCCCCCGCGGCGCGCAGATCCCCACCTCGATCCAGACCTCGTCCTCCAGCGGAGCGGCGGCCGTCTCGGTCCCCGGCGGTGCCCCCGGGCCGAGCGGCAGCAGCCGCCACTGCATCGCTCCACCCCCCGCCAAGCTCAGGCCCCGGACCAGCACGTCGCGAGGCACCCGCAGCCCCAGCCGTAGCGGCTCTCCGTCCGACGTCCAGGACCAGAGCGGCGCGAGCGCCGAGATCGCGAGTGAGAGCGCCCCCATGCCAGGGAGGGCGCGCATACGCCCAGCGGTTACCGCGAACGCGTCAGTCGCGCCAGGCGCTCAAGAAGTGCACGCCGCCCGAGGTGAGCCACGCCCGAAAGCTGTCGTGGTAGGGCGCGGTGCACTCCGCTTCGACCTCGGCCTGCGTCATCCACCGCACGTCGAGCACCTCGCTGGCGGCCCGCGGCTCCCCCTCCACCTCGACCGAGAAGAAGAACGACCGCCACGCGTAGCGGCGGTCGCCGCCGAGGACCCGCTCCCCCTCCTGCACGAACGCGAGCTGCGGCGTCGAGGTGACGGCCAGACCCGTCTCCTCGTCGAGCTCGCGACGCACCGCCTCGTGGAGCAGCTCACCGGCCTCGACGCGCCCGCCCGGCAGGTCCCAAACCCGCTGCGGGACGCCGCCGATGACCCGCTCGTTCTGCACCATCAGGTAACGTCCCGATCGTCGCACGAGGGCGAACGCGCCGATGAAGTCGCCCATGTGCGCCTACCAGCCCTCCGCCGGGACACAGGACGCGCCAGGGCAGGACAGCAGCTCGAACAGCGCGCCAGCGTAGATCATGTCCGCTCGATGGTAGCGGGCGCCTCGCGACGGCGCACCGCCTCGCGATAGCGCTGCGTGAGCGCCGCGCCGA
>JBMHDP010000270.1:0-7411 GCA_049889335.1 Planctomycetota bacterium
GCGCCTCAGCGCTGCATCGCGACGACGCGGTGCACGACCGCGTCGTCGTAGCGCTTGAGCAGCGCGGCCGCGACCGGCGGGACCACCGCGACGTCGAGCGAGTCCCCGGCGAACGCGCGCACGGCGTCCAGGTCCTGCCAGCGCGTGTGCACGACGAACTCGACCTCGTCCGCGCCGAGGTCGCGGCGCAGGACATCGACGCCCAGGAACCCCGCGAGGCGCTGCAGGTGCGGCACGGTGTCCCGCCGCAGGTGGTCGAGGTAGGGCTCGGCGTCCTCCGCGGAGGTGACCCCGGCCCAGCAGCGCACCAGCTCGCCCCCCATCAGATCCGCTCCAGGTCGCCCGGCTCGATCGTGCGCTCGTCGACGTGCTCGCCCGTGTTGCGGACGGACGCCGGCTCGAACAGCACGATGCTGCAGCGCGCTCGCGCGACCGGGCGGTGCTCGACCCCACGCGGCACGATGAAGAACTCGCCCGGCTCGAGCGTCACGACGCGGTCCCGCAGCTGCAGCTCGAGCTCGCCGTCGACCACCAGGAACATCTCGTCCTCGTCGGCGTGCGCGTGCCAGACATACTCACCTTCGAGCTTGGCGACCTTGACGTGCTGGCCGTTCAGCTCGCCTACGATCTTCGGCACCCAGGTCTCCTCGAACGACGCGAGCTTCTCGCGCAGGTTGACGACGTCCATGCGCGCCAGTGTGCCGCGGTCCGGGCCCGTCGGAAAGCGAGGACGCCGGGACGGAGGGCGGTTACGTTGCTCGCGTGCCCAGCTCCCGCCCACGCGCCGCCGCCGCGGCGACCTCGCTCGCCGCCGCGCTCCTGAGCGGCGCCTGCGCGGCGGGTCCCGGCCTGCGGGAGGACGCCCTCCTCGAGGGCCGGGACCTGCTCGAGCAGCTGTCGTACGTCTCGCAGCTCGACCTGCTCGAGGAGACCCGCGCAGACCACGCGCGCTGCTCGACCGCCGCGACCCTCAACGCCTACCTGCTGCTGGGCGGCTCGTTCGAAGCGGCCGCCGACCGCTTCGGCGTCGGGCGCGAGCGGACCTACGGCAACATGCACCGCCTGCAGGAGGCGCTCTACCACCACGCCAACACCGACGGCGAGCCCGGCATCCTCGGCGCCGCGCGGCCGCGCTACGAGGACGGCGCGCTGGTCGGCTGGGAGCTCCACGAAGGCGACGAGTACCACGACGTGCTGGCCGCCCTGGGGCTGCGCATGGAGCGGGTCTACGCGCAGCAGGAGGCGACGCCGCAGGACAAGCGGGCGGCCGTCGAGGCGTGGCTCGCGGGCCCTGAGCCCGTGGTGTTCATCGTCGGCGTCGACGAGGACATGGGGCGCGAGCGCTTCGCGCCGATGCACGAGCGGGGCAACCACTACGTCCTGGTGACGCGACAGGCCGGCCGCTTCTACGCGCTCGACCCCTACCGCACGCCCGGCCGGTGCGGCCGAGTCGAGCTGCGGGGCCGAGAGCTGACGGACAACCTGTTCCACACGCCCAACGCGCTGTTCGTGCTCCGGCGCTAGGCTCACGCCTGCATGCCCCGTGTCTTCCGTCTGTCCGGCGCCGCGCGCCGCTGTCCCGAAGTCGAGGCGTGGACCGGCGCGGTCGACGGCGCGCTCGGCGGCCTCGTCGTGGACGCCGTGCTGCGCGTCCGCGGCCTCGGCGACGACGTGCTCGAGCGGATGCACGACGGCTACGCGACCTTCTGCGTCGGGGACGTCGCGTTCGCCTACGTCGGCGCGTTCCGGGCGCACGTCAACGTCGGCTTCTTCCACGGCGCGGACCTGCCCGACCCCGAGGGGCTCCTGCAGGGCACCGGCAAGCGCATGCGGCACGTCAAGCTGCGCCCCGGCGTAGCGCCCGATGACGCGGCGCTCGGCGCGCTGCTCTCGGCGGCGCGCGCCCTGGCCGCGCAGCTCCCGGTCGACGATGGGTGACGGCCACGCGCGGGACCGAACCCCGCGACGTGCCTAGTCCTGGTTCCGCCAGGAGAAGCGCTGGAGCCTGGACATCGGCAGGACGCGCCCGCCGCCCTCGTCTTCGAGCACGATGTAGTGCTCGGCGAACGTGATCCGCTGCACTTTTCGATCTTGGTCGCCCTGGGCCTCGTGCTCGCTGGTCTGGACCATGTAGGAGACGCGCAGGTCTCCTTCGACCTGCGTGCTCGGCGCAGGCGCCGCCGCCGGCGGGGGCTGACAGCCGACCAAGAGGAGCGCGCAGATGCAGGCGGACGTGAGCTTCATTCCGGCAGGATAGCCTTGAGCTGCGTCAACGCAGCAGGAAGCCGTGGCCGAGGGGGTCCTCCGGATCGAGCCAGTACTCGGCGCGGCCGGTGACGAAGGCGTCGCCGCGCACCTCCGGGACCACCGCTGGCCGCCCGCAGACCTCGGTCACGGCCGCGACCCGGACGTCGAAGCTCGTGCCGAGGATGCTCTCGATCGTGATCCACTCGCTCCCCAGCTCCCCCCGCGCGTGGTGGATCGCCGCCCGACCGCTGACGCCGGTGCCCGTCGGGGAGCGGTCGATCTCGCCGTCGGCGAACACGCAGACGTTGCGGCTGTGCGCCCCCTCCTGCGCCGCGACGAAGATGGTCCCGTAGAGGAAGTTCAGGTCGTCGGCCCCGCGCGGGTGCCGCAGCGGGCACGCAGCCGCCACCGCGCGCTTGATGCGCATCCCCTTGTCTGCGAGCTCGGCGGCGTGCGCGGAGTCGAGCTGCAGCCCCAGCGGCGCGGCTTCGACGTAGGCGTAGAACGCGCCGCCGTAGGCGATCGTGCAGGCGACGCGGCCGAGCCCCAGCACGTCGACCGTGACGTCACGATCGACGAAGGACGGCACGTTGACGAACGAGACGCTGCGGACGCGGTCGCCGTCGAGCTGCGCGGACGCGACGACGCGGCCCGCGGGCGTGTCGATCCGGACCGCCGCAGGGTCGGCGTCGAACAGGCCCTCTTCGATCCCCACCTTGGTCAGCGCGAGGATCCCGTGCCCGCACATGGTGCTGTAGCCCTCGTTGTGCAGGAACAGCACGCCGACGTCGCCGTCCGGGGTCGCGGGCGGCGTCAGCAGCGCGCCGTACATGTCGGCGTGCCCGCGCGGCTCGAGCATCAGCAGGCGTCGAAGCTGGTCGTGGTGCTCCCGCGCGTAGGCGCGGCGCGCGAGGATCGTGTCGCCCTCCAGGTCGGGGAACCCGCCCGTGATGATCCGCAGCGGCTCGCCCGCGGTGTGCGCCTCGATGGTCTGGATCTTGTGCATGCTCACGCCTCTCCCATCTCGACGACCTCCCCGAGGCCGCGCTCTTCGGCCGCCGCGACCGCCGCGCGCGCGGCGAACAGGTCCTGGACGGCGTGCCCGACCGACTTGAAGAGGGTCACGTCCTGCGGCCCGCGGCGACCCGCCGACGGGTCGGCCAGGAGCTCCCCGAGCTCCAGCCACTCCGACGACGCGGTCACGCCCGCGCGGCTGCCGGCGACCAGCTCTCCTGCCTCGTGGAGCGCCGACTCCCGCAGGTCCACCACGACGCGCGACGCGCGCGCGACGGTGCGTCGGTCGAGCTCCTGCATGTCGAGGCGAAAGCTGCCGACCCCGTTGACGTGCGCGCCCGCTTCGAGCCAGTCCCCGTCGAGGACCGGCGATCGCGCGCTCGTCGCGGCGCTCACCACGAGGGCGCCACGGACCGCCTCGGCGGCGCTCGCCGCGGCGACGACCCTGGCCTCGACCTCTTCGTCGCACGCCGCGACGAAGCGCTCGAGCCGGGCGCGATCGCGCGCGAAGACGCGGATCTCCTCCAGCGGGCGCACGCAGGCCATGGCGTGGACCTGGGTCCTCGCCTGGCCGCCGGCGCCGAGCACGGCGCCGACCCGCGCGTCCGGCCGCGCGAGCAGCTGGGTCGCGAGCCCCGCGACGGCGCCGGTGCGGAGCGCGGTCAGGGCGCCGCCGTCACAGAGCCCGGTGGTGTGGCCGGTCTCACCGTCGATCACCATGACGACCCCCGTCGTCGTCGCCAGCCCGCGGGCCGCGTTGCCGGGGAAGATGTTGACGACCTTCGCGATGCGGCCGCCGGCGTCGCTGGCGCCCATCAGCAGCGTCGTGCGCAGGCCCTCCTCCAGGTGCACGCGCGGCGGCGCGGACACCTCCCCCGCCGCGAGCGCGCGGAAGGCGGCGCGGCAGGCCTCGACGGCCGCCGTCATCGGCAGCGCGCGCTGGACATCCGCTGCGGAGAGGACCCGGGTCGCCACGTCCGCATCCTAGGAGGGCGACGCCCGCGGTTCAGCGCCGCGCCGGGAATCCCCTCACGCCGGGGATCAGCGCGCCGAAGCCTGACGCAGCTCCCGGAACTCTC
The DNA here is from genome assembly GCA_049889335.1 of Planctomycetota bacterium. GTDB lineage: Bacteria > Planctomycetota > UBA1135 > UBA1135 > UBA2386. The sequence goes on from JBMHDP010000270.1 coordinate 4,341, forward strand.
GCCACCCGACGAGGCGCTGCGACGCCTCGTCCCAGAGGCGCAGGCGCAGCGACCGGAAGCTCGACCAAAACGTCATCACCGGCACCGCCGAGAAGACCTGGCTCGAGTTGTGGCAGCGCTCGAGGTGGTAGTTGGGGATGCGCGGGCTCAGGTGGTGGATGTGGTGGAAGCCGATGTTGCCGGAGAACCACTGCAGCACCTTCGGCAGCCTCAGGAAGGAGCTGCCCGCGAGCGCCGCGACGGTGTAGTCCCACTCGTCGTGCCGCTCCCAGTAGGTGTCCTCGAACTGGTGCTGCATGTAGAAGAGCCAGATCCCCATCGCGCCCGCGCCCATCATGATCGCGACCTGCAGGATCAGATAGGGCACGAAGCCGAAGATCGACCCCATCACGCAGACCAGCGCGAACAGCGCGAGGTTGGTGTTGCGGACCGAGCGGCGCTCGGCGTCGCTGGCCTTCGCCCGGGAGAAGCGGTGCATGACGACGAACAGCACGAACGGCGCGACCACGAACAGCGCGATCGGGTTTCGCACGATGCGGTAGGCGATGCGGCGCCACCGCGAGGACGACAGGTACTCGTTCACCGTCATCGTCCAGATGTCCCCGACGCCGCGGCGATCGAGGTCCCCGTTGGCGCCGTGGTGGATGGCGTGCTCGGCGCGCCAGTGCCAATACGGCGTCAGCGCCAGCACGCCCGTGAACCCGCCGACGAGGTCGTTGGCCCGTCGCGTCGCGTAGAACGAGCCGTGGGTCGCGTCGTGGAAGATGATGAAGATCCGCACGAGGAGGCCGGCGCCCAGCACGACCAGCGGCACGGCGAGCCACCAGCTGACCGCGACGGCGAAGTAGAGCAGCGCCCACACCGTGGCGTAGAGCCCGACCGTCGAGACCAGCTGCCACGTCGCGCGGTAGGAGCAGGCTCGCTGGAACTCCTCCACCAGCGGGCGCCACTCGGACGTCTTCATCGGCCGGACCTCGACCTGCCGCGGCTGGCCGGTCGCCGTTGCGCGCGGCGCTTCGACGCGGTTCGAGGTCGCGGGGTTCACAGTGTCCGGTCTGGCCATATTCTTGTGCGCTGCGGCGAGTTGCGGCGTCCGCAGGTCGGAGGGGTGTCGGGAGGGGCGGAGCAGACTAGCGCCGCGGTCGGATGCTTGCAGCCAGAGACTGGCGTCTCGGGGCTTGTGCATGTTTCGGATCTACAGGCAACCCACACATCGAAAATGCAGGGAATCGGGAGATTCGTTTCGCGCTCCCGCGCACCGGCGAGGCGCCGTGCACGGCCCGACCGAATTTCGGTCCATCCGCTCGAACCCGCTCCGCAGATGCACCCAACTCCGCTCGCAAAACCGCGCCGCGGAGCCCTGCAGGTCCGGCCGTCCGGCCGACGGCGTCGGCACGCGCTGGCAGGCCGGAGCGCGCCCGCGACCGACCCGGTCCCCGCGCGCTTCGGCACCCGCGAAACCGCGCAGCGCCGCGCGCTCCCTGGAGGCGCTCGCGGTAGCCCCTGGTCGAGCGGCGACTTTGTCCGCATCGGCCCTGGCTGCGCAGCGAACCGGGACGATGATGCGAGCGCGTCGGGCTGCGCCCTGCGCCGACCCCGATGAGCGCTGCCGAGATCCTGTACCGCTGGCGATGGCTCCTGAGCCTCGCCGCCGTCGCCGCGATCGCCCTCGCGGCCAGCGCGGGCTTCGCGCGGCTCGACGCCTTCTCACGACAGGTCGACTCGCTCCAGGACGAACCGCCCGAGGCGTCGACGCCCAAGATGTTCGACGCCCGCTACGACATCTGGTTCGACCCGGACGACCCGGGGCTGCTGCTCTACAAGCAGATCGAGGACCAGTTCTCGGCCGAGGACTTCGTGCTGGTCGCGTTCGAGGAGACGGAGCACCCGCTCGGGGTCTTCTCGCCCGAGTCGCTCGACGTGATCGCTGAGCTGACGCGGCGCATCGAGGCCGTGCCCTACGTCCGGCACGTGCGCAGCCTGACCAGCAACCCGTGGATCCGCTGGGAGGAGATCGAGGACGGCGAACAGGGCCTGGTGATCACCGACCTGTTCCAGCGGACGCCCTCGACCTACAGCGAGCGCGAGATCGTCCGCCGCGCGGTCGCCGTGCTGGGCGCGGCGACCGCCGCAGCCGCCCTCGGCGACGAGCCGGTGCGGGCCGCGCTCGGCGCCGACGCGGACTACCGGGACCAGATCGGTGAGCCGCGCCTGGTCGGCAGCATCGTCTCGCGCGACGCCCGCGCGACCGCGCTCCAGGTCCAGCTGCTGCGGCCCCGGATCGAAGCCGACCGCCTGCGCGCGGCGTTCGGCGACGACGAGCGCGCGCAGGTCGTCGGCGGCGCGATGCACGGCAACCACGCCCAGTGGGAGGCGCTGAAGGAGCTCCGCCGGATCCTCGACGAGCACGGCGGCGGCCGCGACGTGCACATCGCGGGCATGCCGAGCATCGAGTCGAACTTCATGGAGACCGGCGAGGAGGACATGGGGATGATCCTGTGGATGTTCGTCATGATCGTCGCGGTCATGACGGCGCTGTTCCGCAGGGTCGTCGGCGTCCTGACGCCGGTCGCCGTGATCGCCTGCTCGCTGATTGGGATGATCGGGACGGTGCTGCTGCGCGGCGACCTGCTCAACAACATCACCGCGGGCGCGCCCAACATGATCACCGCGGTGTCGATCGCCGACGCGGTCCACCTGGTCGCGTCGTACTTCGCGCTGCGCCCCCGCTACACCGACCGGCGGGACCTCGTCGTCGAGGTCGTCCGGATCAACGCCATGCCGGTGTTCCTGACCTCGGTGACCACGGCGATCGGCTTCTACTCGCTGACGGCGGGCAACATCATCCCGCTGCAGATGCTGGGCTACACCGCCGGGCTGGGCGCGCGGCTCGCCTACGCCACCTCGATGACGCTCGTGCCGGCGCTGCTCTCGCTCGCGCCGCTGCCCGCGACGGCCGGGACCGCGGCGGCGGCGAGCCCCCGCGGCGACGGCGAGAGCTGGGCCGCGCGCCTGACCGACGTCGTGATCCGGCGGCGCCTGCCGATCGCGGCTGCGAGCGCCGCGGTCAC
>JBMHDP010000271.1:0-5149 GCA_049889335.1 Planctomycetota bacterium
GCGTGGCTCCGCGAGCTCGCCGGCGACGGGCCGGTCCCGCAGCGGGCGTGGGCGCTGGCGCAGCAGCGGCGAGGCGCCGAAGAGCGGGCCGCAGGGCGCGGCGAGGGCGGGCCGCGCCGGCTAGAGTGAGGCGATGAGCCTCGCCTTCGTCGCCGCCCTGTGCGCGGCCTCGCTGACCGTCCCGGCCGCCGCGAGCCCGCAGGGCGACGCGCCCCCCGCCCGGCGCGACGCCAAGAAGGGCGACTTCGCCCGGTTCCCCCTCGGCCTCCTGGGCGGCAGCGGCGAGGTGCTCGCGGGACGGGAGACCATCGAGGTCCTCACCGTTCGAGCAGGCGGGCCCGCCGCGCAGGCCGGGCTGCAGCCCGGCGACGTGATCGCGCAGATCGACGGCGCGACACCGCCGGCGCACACCCGCGAGATCGACGACCTCGAAGGCCCGATGAAGGCGCTCGGCGACGCCGTGCTGCGACACGCCGGCGGCCGCCCCCTCGCGCTGACGGTCGCGCGCGGCGGGCAGACCCTGCCGCTGCGCGTGGCGCTGCCCGAAGCGCCCGACTTCTACGCCGGCGTCGTCGCCGATCTGCTGCGAACCCGCCGCGACAACGGCTCCTGGAAGGCCCGCACCGGCGAGGACGCGTCCCGCTACACGACCGCGCTCTGCGGCCTCGCGCTGCTGGGCTACGGCGACCCGGCGCATCGCGACGCGCTGGCCCGAGTGGCCGCCTACCTGGCGGGCCCGCGGCGTCGCGCGCACCTCGGCGAGACGCTGCTGCAGCCCGCCGGGCTCTCGAACTGGTTCCTGACGATGTCGGGGATCTACCTGTCCGAGTACGTCCTCGCGACCGGCGACGAGCAGTGGTTGCCGACGATCCAGCTGCTCTGCGACGCGCTCGCCGCGCGCCAGACCGAGCAGGGCCGCTACGGACACGGCGTCACGGTCGGCTACGGCGGCAAGGGCCTCAACATCATCAACACGCACGCGCACCTGCTGTGGGCCCTCGCCGAGCGCGCGGGCTGCGCCGTCGACGAGGACGCGTGGCGACGGTCGCTCGCGGAGATCCAGACGTCGACGGGCGAGAACGGCGGCGTCCGCTACTGGACGCTCAACACCGGCTACTGGGACGCCTGCGCGCGCACCGGCCAGATGGCGCTCGCCCTGTCGGTGCGCGGCGAGCAGCCCGCACTCACGGCGCGCATGGCCGGCTACCTCGACCGGCACAGCAACCGCATGCGCGAGGCGCACGCGACCGGGTCGATCGGGATGATCTTCGGCGCCGCGGCGCTGCGGCGAATCGACGAGGCCGCGTGGCGGCGCCACGCCGAGAACTGGCGGTGGTACCACGCGCTGATGCAGCAGCCCGACGGCTCGGCGGGCTACGTCGGCGGCAAGCGCAACAACGGCGGCGACCACTACCTGAACAAGCAGCACATCGCCAACGCGATCGCCGGCGTGATGCTCGCGTGCGAGCGGGGGCACCTGCACATCTGCGGGAACGAGGAGCGGGGTTGGCTCGCGCGCAGGACGCCGCTGCCCGACTTGGTCGTCCCCGACGGCGAGCGGCCCGACAAGTGGGACGAAGACATGGCCGACTTCGCCGCGCAAGACGCGGCGGGCGCGGCGCCGGTCGGCGCTGCGGTGTTCGTCGGCAGCTCGAGCATCCGCAGGTGGCGGACCTTGCGCGAGGACATGGCGCCGGTCCCGGTGGTCCAGCGCGGGTTCGGCGGGTCGAAGCTCTTCGACGCCTGCTACTGGTGCGAGCCGCTGCTCGCCCCGCACGCGACGCCGTGCTGCGTCGTGGTCTTCTCGGGCACGAACGACATCAACGGCGACGCGCCCAAGTCGGCGCAGCGCGTCCAGGAGCTGTTCGAGCTGTTCGTTGCGCGCGCCCGCGCGCTCCACCCGAGCGCGCCCATCTGCTACGTGGCGATCACGCCCACGCCGAAGCGCGCGCGACACCGGGCGATCGTCGACGAGGCCAACGCCCGGATCCGGGCGACCTGCGCAAAGTCGCCGCTGCTTGAATTCGTCGACCCGACGCCCGCGCTGCTGCTCCCCGACGGCGCGCCCGACCCGGCGTGCTTCCAGCCCGACCGCCTTCACCTCAACGCGACCGGCTACCGGCGCTGGACGGACCACATCCGCCCGGTCGTCGCCCGCCACCACGCCGCCGCGACGGCGCGGCGCTGAGCGACGCGGGACCGCGCGCCCCGCTCATTCCCCGGGTGCAACCTCTCGGGCGAGCCGCTACCCTGCTCGCCCTCCGATGTCGGACCTGACCCACGAGATCCAGCGCAGGCGCACGTTCGCGATCATCTCGCACCCGGACGCCGGCAAGACGACGCTGACCGAGAAGCTGCTGCTCTACGGCGGCGCCATCCGCGAGGCCGGCTCCGTGAAGGCGCGGCGCGGCGGCCAGAGCGCGACGTCCGACTGGATGGACATCGAGAAGAAGCGCGGCATCTCCATCACCTCTTCCGCGCTGCAGTTCGAGTACGGCGGCTTCTGCGTCAACCTCCTCGACACCCCCGGCCACCAGGACTTCTCCGAGGACACCTACCGGACGCTGGTCGCCGCGGACGCGGCCTTGATGCTGATCGACGGCGCCAAGGGTGTCGAGCCGCAGACGATCAAGCTGTTCAAGGTGTGCCGCGACCGCGGCATCCCGATCGTCACGGTCGTCAACAAGATGGACCGCCCGGCCCGCGCGCCGCTCGACCTGATGGACGAAGTCGAGAAGACGCTGGGGATCACGATCACGCCGGCGTCGTGGCCGATCGGCTCGGGCGACTCGTTCCGCGGCGTCTATTCGCTCCGCGACAAGGAGGTGCTGCTGTTCGAGAAGACGGCGCACAACGCGACCCAGGCGGCCGTCCAGACGACCGGGCCCGACGACCCGCAGCTGCGCGACGCGCTCGGCGAGCGCGCGCACGATCAGCTCGTGGAGGACCTGATGATGGTCGAGGAGTGCGTGCAGCCGTTCGACCTCGACGCGTTCCTCAAGCAGGAGATCTCCCCGATGTTCTTCTGCTCGGCGCTCGTCAACTTCGGCGTCGAGACGATCCTCAAGCACTTCATCGACATGGCCCCGCAGCCCGGGCCGCTGCCGACGCTCGACGGGGACATCGACCCGGACGAGTCGTTCTTCAGCGGGTTCGTCTACAAGGTCGCGGCCAACATGGACAAGATGCACCGCGACCGGATCGCGTTCCTGCGCGTGACGTCGGGGCGCTTCGAGCGCGGCATGTCGGCCAAGCACCTCCGCATGGGCCGCGACGTCCGCCTCTCCCACCCGCACCGCTTCTTCGGGCAGGAGCGCGTCTCGATCGACGAGGCCTACCCGGGCGACGTGATCGGACTGATCAACCCGGGCATGTTCCGGGTCGGCGACGCGCTCAGCAGCGGCCGCAACTTCGAGGTCCGCAACTTCCCCCGGTTCGCGCCGGAGATCTTCGCGCAGGTCGCGCCCCGTGAGCCTTCGATGGCCAAGGGCTTCACCAAGGGGCTGACGCAGCTCGGCGAAGAGGGCGTGGTCCAGATCTTCTGGCCGCGCATCGGCGCGCGCGAGCCTGTGCTGGGCGCCGTCGGCGAGCTGCAGCTGGAGGTCTTCCAGACCCGGCTCGAGGTCGAGTACGGGGTCTCGCTGCGGCTGGACCGCAAGGGCTGGACGCGCGCGCGCTGGGTCAAGGACGTGAGCGACGAGGTCCTCGAGATCCTGCCGATGGTCGTCAAGGACGAGGCGGACCGGTTCGTGGCGCTGTTCAACTCGGACTTCGAGATCGACTACGCCAAGAGCCGCTACGACGGCCTCGAGCTCTTGGAGACGCCGCCGAGCGAAGAAGACCTCGGCTGAGCCCAGGCGGCCAGGCGCTCCCGGAAGGAGAGGTCGTCCAGGAGGCCGGGGCCAGCGCTTCGACGAGGGCTCGGGAGCCGAGGCCGCGCCGCTACTCGCCGCCGCGGCCGCCGGGCTTGTCGTCGCCCGCCTCGCGGCGTCGGACCTCTCCGCCGCGTTGGCTCGGACGCACCTGACCCTGCTCGGCCTTCGCCTCGGCGCGCTCGAGCGTCTGCTCGATCTGCTCCCACAGCGGCGCGTAGTCCTGCACGCTGCGGATCCGCACGCCGCGGCCGTCGACCACGAAGTCGTCGTTCCCCAGCTCGACGCCGACCTCGAGCTCGTCGACGACGATCTCCTGCAGGACCGCTCCGCCCGCTTTGTAGCGCGCCAGCAGCAGCGCGTTGTCGCGCCGCCGCACGAACACCTCGACCTCATCGGCGAGCGGGAGGTCCGGGTCCTGCTCGTCCAGGCCGGCCTTGCGGCGGCCGACGATCCACGCGCCGGCCTCGCCCGCGCGCTCGCCGCGCCCGTCGAGCGCGAGGTCGAAGGTGCGGATCATGTCGCCCAAGAGGCCGCTGCCGAGCGGCGCGCGCGCCCGCGCGTCGACCATGCCCGGGAGGTCGCTCCGGTCCAGGACCCGCCCGGCCCACTCGAGGTCGCGCACGATCCAGCGGCCGATCCGGAGGAACACGGGCCCGAACGCGGGGTCCTCCTCGAACAGCCGGATGCCGTCCGGCGTCTCGGCCGACTCGAGCCGCCCGCTGAGCCCCTCGCCGAACGAGTACTCGAGCCGCGCGTAGCGGCGCGCAGGCACCTCGGGCTGTTCTGCGCGAAGGACACGAAGCTCCCCCGCGGTCGTCACGTCGAGGTCCCCCGGCAGGCGCCCCGAGGTGTGCATCTTCATGCGCAGACTCTTGAGGCCCCGCTCGGACTCGACCATCTTCGCCACAATGGCTTTGATCTCATCACCTTGTGACGCCGAGGCCGCGTTCGGCGCGGGGGCCTGCGCCGCCAGGGTCCCGAGCAGGGACGCACACCAGACCAGGACGCGCGCGGTGGTACGGTTCATGCACCGCTGAGGATAGCGAGAGCCCTCCTTCCCGCCTAACGCGAACGCCCGCCGCGCCCGCGTCTCGCGTACCCACAGCGTCAAGAGACCCTCCCCGATGACCCGCACGTCCCTGGTGACCCTGTCCGCGACCCGCGCGCTCGCGCTCCTGCTCGGCGCCGCGCTCACGATCTCCGCCGCGGCTGCGGCCCAGTCCCTCAAGGAGCTCCGCCTGAAGGACGGCCGGGTGCTGGTGGGCAAGGTCCGC
>JBMHDP010000272.1:0-12954 GCA_049889335.1 Planctomycetota bacterium
GGTGCGGGCGCGCGCCCACCACCGGCTCCGCCAGTTCGACGAGTCTGTCCGCGACCTGGACACCGCGGAGCGCCTCCGGGGAGCGGCGTCGCCCGAGATCCTGCAGCGCCGTATCGAGGCGCTGCGTCAGCAGGGAGATCCGGCCTCCCTCGACCGCATGCAGCGGGACCTCGCCGCGCTGCTGCAATTGGACCCGAGCCCCCTGACCCGCGCCCTGGTCGCCGAGCTGCTGCTGGAGTTCGCCGGGAGAGCGGCGCGCACCGAGCGCGCCGCCGCGCTGCGGAAGGTCGAGCGGATCCTAGCGCCGGTTCGCGACGACTTCGGCCGCGCGGCGGTGGCGCGCGCGCGCCTGCTGGAGATGGAGGGCGCCACCGAGGCCTCGCTGCGCGCGATGCGCGCGGCGCTCGCGCAGCATCCCGGCGACGTCTTCGTGCACGCGCAGGCAGCGGCGATGTTCGAGCGCCAGTCGCTCCCCGAAGAGAGCGAGCGCCAGCGCGCGTTCGTGCGCGGGATGGTCTCGGGCGGCGAACCCGACGCGCCGCCCGCGGTCAACCTCGACGACCTCGCCCGGTTCATGGGCGAGGTCGACCGCGTGCTGCAGGCGCTCGACGCCCCTACGCCGGCCGCGCCAGGCGCGCAGCGCCCCCCCGCCCGACGGGACCGATAGCGGCCCGCGCGCGAGATCTTCACGTGGCGCTCACGCCCTGTGCATCCCGGCGCGGACTGTGCGTAGCGAAGATGCCTGCGTCCGCGCCCGACCTCCTGCTGCTGATCACCACCGGCGTGCTCGTCGCGCGGAGCGGTCCGCTGGCCCGCGCGCTCGTCCGGACGATCGGCGCCCTGACAGTCGGCGCCCGGACAGTCAGCGCCCGGACGCCGGCGGGGCGCGCCGAGGCCTGACCGGCCCGGCCGCGTCCTCCCGGCGCCCGCCCCTCGAGGGGACCCGCCGAGCGCGGTCTCAGGTCGGGTCGACGCGCGAACGGCCCGGTGTTGCCGCCGCTCCAGGGGTTACTATGTAGCGTGGCGCGACCCCTCGTCGTCGCCGCAGCCGGCATGAACCACCGCAACCTGTCGATCCTGATCGGGACGCTCTGCGTCGGCCTCGCCGTTGGCATGGCCCTGTTCACGCAGGACTCGCTGGCGACCTCTTCGCTGGACGACCTGGACTACCTCCAGCCGACCCCGACCGAACCCGTCGCCGCTGGAGAGGTCCTGGACCCGGCGCCGGCCGAGGGCGCGTTCCGGCCGAGCGCCGGCCCGGTGGCGGTGGCGAACAGCGGGCGACAGCAGGACACGTCGGGCTGGACGTCCGGGATCATCCGCGGCGACGTGCAGCTCGCCGTGTCGATCCTCGACAAGCTGGGCTCGATGACGCTCATCGTAGAGGAGATTCGCGTCGGCCCCGACGTGACCCCCCACCGGATCATGCAGCCGGTCGAGCGCGGCCGCGGCACCCCGACGTTCGAGGTCACCGGCGTGCCGTTCTCGGAGTTCCCCTACCGCGTGACGCTGCACGCCGCCGGGCTCAACTGCAGCGCGCGGACGCTGACCGTGAACGAGGACCAGCCGCTCCACGAGGACGTGGTCCTGACGATCACGCCCGGCGCGCCGTTCTCGGTGCTGCTCCGCGACCAGGACGGCGGCCCGCACCCCGAGGTCGACCTCGTCCTGCGCCCCGTGGGCTTGCCGCACGGCAGGCCGCGCCTCGCCGGCAAGACCGACAACTTCGGCAGCGCGGTGTTCGAGAGCGTGCTCGCGGGTCAGTACGAGCTCGTGGCGACGCTGCTGGGGCAGCCGTTCGGCGCCGCCGAGGTCGTGACGGTGCAGCCGGGCAGCCGGCAGTTCGGCCGCAAGATCCAGGGCCAGGGACACGTCATGAACGTGCCGCGCGGCGTGCAGCTGGAGGTCGAGGTCGGCGACGGCTTCTACGGCGTCGCCGGCGCCGAGGTCACGCTGGTGCGCACCGCCCGGCGCCGCCTGAAGGAGCTGACCGCCTCCACCGACGGCATCGGCCGCGCGCGGTTCCCGCACCTCCAGCCCGGCCAGTGGCAGATGACCGTCGAAGCGCCGCAGTTCCGCCGGGTCGATCGACAGTTCACGCTGAAGCCGGACATGGAGCCGCAGTTCCGGCGGGTCAAGATGACCCGCGGCCGCTGAGGCGCAGGCGATTGCGACGATTGACCCCGGACTTCGCGCCGCCCCCGCGGTAACGTGCTCGCCCCATGGGCCAACCGATCGTCGACCTCGCCACGCTGGACCTGACCCAGCACGTCGTCCCGGAAGAAGAGCTCCGCCGCTGCCTCCCGCAGCGCGACACGTTCCAGCTGCTGGACGGCATCGTGCACCTCGACGTCGCCAACAACGTGGCCGTCGGCTACAAGGACTGGGACGAGAACCCCTGGTGGGGCCCCGCGCACGTGCCGGGCAGGCCGCTCTTCCCGGGCGTGCTGATGATCGAGGGCGGCGCCCAGATCGCCACGTTCCTCGTCAAGCAGCAGTTCGGCTGGACCAACGACGAGCTGATCGGCCTCGCCGGGATCGACGGCGTCCGGGTCCGCGGTCAGGTGACGCCGCCGGCGCGCGTCTACTTCGTCAGCAGCATCGCCAAGCTGAGCGGCAGGCGCCTGGCGCGTATGAACGCCCAGGTCTTCTGCAACGACGCGATGGTCATGGAGATGCAGGTCATGGGCGCGATGCTCTGATCCAGCGCCCGCCGCGCCGCCACGGCGCGCTACCCTTGAACGACGTGTCGACGATGCCGCGGTGGTTCTGGTTGTTGCCGGCGCTGGCGGCGGCCCTCTGGTGGCCGCTCTGGCCCTACTACGCCAGCGACGACTTCATCGCGGTCGCCTACGCCCAGGACCTCGGCGCCGTCGCCCACGACTTCGTCGGGCCGCAGTATGCAGCGACCGACGTGTGGTCCTTCTACCGACCGCTGATCACGCTCAGCTTCTGGGTCGACCAGGCGCTCGGCGGGCCCTGGCCGCCGGCCGGCCACGTCAGCAACGCGCTCGCACACGCCGTGAGCGCGCTGCTGGTCGCCGTGATCTGGCGACGCTTCCTGCCGGCGCCGCAGGCGTTCGGGGCCGGCGCGCTGTGGGCCATGATGCCGAGCCACGTCGGCTCGATCGCCTGGGTCGTGGGCAGGGTCGACAGCCACACGACCGTCTGGTGCCTGCTCGCCGTGTGGCTGTGCCTCCGACACGTCGAGGGGCGCGCGCCCCGCTGGGTGGCGACCGCCGCGACGGCCGGGGCGCTCCTGAGCAAGGAGCTGGCGCTGGTCTTGCCCGCGCTCTGCTGGTGGCTCGCGCTGCTGCGGGCCGACGGCTCGCTCCGGTCCCGGGTCGGGGTCGCGTCCCGCGCGACGGCGCCCGCGTGGCTGCTGCTCGGCGGCTACCTCGTCGTCCGCCTGGTCGCGCTCGGCGGCTTCGGCGGCTACGAAGCCAGCGCGTTCGAGCCGACCGCGGCGGCGCGCGGCGTCGGCAGCATCCTGCTCGACCTGCTCGTGCCGCTCCGGTGGAGCGGGACGCCCGGCGGCGGCGACGGCGCGGACGAGCTGTTCTTCTGGGCGGCGCTGGCGCCGGTCATGGTGGCGGCCTTCGCCGCGTTCGCCGCGCGCCCCAAGCTCACGGCGGGCGCGCTGGCGGCGTACGCGCTCGCGCTCGCGCCGATGGCCTCGTTCCTCGCCGCGTGCCCCAACCCCCACAACCTGCGCGACCAGTACCAGCCGGCCGTGTTCCTCGCCGGCGCGCTGGCGGCGGGCGGTCGCTGGATCGCGCCGGCGCTCGCGATCGCGTGGCTGTGGCCGCTCGTCGCCGTCCGCGCAGACCAGGTCGGCGCCGACCGCGCCTCCCGCTCGCTGCACGCCGAGATGCTCCGGACGGCGCCCGAGGCCCCGGCCGGCCCGATGTTCGTCGGCGGCCTGCCGCACGCCAACGGGTCCGGCACCGCGGTCCAGCTGCACTTCGGGGTCGACCGCATGCTCCGCCCGCCGTTCCACGAGCCGGGCGTGCCGCTCTACGCGTGGCGACCGCTGCTGCAGCGCCCCGAAGCCGCCCGCCTCGACAGTCCGACGGGGGCGCCGTTCGCGCTGCCCGCGGGCTCGACGTGGTGGTTCCCCGAGCCCTACGCGATGGTGCGCGCGGACGCGCCCCCGCCGCTGCCGGACCTGCCGATGACCGGCGACGAGGACGGCGTGGTCGACCTGACGACCCCCGTGCTGGACGCGATGCTCGCGACCTTCGCCGCCGGCGCCGACGGCCCGACCCTGAAGATGCCGGGCGTGCGCGCCGCGGGCTTTCGCGTGACGATCTTCACCGCCAACGGCTACCTCTGCTGCTGGTGCCCCGACCACGCGGGACCCGGCGCCGACGGCGCAGAGCTGAGCTTCGCGAAGTTCTTCGGCGGCGACGCGCAGCACCCTGCCTGGAAGCAGCCCGCGATGGTCACCCGTACGCTGGACGCCGACATCGGCGGCGCCCTGGTCGTGCCGACGACCATCGACCTCGAGCCGACCTTCCCCGCGCTGGTCGAGGCGGGCGAGTTCGACCTCGAGCGCGGCCGCTTCCGACCGACGCACCGCGCGCAGCGGCTGCTGCAGCTCCGGTTCGACCGCGGCTATCCAGGCTGGGTCCGGCGGTGCCAGGGCCGCTGAGGCCAGCTCGCGGGGCTGTTTTTTCTGTATCGACCGCCCATGGCATGGGCCGCTCGCGTGGCGGGGTCGGCGAGCCGCGCCCACCGACCCGCGCGGCCCGCTAGACTCCGCGTCCGCCTCTCGCCGTGACCGAGTCCGCCCTCACTCCCTCGCCTGCAGCCGACGCGCCGCCGCGCCCCCCGTGGCGGACGCTGTTCGCGCTGACGATCGTCGCCGCGCTGCTCCGCGCGCCGCTCATGGGCCGCCCGATCTGGTTCGACGAAGCGTGCATGTCGGATCAGCGGATCGGGACCACGGCCCAGTGGCTGGCGACGCTCTACGTCGACATCCACCCGCCGCTGTTCGTTTCGTTCCTGCACTTCTGGAACGGCTGGTTCGGGGACGGGGCCGTGTCGATGCGGCTCCCCGCGCTGCTGAGCGGGCTGCTCAGCGTGCCGCTGACGTGGTGGGTCGGGAGCCGGCTGGTCGGCAGCCGGGCCGCGCTCATCGCCGCCGCGCTGCTGACGCTCTCGCCCGTGCACGTCTGGTACTGCGCCGAGGCGCGCCTCTACGCGCCGATGGTGCTGTGCACGCTGCTGGCGTTCGGCTGCGTCGACAGGCTGACCGACGCCGGCTGTGGGCGCCGGGGCGCGCTGTTCGTCCTGCACGCGCTGAACGTGACGGTGATGCTCGCGCTGCACTACTACCTGGCGGTCTACGTCGCGGTCCTCGGGGCGCTGGCGCCGGTCCTGCGCCGCGGCGGCGGCCCGCGCGTCCGCGGCCTGTTGTGGCTGCACGGCGTCGGCCTCGCGCTGCTCTCGGCCTTCCTGCTGGTCAAGATCCAGCTCGGCAAGTTCGAGACTAGCCAGCACTACCTGACCGCGCTCGACGGCCAGCGGCTGTTCGACTTCGTCTCCTCGTGGGCTTGGACCGGCGACACCCTGCAGGCCACGTCCAGCCCGCTGCTGCGCGGACTCGGCGTCGGCTTCCAGTGGCTCGGCGTCGCCCTCCTGGCGCTCGGCCTCGGCGCGGTCGCGGCGCGCGCCGGCCGACGCCCGCGGGGCCTGCTGGTGCCCTGCGGCCTGCTGACGCTGCCGCTGTTCCTGCTCGGGTGCGCGCTCGTCGGGCTCGACAGCACGTTCTTGGAGCGCACCATGATCGCGGCGCTGCCGTTCGTGTTCCTGCTCGCCGGCGCCGGACTCGACCTCGCCCCCGGGCGGCTCGGCGAGGCCTTGACGGGCGCGACCCTCACCGTGGCCGCCGCCGGACTCGCGGCGCTCTACGCCACCTACGAGACCGAGTGGACGCTCTACAAGCCGCACCCGGACTGGCAGAGCGCCGCGGCCTACCTCGGGGACGAGATCGACGCGGGCAACGCGGGCGCGCCGGTGTTCACGTCGATGCCCAACCCGAGGTCGTTGAGCTACTACGACGCGCGCATCCAGGACGCGAAGAACCTCGCGGTGCGGGTCCAGCCGGCCGACATCTACGCGAAGCTCGCGCCGCTGGTCGGCGACGGCGCGGCGTCGGCGGCGCGCGGGCTGTTCGAGGAGTTCGCCGCGCACAACCAGCAATTGCTCGCCGACGCCCAGCTCGTGGTGCGTCGGAGCGCGCCGACGGCCGACCAGCTGACGCTGCCGCCCGATTACGACGGCCCGTGCTACCTGGTCCGGAACCACTGGCACCCCCATGTCACCGCGGACAGCTCGATCGAGTCCCTGCTCGAAGACCCTGCGGTCGAGGTGTTGCACACGTCGAGGTGGAATGGCGTTACCATCACCAAGGTGAGGATCGGGAAGTGAGCCAACCTGCAGAGCAGGCGCCGGAGCTGAGCGTGGTGATCGCGTGCTACATGGAGGAGTCCCACCTGTCGGACTCCGTGGCGCAGCTGACGCGCACGCTGGACGAGCTGGGCCGGTCCTACGAGCTCATCTTCATCGAGGACAAGAGCTCGGACCGGACGGCCGAGCTGGTGCGCGCGCTCGTCGCTGGCCACAGCAACCGACGCGCGGTCTACCACGACGCCAACGTCGGCCGCGGCGGCACCGTGCGCGAGGGCTTCCTGATGGCCCGCGGGCGGATCGTCGGGTTCCTGGACATCGACCTGGAGGTCCACTGCAAGTACCTCCCGGACGTGCTCGCGCCGATCGACGCGGGCGCCGACGGCGCGACCGCCTTCCGCGGCTACGTGCCGGGCGTCAGCCCGAACGCCCTGCTCCGCAAGGTGCTCAGCCACGGCTACCGGTGGCTGTTCCGCAGCGTCTTCGACGTGCCGTTCCGCGACACCGAGACCGGCTTCAAGTTCTTCGTGCGCGAGCGCGTCCTCGACGTGGTCCGGCGGACCCAGGAGGACGGCTGGTTCTGGGACTCGGAGATCATGATCCTCGCGCACGAGGCCGGCCTGAAGATCGTGGAGGTGCCGACGAGCTTCGTCCGGCGAACCGACAAGGCGACCACCGTGCGCCTGTTCCGCGACAGCTGGGCCTACCTCGTCGCGATCCGTAACTTCCGTCGGCGCCGTCAGGAGGACCGTCGCGGCGCGGCGTCTGCCGTCCGCGGCTAGGGCGCGATCGCCGGCCCCTCGACGCCGGGCGTCAGGATCTCCTCGACGTCGAGCACGGCGCACCGGCAGCCGACGCCCAGCAGCTTGGCCAAAGACGGCGTCGTGCGCTCCTCGTCGCCGGAGATCCACTCCTTGACGTAGGTCCCGTGCTGACAGACGACGCGGAGCTCGAACTCCGTGTCGCTGCGCGGCTCGAACGCGAGCACGCGCAGGCTGCGTTCGCGCTCCAGGTCCGCCCGGCGGTGCGCCACCCGCTGCGGCGTGCGCTGTAGGATCCCGCCCGCGAACGCCCGCACCGCGGCGACGCCGTCCTCACCCGGCGCGGACTCCACCGCCACCTCGGCGCGATAGACCTTGTCGAAGTGGGTCTCCTTCCAGTAGACGACGCGGCGCCGCTCCACGCGCTCGAACGGCGCGAGCTCGATCGCCCCCTCGGCGCGCTCCACGATGTCGAGGCGCAGCGCCTCCAGGTCGAGCGACGGGTTGCGCGCGCCGACGACCTCGAACACGAACGGGCGCCCTTGACCGAGCATCAGCACGTCGATGTCCTCGCGGCCGGCGCCGTGGAACTTGCCGGTCTTCGCCTGCATCTGCGGGATCACGCGGCGACCGATCAGCTCCTGCACGGAGTCCTTGGTCAGCTTGCCGAACCCCTCGCAGTGCGCGCAGCCGCGGCGGCGGCGGCGGTCACCCTTGCACTTGGGGCAGTAGAAGATCGTCTGGGGGAGGCCGCGCCGGAGCTTGCGGTAGCGGCTCTCGAGATACAGGGTGCTGCGCGGACGCGCGCTGTCTTCGGGGACCGGACCAGCCATGCGCTGCCAGCAGAACCGACAGCGGGCGCGCGGGCAAGCGGGCGCCGCCGACCCGCCTCGCGATCAGGCGCGCGCCGTCGCCGCGGCGCGCCGGCCCTCGGCGCGACGCTCGAGGTAGCGACCGATCGCGCCGAAGAAGTCCCTCACCGCGACCGGCGCCGCGAGGAACGAGTGCACGTTGTACTTGGTCTTGTCGACGGCCATGTCCTTGACGTTGCGCGGCTCCGTCAGCACGAACAGGTCGGCGTCCCGCTCGAAGGACCGCAGATGCTCGAGGTGCTGCATCGTGCCGGGCTCGCGCGGATCGACGGCGAGCAGCACGCAGTCGAAGCGCTTGCTGCGGGCGAGGCTCACCCCGGCGTGCCCGGCGCCGACCGTGACCTCCACGTCCGGGAACTGCCGCAGCCCCACCTTCACCAGGTCTCGCACCAGCGGGTCTCCCGCGATCAGCAGCGCTTCCATGATCTCGGTATCGGCACGGCGCCGCCCCCGCTGCAGCGGCGCGCCGCTGCCGTCGGTGGCACGGCCGCTTGACGGCCGGGCGGGCATTGGGTGTCCTGCGACCGTGAACTACCTCGCCGGCGTCGACGAAGCGGGCCTCGGGCCGATCCTGGGGCCGCTGGTCGTCGGCGGCGTCACGATGGCCGGCCCCGAGGGCACCGCGCCGTGGCGGCTGCTGCAGCGCCACGTCAGCAAGCTCAAGCACGTCGCGGGCAAGGTCCGGGTCGCCGACAGCAAGAAGGTCAAGGCGGGCCCCCACGGCATGCGCCGCCTGGAGGAGACCGCGCTCGTGTTCTGGACGGCGCTGCACGGCGCGCCGCCCGCGTCGCTCGCCGAGTGGCTGGGCGCCCTCGGCCACGACCTGGAGCCGCTGCAGCGTTGCCCCTGGTACGACGATCTCGCGCTGCCGCTGCCGCGCGTCGCCGACCCGGGCTGGGTCACGCTCACCGGCGCCCTGGTCGCCCGCGCGCTGCGCCAGGGCGGCGCCGAGCTGCTCGACATCTCGGTGCGCGCGGTCGACGTCGAGGAGTGGAACCAGCTGATCGCCGACACCGACAACAAGAGCAAGGCCCACTTCCACGCCTACAGCGAGGTGCTCGGCGACCTGGTCCGGCGGCTGCTGCCACGCGTCGGCGCAGACGACGGCTGCCGGCTGGTCGCCGACCGCTGCGGCGGGCGGATGCGCTACCAGCGCGACCTCGCGCGCCTCTGCCCCGCGGCGTCGGTCGAGGTGCTCGAAGAGCAGCCTGGGCGGTCGAGCTACCGGCTGCGCCAGGACGGCCGCGACGTCTGCGTGAGCTTCGCCGAGCGCGCCGAGGACCGCGCCTTCCCCACCGCCCTGGCGAGCTGCTTCGCGAAGTACCTGCGCGAGCTGATGGTCGAGTGCCTCAACCGCTGGTTCCAGTCGCGCGTGCCCGACCTCAAGCCCACGGCGGGCTACTACGTGGACGGCCACCGGTTCCTGGAGGACGTCGCGGCGCAGGTCGAGGCGCTGTCGCTGCCGCGCCACCGCCTCGTCCGCGTCCGCTGAGCGTCGACGCCGCTCAGGCCGCGCCGAAGCCCTCGTCCTCGAGCAGCTCCCCGCCGTTGGCGGCGTCGACCGCGAGGGCGTCGCAGCGCTCGTTCTCCGGGTCGCCGCTGTGGCCCTTGACCCAGTGCCAGCGGACGTCGTGACGGTCGGCGGCCGCGACCATGCGCTCCCACAGGTCCTGGTTCTTCACGGGCTGCTTCGACGACGTCCGCCAGCCGCGCTGCTGCCATCCCGCGAGCCACCCCTTGCTCATGGCGTTCACCACGTAGGTCGAGTCGGAGTACAGATCGACCGAGCAAGGCCGCTTGAGCGACTCGAGGCCGATGATCGCGCCGAGCAGCTCCATGCGGTTGTTGGTCGTCATCCGGTAGCCCTGCTGGAGCTCCCTGCGGTGCTCACCGGCGATCAGCACGGTGCCGTAGCCGCCGCGGCCCGGGTTGCCCAGGCACGCGCCGTCGCTGTAGATCGTGACCACGTCGGACGCCATACGACGGGCATACCCCGCCGCGGCGCGCCGCTCAACGTCCGGCCTGCTCCGCGCCGCGCGCGCCGGTGAGCCGGAAGCGCTCCGGGCTGGCCTGGTCGAGCCACCGCCGCCACGGCGCGGGGACGTCGTCGCCGAGCAGCTGGCCGAGCTCCAGGTAGTCGTAGATCTCGTCGTAGCTGCGGGTCTCCGTCGGCGAGACGCGCCGGTGGACGTGCGACGGCCGCAGCTGCTCGGGCCGATCCAGGCCCGCGGCCCCGATCGTCTCCAGGAACGCCCGGACGGTCTGCTGCTGCCAGCTGGCCACCCGGTCGGTCTTGTGCGACACGACGAGGCCCGCGGCGAGGCCGGGCTGCTGCGTCGCGACGCCGACCGGGCAGTCGTTGCTGTTGCACCGCAGCGCCTGGATGCAGCCGAGCGAGAACATGAAGCCCCGCGCGCTCCCGCACAGGTCCGCGCCCGCCGCGAGGCGCTGCGCGATCTGGAACCCCGTGATGATCCGGCCGGACGCGATCACCTTGACGCGGTCGCGCAGGCCGAAGCCCTGCAGCGCGTTGTGGACGAAGACGAGCCCCTCGGTGAGCGGCGCGCCGATCGAGTTGGAGAATTCGAGCGGCGCCGCACCGGTGCCGCCCTCGCCGCCGTCGACGGTGACGAAGTCCGGCACGATCCCGGTCACGAGCATGGCCTTGCAGACACCGAGGAACTCCGCGCGGTCGCCGACGCACAGCTTGATGCCGACGGGCTTACCCGCGAGCTCCCGCAGCTGCTGCACGAACTCGAGCAGCCCCCGCGGCGTCGAGAACGCGGCGTGCTGTGGCGGGGAGAGCACGTCCTCACCCATCGGCACGCCGCGGATGCTCGCGATCTCCGGCGTGACCTTCGCCGCCGGCAGGATCCCGCCGTGCCCGGGCTTGGCGCCCTGCGACAGCTTGACCTCGATCAGCTTGACCTGCGGGTGCCGCGCCTTCTGCTCGAACTGCGCCGGGTCGAACGTGCCGTCGGCGCGCCGGCAGCCGAAGTAGCCCGTCCCGAGCTGCCAGCAGAGGTCGCCGCCCGGCTCGAGGTGGTGCGCGCTGATGCCGCCCTCGCCCGTGTTGTGGAAGAACCCGCCGAGCTTGGCGCCACCGTTCAGCGCGCGCACGGCGTTCGCGGACAGCGACCCGAAGCTCATCGCCGAGATGTTGAGCAGCGCGGCGTCGTAGGGATGCGCGCACCGCCCCTCGCCGAGCCGCACGCGCGGCACGTCGCGCACGTGCCGCGCGGTCATCGAGTGGTCGAGCCACTCGTAGCCCACCTCGTAGACGTCCCGCTGGGTCCCGAACGGCACCGTGTCGCGCTCCCGCTTGGCGCGCTGGTAGACGACCGAGCGGAGCTCGCGGCTGAACGGCCTGCCGTCGGTGTTGGACTCGATGAAGTACTGGTTGATCTCCGGCCGGATCATCTCGAACAGGTAGCGGAAGTGACCCAGGACCGGGAAGTTCCGCAGCACCGCGCGCTTGGTCTGGAGCGCGTCGTAGACCCCGAGGAGCACGACCGGCACGAGCGGCACGTAGAGCCAGAGCAGCGTCGGCGAGAGCGAGCCTGCGAGCCCGACCAGCGCGAGCGCGGCGGCCGAGGCGGCGAAGAACCAGGTGCGCATCGCAGCAGCTTAGCGGTGGGTCGCCGTCAGCTGCGTCAGCTGCGGCCACAGTTCTTCGAAGTCCGCGCCGAACTCGTCGTAGCACCGCCGCAGCTCGGACGCCGCGGCGGCCAGCGGCGCCGCGCGCGGCCGCCGCCGGGCCATCGCCTCCAGGACACGCTCGACGCCCTCGACCGTGCCGTAGCTGTGGAGCCAGCCCTGCGCGCGCAGCCCCACGCGCAGCCTGCGCAGCTCGGGCGGCAGCAGCGCGCAGTGGCGGTCGAGGTCGTCGTGGACGCCGTCGACGAAGCGCGCGAGCGAGCCGCCGTCCCCGTGGACGCCCCAGCGTCGCGCCTGGAAGTGGTCGAAGAACACGTCGAGCGCGACGCCCGCGAACCGACGCGCGCGCGGCAGCAAGCGCCCGCGGCCCCGCCGGTGCACCTCGTGGGCGTCCACGAACCGATCGACCGCGCGGTGCTGCGCGACGCCGCGCTGCAGCTCGGGGTGCAGCGCCGCCACGTCGACGCCGCGGACGAAGTCCCCCGCGAGGTTGCCCAGCCGGACGAGCGGCGCAGCTGGCGCGAGCCGCAGGTGCGCGAGCCAGTTCACGCCGCGTCGCCGCCGCCCGCGTCGGTCTCGCGGCGCAGCGCCCGGCCCGAGATCTTCCCCACCCACCAGATCACGAGGACGGTCGCGACGACCGCCAGCCCGGTCGACCACGCGCTGCCGCGGCCCGCCTGCCAGTCCAGCGTCGACAGCTGGGCGCCGACCAGCGCGACGCCGATCGAGCGCGGCGCGATGCCCAGCGCGGTCGCGCACAGGAACGCCCGCACGCGCACGCCGAGCGCGGCCATCATCAGGTTGGTCGCGGCGAACGGCATCAGCGGGGAGAGCCGCAGCAGCGCCACCAACCACACCGTGCGGGCGAAGCTGCGGCCGAGCAGGGCCGTGTGCACCCGCCGGGCGTCGTCCGAGGACGAGACCGCGCCGAGCACCCGGTCGCCGACCAGCCGCGCGAACAGGCCGTAGCCGACGGCGGCCGCGGCCAGCACGACCACGAACCCGAGCGCCGCCCCGGCGGCCGCGCCGAACAGATAGCCCGCGAGCAGCGAGGTCGCGTGCGTCGGCATCAGACAGCAGGCCGCCGCGACCGTCGCGAGCGCGAAGAACAGCGCGCCCGCGGCGAGGTCCGCCGGCTCGAACCACGGCGTCCACGCGGCGCTCGCGCCGACCAGCACGAGCAGCCCGAGCAGGGGCCCGCCCGTCGCCAGCAGCAGCAGCGGCCCGGCAGGCCCGAGCCCGCGCCACAA
>JBMHDP010000273.1:0-6925 GCA_049889335.1 Planctomycetota bacterium
GACTGGATCATCATCAGCGCGCGCTCGCAGAACGAGGTGTGGCTGATCGACCACTCGACGACCACGGCCGAGGCCGCAGGACACACCGGCGGCAACCGCGGACGCGGCGGCGACCTCCTCTGGCGCTGGGGCAACCCGGAGGCCTACGGCCGCGGCACGCCCGCCGACCGCAAGCTCTTCGGCCAGCACGACCCGCGGTTCATCCCGGACGGGTTCCCGGGCGCAGGCAACATCACCATCTTCAACAACATGGTCCAGGTGCTGACGGAGCCGACCCCGACGCACCCGCTCGGCGGCGAGTCCGCCGTGATCGAGCTCGAGCTCCCGGTCGACGGCACCGGCATGCCGTTCATCGACACCGTGTCCAACCAGTTCGGGCCGGACGCGCCGGTCTGGACCTACAGCGACCCGCTGACGTTCTACTCGCCGTTCGTCTCCGGCGCGCACCGCCTGCGCAACGGCAACACCCTGATCTGCCAGGGCATGTTCCGGCGCCTCTTCGAGGTCTCGCCTGCGGGCGACGTCGTCTGGGAGTACACCGACCCGTCGACAGCCGGCTTCATCTTCCAGGTGGAGTTCGTCGAGCGGAACAAGTGGAACCGGGTCGAGGACCTGTCCCGCACGGCGGGCGGCACCATCGGCTGCTCGGGGGTCGTCGACACCAGCTTCGCCGGAACGAGCTACTTCATGCTCGCCTCGCTGCAGCCCGCGGGCACCACGCCGCTGCCGGGCGGGCTCAGCCTGCCCTACACGGCCGACATCCTGACCTCCGGCATGCTGCAGTTCCCGAACGGGCCGATCTTCAGCAACACCTTCGGCCAGGTCCCCAGCACCGGGCGGATCGACTCCGACATCAACATCCCGGCCAACCTGCTGGTCCCGTCGCTCGTCGGTCGCGAGATGGAGATCTGCTACGTGCTGGTCGACAGCACGGGCCTGGTCGTGAACGTCACCAACCCCACGACCGTCGAGATCGAGGCCTGATCCGAGCGCGGCGCGCTCAGAGCTCCGTCAAGCGCAGCTTGCGGAACTCACAGCGCGCCCCCTCGGCCTGGATCGCGATCTGACCGCGGTCCGCTGTGCAGTCGAACCCGTCATTGACCTTGTCGCCGTTGACCCAGATGTCGATGCGGCGGCCTCGGCACTCGATGACCATTTCGTTCCACGCTCCGAGCGGCCGCTCGGAGCCGTCGGTCAGGTTGCGGATCCTCCGCGACTGACCTTGCTCGCCGCCCCAGCGTTCGGGTTTCCCGCTGCGGCGGCGGGCCATTTCCGGCACCGCGATGTCCTCGCCGATGCACCAGAAGTCGCCGGCGTTGGTGTGGTGCAGCTGGCACTCGATCGACTGCGGGAACATCCCGTAGAGCCGCCGCGGCGTCGACGCGTGCACCAGCACGCCGCAGTTGCCGGGCTCGCCGGGCCAGCGCCACTCGACCTCCAGGCGATAGTTCGCGTATTCGGCGTCCGTGATCAGGTGGCCCTGCGGGGAGCCGCAGCTGATCAGCAGGCCGTCTTCGACGACGAAGGAGGGGGGCAGCTCGTCGCCCTTGTCCGCCGCCGGGATGTCGGTGTGCCAGCCCTGCAGGTCGCGCCCGTTGTAGAGCGACCGGGGCGCAGCGCCGCAGGCGGCGAACAGCGCGGCGAACAGCGCCAGGTGGAGCGTCTTCATGGGCCGCACGATAGCGGCCGCCCGCGCTCAGGACAGCGTCGCCAGCTCGCGCTCGACCTTGTCGGCCTCCGCGGTCTTGGCCGCGAAGGCGACGATGTCGCCCCGGCGCTGGAGGTCGCGCGCCTCCTCCAGCAGCTTGCGGTGGAGCTTCTCGAGACGACGGCGCTTCATCCACTTGAGCATGGCGACTGCTTCGCCGCGCGCGGGCGCCCGGATTCGCGCGAGGGCCGGGCGCGGCCGCCTCAGCGCGCGTCCAGCAGGAACGTCAGCTCGTGCTTGTTGTGGTGCAGGTGCAGGACCCGCGCCCCCTCGATCGCGGCGAACCCGCGCGCGGCCTCGCGCTCGTCGCTCCCCTGGAACTTGATCGTGCAGACGAAGCGGTCGGCCAGCTGCTCCTCGCGCCAGCGCTGGACGAGGTCCAGCAGGCGCTTGGGGTAGCAGATCACGTCGCTGAACAGCCAGTCGACCGGACCGACGTCCGACGGCTTCAGCCCGAAGGCGCTCTCCGTGCGCACCGTGACGTTGTCCATCGCGGCCACGGCAGGGTCCATCTGGGCCTTGTCCACGGCGACCACGTGCGCGCCGAGGCGGGCCAGCGCCCAGGTCCACCCCCCTGGCGCGGCGCCCAGGTCGACGCAGCGCTGGCCCGGGAGCGGGTGCGCCCCCATCACCGTGAGCGCCTCCCAGATCTTGCGGTAGGCCCGGCTGGGCGGACCCTCGCGGTGTTCGACGAAGGCGAGCTCCCCGTGCGCGAACGGCGAGCTGCAGCGCGCGCTGGCGAGCATCAGGTCGTGCTCCCAGAGGGTCCAGCCGCCCATCGGAGCGCTCGGGACCTCGAACGGGAACTCCCGCAGACGGGCGCGCAGCGGCGGGAGCTTCTCCGTGAGCAGCGCGGCGCGGCGGTGGAAGCCGTCGCCTACGTGGGCCCAGTTGCGCTGCATGGAGCGCAGCCACCGCGCGCCGTCTCCGATCGAGGCGATCCGACGCCACTGCGGCTCGAGCCAGGTGTTCGCCGCCCACCACGCCGCCTCGTCGACGGGCTCGCTGGCGAGCACGAGGCGCCCGCGGGCCTCGACGACGCGGCCCCCGAGCGCGTCGACGACGGGCGCAACCATGCCTTCTGGCGCGAGATACGCCGCTGCTACGGGGGCGGGGACGGAGGCCACGGGCGGAGCGTAGCCTGCATCCGCGGCAGCGACGAGGCGAACCCGCTTCCATGCTCAAGCTCTCCGTCTGCGTCTTGCCGCTGCTCGCTGCGGCGACGTCTGCTCAGGTCCGCCTGCTGGATGCCGCCGACGTGCCGGCGCGCAAGGCCGCCGCGACCAAGATCGAACGCGTCATCGACGCACAGCACGACCTCGCGACCACGGTCGCGCTCGCCGCGACCAGCGGCGCGTCGCTTCCCGCCGGCAGCCGGGCCCGCGCGGTCCTCGGCGAAGCGCTGCGGCGCGCCAACCAGAGCGACGACGCCGAGCGCGCGGTGTCGCGGCTCCGCCTCGACCTGGGCGAGCTGGTCGACACGCTGACGTTCCGGCCGGTCGACGAGGCCGAGGTCCCCAAGGGCTTCCCGGTCTTCGCCGGGCTCGACGAGATCGAGCTGCGCACCTACCCCGCCTACCGGATGGCCCGGACAGCCATGAAGGGCAGCGGCAGCAACGGCGCCTTCTGGCCGCTGTTCAACCACATCAAGGACAACGGCATCGCGATGACCTCGCCGGTCCAGATGGACTACGACGACGACGGCGAGCGCGCGGCCTCGATGGCGTTCCTCTACGGCGACCCGTCGATGGACCCGAGCAAGGTCGCCGACAACGTCGAGGTGGTCGACGTGCCCGCAGCGACCGTGCTGTCGATCGGCGCCAACGGCTACGAGCGCAAGGGCCGCGTCGCCGCGATGGAGCAGCGCCTGCGCGACTTCGTCCGGTCGACCCGGGGCGCTTGGGTGGTCGCCGGCCCGCTGCGCACGATGGCCTACAACAGCCCGATGGTTCGGGGCGACCGTCGCTACTTCGAGGTCCAGCTGCCGGTGCGCCGCGCCGACGGCAAGCAGGCGCAGCGCGAGCAGGCGCAGAAGTAGCGCCCCCCGCCCGCCTGGGCCGGGTCTGCGCCGTCGGGTCCGCCAGCACGCGGTTGTCTTCGGGGGACAGGGCTCCAGAATGCCTGGATGCCCTCGGTGCTCGATGACCTGCGCGCCCGCGCCGCGCGCCGCCGCGCGCGCCTCGTGCTCCCCGAGACCGGGGACGGACGCGTCGCCGAAGCCCGGCGCGCGCTGGAGCGTGAGGGCCTCGCCGACGTCGTCTGGGTCGAGGCGCCGGGATCGGATCCCCGCTTCGACGAGGTCGCGGCGCTCGTCCTGGAGCGCCGCAAGCACAAGGGCGTCACCGAAGCGGAGGCCGCGCGCCTCGCGGCGCAGCCGCTGACGTTCGCGGCGGGCCTCTGCGCGCTCGGGCACGCCGACGCGGGCGTCAGCGGCGCCGCGCACGCGACCGCCGACGTGATCCGCGCCGGGTTGACCTGCGTCGGCACGGCGCCGGCGACGCCCCTGGTGTCGTCGATGTTCCTGATGGCGCGCGGCGACGAGGTGCTCTCGTTCGCCGACTGCGGCGTGCTGCCGGACCCCGACCCGCAGCAGCTCGTGCACGTCGCCTACGCCACCGCGCAGAACCACCGCACGCTCACGGGTCAGGAGCCGCGCGTCGCGTTCCTGTCCTTCAGCACGCGCGGCAGCGCCGCCCACGAAAAGGTCGACAAGATGAGGTCGGCCTGCGCCGCGTTCCGGGACGCGCACCCCGACGTCGCCGCGGACGGCGAGCTGCAGTTCGACGCGGCCTACGCGCCCGACGTCGCGGCGCGCAAGTGTCCGGACAGCGCCCTCGCGGGCCGCGCGAACGTGATGGTCTTCCCCGACCTCGACGCGGGCAACATCGCCTACAAGCTCACGCAGCGCCTCGGCGGCTTCGCCGCCTACGGGCCGCTCCTGCAGGGCTTCCAAGCACCTTGGCTGGATCTTAGCAGGGGTTGCTCGAGCGAAGACGTCGTCGGCGTGAGCGTGATCGCCAGCGCGATGTTGGACACAACCCCGCGCTGACAAGGGGCGTCCGTCGACGCGGCCCGGACGCGGCCCGGCGCGCTGATGCTGCGGACCGTACGCGCGCCCCGACACCGAGACACAAACGGCGCGCACACGCGCCGCAGGTCGCGGTAACGTGCTCGGCAACTACTGCGCCCGGACCCCTCGTCCGCGCGCACACGGCAACCTCCAAAGCCCCCTCACCCATGCTCAGCACCACCCTCCTCAACCTCCTCGCCGCCCTCCCGCAAGGCGGCCAAGGCGGCTCGACTGCGCCGGTCGTCATCAACGAGTTCGTCTACGACGACTCGGGCGCCGACACGATCGAGTTCGTCGAGATCTACAACCGCAGCGCCGCGCCGGTCGACCTCAGCAACTGGACGCTGGTTGGCGACGACTCCAACGGGGTCAACTTCACCGAGACCTTCCCGGCCGGCACCGTGCTGAACCCCGGGGACTTCCTGGTCGTCGGGGACCCGAACGTCCCGAACGTCGACATCACCCGGAGCTCGGGCTTCCTGCAGAACAGCAACGAGTCGATCACGATCTTCGACGCCGCGCAGAACATCGTCGACACGCTGATCTACGAGGCCAACAAGGGCGTCTTCAACACGACGCTCGCCGAAGGCGAGGGGATCTGGGGCAACTTCACCTGCATCGAAGGCAACGAGTCCTCGTGGTCGCGCCTCCGTGACGGCTACGACACGGACGACAACGGCCACGACTTCCGCCTGCAGCCCTGGTCGCCCGGCGCGAGCAACAACCAGCCCTACCAGCCGACGATCGTCGAGGTCTTCGACGCCTACGCGCCCGGCACCGAGGTCCCCGGCTGGGGCAGCTCGTGGGCCAATCCGCTGGTCGTCGACCCGGGCGTCGCCGACGCCAACAACCCGAGCGTCGTCCCGGTCTCCCCGCAGGGCGGCTTCGTCGGCGTGCTCTGGGACCCGTCGGGCGGCGGCGACCACGGCATGCTGCTCGCCGACCCGGCGCGCAACGTCAGCTTCGAGGCCTACGTCTACTTCCCGACCGCGGTGACGCCCGTCGGCGAGCTGGAGATGTGGACCGTCGGCTTCGGCACCTCGGGCACGTTCTACAACTTCCCCGACCCGACGGCGGCGCTCGGGTTCGGCGCCAACGGCAACACCGGCATCGGCTGGACCTTCGTGCGCGACGAGTTCGGCGCGACGCTCTACCTGATCGACCACAACAACGGCGGCCTCGGCCCGAACCCGATCAGCGGCCCGACCGTGCTGGGCACGATCCCGATCACCGCGGGCGTCAACGACGGCTGGCAGCGCCTCCGCCTGGAGGTCGTCGCGGGCACCGCGATCGCGAACTTCGGCGGCACCTACGGCGTCGGCGACGGCACGATCTTCACGAGCCAGGTCGACGACGTCGACCGCGGCCTCTACGTCAGCTACCGCGAGGGCCTGACGGCGCTGAGCGACGCGCGCCCCTTCACGTGGGACCTGATGACGGTCACCGCCGAGGGCTCGGCGCGCGCCGTGGCCTACGGCGTCGGCTGTGACGGTATGACCCTGGCGACGACCGGCTCGCCGACGATCGGCAACTCGACGTTCTCGCTGGACGTCAGCAACTCCGGGCTGATCCCGTTCTCCTTCGTCGCGTTCGGCACGCAGGCCGTCAACCCCGGCCTCGACCTGACCAGCCTCGGCATGCCGGGCTGCTTCGGCTACACGAGCCTCGACATCGGCCTGCTGGTCACCAACCCGATCATCGGGAGCACCGCGTCGCTGCCGCTGCCGATCCCGAGCGCGCCCGCGTTCATCGGCTCGCAGTTCCACACGCAAGGCGTCGGCTTCACGCTCGCCAACGCGCTGAACCTGGCGTCGTCGAACGGCATGACGCTGTTCATCGGCCTGTAGGGCCGGGCGCCACGCGCCAGCAGACCCGTCCGGCGCGGTCCTACAGACCGCGCTTGGCGATGAATCGTCCGGCGCGGTCCTACAGACCGCGCTTGGCGATGCTCGTCCGGCGCGGTCCTACAGACCGCGCTTGGCGATGCTCGTCCGGCGCGGTCCTACAGACCGCGCTTGGTCACCAGGTAGACGGCGAAGGAGCCCAGCCAGTGGCCGCCTTCGTAGTGCGCGCCGGTGACCGCCGCGAGCCCCGCGTCACGATGCGTCTTCGCCGCGCGCAGCACCGCGGGGACGCGCGGGTCCGCC
>JBMHDP010000274.1:0-2928 GCA_049889335.1 Planctomycetota bacterium
TACACCATCGACGTATACCGCGGCCAGGCGATGCCAGCGCGCTCTTTCGTCGACTTCGCTTGCTACGTGTCGATGTTCCCGCAATTGGTCGCTGGACCTATCGTGCGCTATCACGAGGTCTCCACGCAGCTGGTGTCGCGCCGCCACTCTATGGCTGGCTTCGCCGCAGGATGCGCGCTATTCATGGCGGGCTTCGCCAAGAAGGTGCTGCTCGCCGACAACTGCGCGTTGCTGGCAGACCCAGTATTTGCCGGGCAGCCGGGCTGCCTCGACGCCTGGCTAGGGCTCTTTGCCTACGCGCTGCAAATATACTTTGACTTCGCCGGCTACAGCGATATGGCAATCGGCCTGGCGCTGATGCTCGGCTTCGAGCTGCCCGAGAACTTCCGCAGCCCCTATCGCGCCGACAGCATCACCGCATTCTGGCGACGTTGGCACATCAGCCTGTCGACATGGCTGCGCGACTACCTGTACGTGCCGCTCGGCGGCAACCGTCATGGCGCGCTACTCACTTACCGCAACCTGTTCCTGACCATGCTGCTCGGCGGCCTGTGGCACGGCGCGGCCTGGAACTTTGTGCTGTGGGGCGGCTACCACGGCGCGCTCCTCGCCGTCGAACGACGAGCAGCGGGTCGGCCGCTCTACGTGCGGCTGCCGCGCCCGCTGCGGGTGCTGCTGACTTTCGTGCTGGTCGCGATCGGCTGGGCGTTGTTCCGCGCCGACGGCGCCGACGGCATCACCCGCATCTTCGCCGGACTGTTCGGCGGCCACGGCGGCGGAGCACTACCCCAGCCTGCCGCACACCAACAAGAAGCTTGGACCGGACTACTGCTAGGCGCATCGATCGCCTGGCTCGCGCCTCCCGCGCGCGACGCCGTCGACCGCGGACGAGTGTGGTTCGACCTTCTCCTGGTGGGGTGCTTCGTGCTGGCGCTAGCTCAGCTGTCCGACCGCCAGTTCTCACCGTTTATCTACTTCCAGTTCTGACGACGATGCCTCATCGCTGGATCACCTCCTTGCTGTTCGTGACCGCCATCGGCGCGCCTCCAACGCTGCACCTGCTAATCGGCTCGGCACAGAGCATTGCCGTGCCGGCATGGCCACCGTTTGCCGCCGAGCACTACCGCACGGGCGCGCCGATGCGCCTCGCAGCGATCTGGTATCGCGAAGCGACACCCGCCGCTGCCTGGCTGCGCGGTGCGCGCCGCAGCGTCAGGTGGCAGCTCGGCTGGCTGCAACCGGCCGGCGTGCGGATCGGGGAGGACGATTGGATGTTCGCCGAGCAGAGCCTGGAGCGCGACGCGACAGCGCTGGCTGCGGCGGCGCCTAAGCGGCGCGCCTTCCTCCGCGCGCTGCGTGAGCGCTGCGAGCGTCTCGGGGTACGACTGCTGGCCGCGCCCGCTCCGGACAAGGCTACGGTCTACCCACAGCACTTGCCCGCTCCGCGGCCGGGCAGCCTCTATCCGACAATTCTCGCGGAGCTTGCCGAATCAGGCATCGTCGCCGTCGACTTACGCGCAGCCCTTGCTGCTTCTGCAACCGCCGACTTCGAAGTCTACTACCGACGAGACACCCACTGGAACCCCGACGGCTTGCAGGTCGCCGCCGCCGCCATCGACCGGCGCCTCCAGCAGCTCGGCTGGCTAGCCGAAGCGGACGCAACAGAACACTTCGACCCGCTCACCCGCTCGGCTGACGAGCGCCTACCGGACCTCGTGGTCATGCTCGGCCTGCCGAGAGACGGCTACATCGAGCGCTCCCTGCGTCACCCCAAGTGGCAGATCCGGCTGACCCGCGGCGGCGAAGTCGTCAGCCGCGAACAGCCGCGCGCGAGCATCGCCGTCTGCGGCGACAGCTTCGCTTTCAAGGGACTGTTCCACGTCCTCGCCGCACGCACCCATCTGCTGATTGACTCGGTCGGCGCTGTCCCCGCCGTTGGCCCTTTCCAAGGATTGATACAGACCCTAAATCGCATCGAGAGCGGCGACCTCGCAGCCCGCGTGGTCGTGTTCGAATTCGTTGAGCGGAGCTATCGAACCGACTGGCGAGTGCCGCCCACGCTCCGATGATGCCGCACGTGCATGCCGTCACGACGAAGACTGAGCCGGCTTACGCCTCACTGGATGGACTGCCATCCCCGAGTCGGCATTGCTACCGCCAAACGCATGGCCCCGGAGCGCGACGATCAAGACTGCGTGCGCTTCAACACCCGCGTCATAGACTCCGCCAGCTCGGCCAACAGTTCCGGTGACTGGATGATCTCGAGGTGTTCGCCACGAAGCGGGTGGAAGCGCACGCCACCTCGGATCGTCGCGCGCCAGAAGTAGCGCAACGCTCGGTTGGCCTGCTGGCTATAGAACAGATCGGCGGAGCCAGGATACGGCTGGGGAGAGTATGTGGCGGCGATGGCCACGTAGTAGTCCACGGGCGCGCCCCCACCGGAGGATCTGCACGACTTGCCCACCTTGCGGTTGATGCCGGTGCGGGTGAGCGCACGGTTGCGCTCGAGCACGTCACGCCAGGCGACGAGCGTGGCCTCGGTCATCCGCGCGACCGGCAGCTTGCCGGCGAACGCCGTGAGACTGTTGATTACGTTCACGAACTCGGCCCGCTGGGCGGTCGGCTCGCCGTTCTTCCGGTAGCGACCCGTCGCGTCCACGTGGTGGAGAAACTGCTGCAGAAGGTCGCCGAGCAGAACCGTGGCCTGCTCCGGAATCGGCGCGCAGTCGGCCGGCCGCTCCCCGCGCTCCTGCCACTCCCGGATGAGCTCGGCGTAGCGGGCGTGGGCCTCGGCGCTCACCCTGCAGGGGAGGCCGCTGACCGCCGCCCCCTCGATCGGAACCAAGCCCGCCGCTGCCGACGCGGTGCTGTTCGGCTTCGCCGACGAAGCGGCGGTGGAGCGCGCAGAGGTCGAGGGCAGCCGCTCCT
>JBMHDP010000275.1:0-8798 GCA_049889335.1 Planctomycetota bacterium
AGACGACCCGCGCCTCGACGCGCGCATCGCGTCCTACGAGCTCGCGGCGCGGCTGCAGCTCAGCGCGCCCGAGGCGCTGGATCTCGCCGACGAGACGGCCGAGGTGCGCGAGCTCTACGGCGTCGACCGCGAGCCGACCGCGGACTTCGGCCGTCGCTGCCTCGTCGCGCGCCGGCTGCTCGAGCGCGGCGTGCGCTTTGTCCAGATCTGGAGCGGCGCGGACAACGGTCACCCGCGGCGCAACTGGGACAGCCACGAGGACGTCGAGCGCGACCACGGCATCATGGCCGCGGAGATGGACCGGCCGGCGGCGGCGCTGCTGACCGACCTCAAGCGGCGCGGCATGCTCGACGACACGATCGTGCTGTGGACCACCGAGTTCGGCCGCATGCCGTGCAGCCAAGGCGGCAAGGGCCGGGACCACAACCCGTTCGGCTTCACCAACTGGCTCGCCGGCGGCGGGATCCGGGGCGGGGTCCGCTACGGCGCGACCGACGAGTGGTCGTTCCGCGCGGTCGAGAACCCGACCTACGGCTACGACGTGCACGCGACCATGCTGCACCTGCTCGGCATCGACCACGAGCGGCTGACCTTCCGGCACAACGGCATCGACCGCCGCCTGACCGACGTCGCCGGTCGCGTGATCCCGGAGATCTTGAGCTAAGGGCGGCGCCGGCTCAGCGCGTCAGGCGGAGCTCCGCGACGTAGACGGCGGTCTTGCCCTCGTGGCTCGAGTAGTAGGACATCAGCAGGCGGTCGCCGACGCGCGCGAGGCCGGGGTAGCTCGTGTCCCCGCCCGACGGCAGCGTCAGCAGCGGCCGCCACGCGCCGTCGAGCTGCACCTCGCCGATCGTGGTCTTCGCGCCGCCTTCGCCGCGCGTGCGCCCGGCGGCGAGCATGCGTCCGTCGGGGAGCACGAGCAGCTCGGGCCCCCCGAGGGACGTCGGCAACGTCGCCCACGTCCACTCGGTGAACGGCGCCTCGGCGCGTCCGATCCGCGCCATCTTGTCGCCGCCGTCCCGGCGCAGCAGCGCGACCAGCGCGCCGTCCGGCGTCGGGCGCACCGTCGCTTCGCTCGGTCGGCCGTCTTGTCGCCACTGCACCACGTGCTCGAAGCGCCGGCCGTCGGGGCTCCTCATCAGGTGGACCTCGCTCTCGCCGGGCTGGTACATCGCGCCGTAGGCCGCGCCCTCGTGCCAGCAGACGCGCCAGATCCAGTCGTCGAAGCCCGAGACTTCGGCGGGGACGGCGGCGTCGACGATCGGGTGCGCCTCGCCGCGTCGTCGGGCGAGGCGCGTGACCTTGGTCGTTCGTCCGACGAACGTCCGCCCGTCGTAGACCGAGCCGCCCATCAGGATGTGGAGTTCGCCCGAAGGCATGCGCGAGACCTTGGGGTCCCGGAGGTCGACGCCGTCCAACTCCAGCACCTGCATCGTCTCCCAGGACGCGCCGTCGGACGATCGCAGCAAGCGCACCGCGCCGTCCTTGCCGTAGACGTGGCCGTCGCCTTCGCGGAAGGTCAGCACGAACCGGTCGTCGTCGATGCACAGGTCGGTGAACGCCTGGTGCGGCGCCGCGTCCCAGACGCGCTGCGAGCGGACCAGCTCGACGCGCAAAGGGCGCGGCGGGAGCGGCGGGGCCGGGCGCGCGTGCCGCTGGAAGAACGCGGCGGTCAGGCCTGCTTGACGGCGCGGGATCCGGTGACCTTCGTCGTGCTCGAAGAGGCAGACGGGACCGCTCGGGCTCGCGTAGCGGACGACGTCGGGGTGATCGTCGAGCGCCTCGCCTGCGCCGCAGTCGCGGGCGCTGCGCGCGCGGTCGATCGCGATCCTCTGGCTCTTCCACGGGATGACCCGGTCGCGCGGGCTGCCGCTGTGCAGGAGCGGCAGCGCCGGCAGCGCGACGTCGCCGACGTGCTGCGCGGCCGAAGCCGACGACGGCGCGACCGCAGTCAGCCGGTCTCCGCGCGCGACCATCAGCACGTAGCAGAAGCCGCCGCCGTTGGAGTGGCCGGTCACGTAGACGCGGCGCGGGTCCGCCCGCCGCTCGCGCAGCAGTTCGTCGAGCATGGCGTCGAAGAAGCGAAGGTCGCGGTCGGCGAGGTCGCCGCGGTCGTGCTGCCATCCGGTTCCCCGGCCCTCCTGGTCGAACAGCCCGGGCGTCGGCAGCCCCTGTGGATAGACCGTGACCGCCTCGGGCCAGCGGCGGTGGATCGGGAGGCCGCGCGCGATCCCCTCGGCGCGGCCGCCGTGGCCGTGGAAGACGAACACGACCGGGCGCAGGCGCCCGTCGTCTGCAGCGCGGTGTGGCTCGACGATCCAGGCGCTCCGGAGATGCCCGTCGACGTCCACCTGCCAGCGCTGCAGCGCCGGGTCCGGTGCGCGGCGCTGGGCGCGCGCGCCTTCGGCCGCGAAGAGCAGCGCGATCGTCAGCGGTAGCGCGAAGACCGAGCGGGGGATCGCCATCTAGGCACCATAGCGGCGGCGCGGCGCCCTGGAGCCTCTGGCCTGCCCGCGGCGGTGCTACAGTGTCGCGATGTCCTCGCTCCTCCTGTTCGCGGCGTTGACGGCGCCGCAGGCCATCCCCGGCACGATCACGGACCGGGGCCCCGACCTGGACTTCGACGTGCGCGTGCTCGCCGTCGACACGAACGAGGGGTGCGACGTCGGCGACGTCGACCGGGACGGCCTGCCGGACATCGTGGCCGGGCGGCTGTGGTTCCGGGCGCCGGAGTTCACGCCGCGCCCGCTGCGGGCGCTCGGCGAGTTCGGCGGGGACTTCTCGCTGTCCTGCGGGGAGTTCCTGCACGACGTCGACGGTGACGGCTGGCTCGACGTGCTCTCCATCCCGTTCGTCGAACCCGAGCTGTGTTGGTACCGCAACCCGGGCGCCGAAGGCCTCGCGCGCGGCAAGCTCTGGGCGCGGAGCGTGCTCGTCGACACCGGCGAACGGGCCAACGAGATGGCGTGGCTGCGCGACATGGACGGCGACGGCGCGGTCGACTTCGTCGTCAACCACTGGGTCGTCGGTCGCCCGATGTCGTTCTGGAAGCTCCGGCGCGACGACGCCGCGGGCGTCGGTGCGCAGCGGGTCTTCGTCGGCCCGAAGGGCAACGGGCACGGCCAGGGCTTCGGGGACGTGGACGGCGACGGCGTCGAGGACGTCGTCTTCGGCCGCGGCTGGTACCGCGGCAAGCCGAACGGCGCGGGCTTCGAGCTCCGCGAGGACTTCGTCCTGCCGTTCGCCTCGTGCCCGATCCTGGTCGAAGACCTCGACGGGGACGGTCGCTGCGACCTCGTGTGGGGCAGCGGGCACAACTACGGCGTGTTCCTCGAGCAGCAGCTCGCGCCGAAGGACGGCCGGACCCAGTGGCGCCGCCAGAAGATCGACGACACCTGGTCGCAGGCCCACGCGCTGCTGTGGACCGACCTGGACGGCGACGGCGCGATGGACCTGATCACCGGCAAGCGGGTGCGCGGTCACGCGGGCCGCGACCCCGGGGCGGCCGAGCCGCCGAGCCTCTACCGCTATCGTTGGGACCGGGAGCGGGGGCGGTTCGAGCGGCGCAGGATCGCCGAGGGCGTCGGTACGGGCCTCCAGATTCGGGCGATCGACCTCGACGGCGACGGCGACCTCGACCTCGTCGTGGCGGGAAAAGACGGCACGCAGCTCCTCACGCAGGGCGCGCGATAGCCCCTAGATCTCATAAGGTGTTGCTCGACATTGCCTTGGAGGCAGCGCCACGCGGACGCTGGCGACGCGGGATGCGCCGCTCCGAAGCCTTATCCACGGAGATGTGCCGATAACGCCATGACATGGGTAGTTCTGCCCACTTTATGAATCTGTCGTTTCGTGGTTTGGTGGGCAGCATGGAGCGGGGCCAGAGCCCCGCCGGCCATCCCTCCTCTTCTTCGCATCGGAGCGCGTCATGCGCAGCCTCACAGCACTCCTCACGGTCTTCCTCGCGGCGCAAGCTGTCGCGCAGGATGTAGGTCACACCAACTCCACCTTCACCAACGCCACCGGCCACGGCGCGCCGACGCTGGACGCGCGGATCTACTACCCCGCGGCTTCGGAGGGTCTGAACGCCCCGATGGTGACGCCTCCGGCCGGCGGCTATCCGGTGGTGGTCTTCCTGCACGGGTTCACCCAGATCGGCGACAGCTACGAGGTCGTCGGCGCCGACCTCGCCCGCCGCGGCTACGTGATCGTGCTGAACAACAGCAGCCAGTTCAGCGCGACCGCCCAGGCGGGAGACGCCAAGGCCTACTTCAGCGTGCTGGCGGCGGCGAGCGCGCAGCCGGGCGGGTTCTTCGAGGGCGCGCTGGACATGACCCGCGCCGCGCTGGCGGGGCACTCGGCCGGGGCCAGCAACACCGTTCAGGTCCTGGCGGACAACCCTGGCTACCGGTGCGGCTTCGTGCTCGCGCCGGTCGACCCCGGGCCTGCCACCACAGCGGGCGTGGACGTGCCGCTCTGCGTGATCCAGGGCGAAGGAGACACGGTGCTCCCCTGGGCGACCGCCGGGCTGCCGGTCTACCAGCACGCGACGAACGCGCAGCCCCTGCGCACGTTCTTCCGCATGGGGCCGACCGCGACCCACAACAACGTCGCGGGACTGTTCATCGCCAACGCCCTCGACGAGGACGTCTGGCACGTCTCTCGCAGCGTCATGCGCGGCTTCCTCGGCTGCTACCTCGCCGGCGACCCGGCGGGGCTGGAAGACGTCATCGGCGACGAGGCTCGCGCGGAGCCCGAGCTCTCCCACCTCCACCTGTCGATGGCGTCGCCGGCGCTGTGGACGGCCGGGGACCCGCAGGTCGGCCAGTCGGTGCAGGTCCGCATCGCGTCCGAACCCGGGGTGGGCTTCCTGCTGTTCGCCGGCGCGCTCGGCCCGACGCTGCCGACGCCGCTCGGCGCGCTCCAGGTCGCGCCTGCGACGATCCTCGCGACCGCGCCGGTGTTCGTCGGTCCCGACCGCTACGCGTCGACGCCGCTCGCGATCCCGGCGGACCCGTCGCTCGTCGGCTTCGCGCTGGCGATGCAGGGCCTCGGGCGCGGCACGGGCACGGCGACCTCGCTGGGCGTCGAGTTCACCGGAGCGACGCAGCTGGTCGTCACGCTCTGACGCCCGCGCGGGCGGGCGCCGCCCCTTTCGGTCGAGCGATC
This sequence comes from Planctomycetota bacterium, assembly GCA_049889335.1. GTDB lineage: Bacteria > Planctomycetota > UBA1135 > UBA1135 > UBA2386. The sequence continues at coordinate 5,170 of JBMHDP010000275.1, forward strand.
GAGGTGGCCAAGAGCCCCTCGCGCCTACGCACGAATCCGCGATAGGACGGCGGATGCGCGTGGGTAGGCTCGACCCGCATGTGGCGCTCCGTCCAACTTGTCTGCGCGACATCGCTCTCGGCCCTCGCCTGCTTCGGGCAGGAGGCGGGCTACCGCAGCGTGTCGTTCGCGAACACCACCGGTCAGGGCAGCGCGACGCTGTCCGCGCGCGCCTACTACCCGGCGACCGTCGCGGGCGCCAACGCGCCGATGGTCGCGCCGCCGGCGGGCGGCTACCCGGTGATCGTGTTCCTGCACGGCTTCACGCAGCTGGGGAGCAGCTACTCGCGCCTGGGCAGCTACCTCTCCCGTCGCGGCTACGTCGTGGTGCTCAACAACACCGGGCAGTTCAGCGCGACGCTGCAGGCCAGCGACGGCAAGGCCTACTACAGCGCGCTGGTCGCGGCGAACGCCCAGGCCGGCGGGTTCTTCGCGGGCGCCCTCGACATGTCGCGCGCCGGCCTGTCGGGTCACTCCGCGGGCGGCTCGAACACGGTCCAGGCGCTCGCCGACAACCCGGGCTATCGCTGCGGGTGCGTGTTCGCGCCCGTCAACCCTGGCGCCGCGGTCACCGCGCAAGTCGACGTCCCGCTCAGCGTCATCCAGGGCGAAGGCGACCTGATCACCCCGTGGGGGCTGTCCGGGCTGCCGGTCTACAGCGCCGCGACCGGCGTGACCGGGCTGCGCACGTTCTACCGACTGGACTTCAGCGGCGGCCACAACAACGTCGCCGGGCTGTTCGTGCTCACCGCCACCGACCAGGAGGTCTGGGCGGCCTCTCGTCGGGTGATGCGGGGCTTCTTCGACTTCTACCTGGACGTCGACGGCGCCGGCCTCGACGCGGCCATCGGAGATCGCGCGCGGGCCGAGCCGAGGCTGTCCGAGCTGTCGCTCTCCCTGGAGGCGCCGACCCTCTGGACGGCCGGCGAACCCGCGATCGGTCAGGTGGTCAACGCCCACGTCGCCTCGGAGTCGCTGTTCGTGGTGCTGGCGCTGGCGGGCGCGCTGCAGCCGCCGATTCCGACCCCGCTCGGCGCGCTGGAGCTGGTCCCGAGCACGCTGCTGGCGAGCCTCACGCAGCCGGTCACCGCGGCGCGCTACTCCACGACGCCGATCGCGGTCCCGGCCGACCCGACCCTGGTCGGCGCCGACCTCGCGCTGCAGGGGATCGGCTTCGGCACGGGCACGGCGACCGGGCTCGGCCTGGAGCTCTCGGGCGCGGCGCTGTTGACCGTGCAGCTCTGAGCCTCAGCCCTGCGCGGCAGCGGCCTCGAGCTGCGCGATCCACGGCCCCACGTAGCGCCCGTTGTCGTGATAGGTGCGGCCGCTGACGAGGTTGTCGTCGACGACCACGGGCTCGTCGACGAAGACGCCGCCGGCGACCTCGAGGTCGAACCGGCACTTGGGCACGGTCGCCATGCGCCGGCCCTTCACGCAGCCGGCGTAGGCCGGGATCTCCACGCCGTGGCACACGCTCGCGATCGGCTTCTGCTCGGTGAAGAAGTGCCTGGTGATGCGCACCAGGTCTTCGTCGTAGCGCAGGTACTCGGGCGCGCGCCCGCCGCTGAAGAAGATCCCGACGTAGTCCTGCGGGTCGACCTCGGAGAACGCGACCTCGGCCTGGATCTGGTAGCCCTCCCATTCGCGGGTGATCGTCCAGCCGGGTCGGACCTCGTGCATCACCATCTGGTAGGTGCGACGCTCGGGTCCGGCCACGACCGGGGCGAAGCCCGCTTCTTGGAGGCGGTAGAACGGATAGAGCGTGTCGAGGGTCTCGGTCGCGTCGCCGACGACGATCAGGACGCGGGGGGCTCGGGCTGCTGGCATCTGGTGGGCTCCTGCGCGCCGACCGGCGGTCGACGGAGCGCTCGACTCTACCGCTCGAGCGCCGCAGTTCTGCCCGCGCGCGCGCGGGCCGCGACGCCGCGCCGCATGCTGACGCCGAACAGGCGCCAGAAGAGCCGGTGCCCCAGCGTCCAGGCGCCGCGGATCCACGACCGGCAGTGGCTGTCCAGCTGCACCCGGACGCGGGTCTGCGTCGGCGCGACCTCCTCGAGCCAGAACTGCAGCCGCGTCGGCCGGATCCAGCGCATCCCGATCACGTAGGCGCCGTAGTGGTAGCGCAGGTCCCGGTAGGTGGGCGCGCGCACGTCCCCGATCTCGCCGCAGCAGTGCAGCAGGGGACCGGTGTGGGTGTTCTGGACGCCGGGCTCGAAGCCGCCGCCGACGAACTCGACGAAGTAGGGCCACGGCTGCCCCTTGGTGAACGTCTCAGGGTCGTTCAGCCACTCCCAGACCAGCTGGCGTGGCGCCGGCACGTCGAACGTGCGCCCGTATTCGTGGGCCACGAAGCCGGCCGTCGGCTGGACGTCTCTGCGCGAAGACATGCGCGCGTGTTCGCCTCGGCGGGCGACGAGGTTGCAGCCGTCGCGGCGGGCGCGGCTACTCCGCAGGCACGTCGACCCAGATCTTGTTGTAGAGCCGCCAGCCGTCGCTCGTCAGGATCCAGGTCAGGTGGGTCTCGTAGTGGTGCGCGCCGCCAGGGGCCATCTCCTCGGGGAGCCCCTCGTGCAGGTCGTGGATCACCGTGACGTAGACCGACTCACCCGCCGGGTAGTGCCGCAGCACCTCGGCGACGCGGAGCTTCGGCTTGACCTGCGCGAACGGCAGCCACGCCGCCGCCAGCTCGGCCGGGACGATGTCGTTCGGCGCCGGCTCGTCGCCGCGGGCGGCCTCGTGCATCATGTGCACCAGCGACAGGACGAGGCGGTAGTCCATGTCGAGCAGGGCCGGCGGCGCGTCCCCGCTCGCCGGGGTCGCGTACGACATCCGGAACGAGTCGTCGCACAGCTGGCCCAGGATGCGGTCGCCGGCGTCGGGGTCGAGCGCGTCCGCGAACGAGAACGCCTGCGCGTAGCGCCCGAGCTGTTCGGCGATCTGCGGCGGGAGCGGCCCTGCCTCGTCGGCGGCGGCGCCGCCGCACGCCGCGAGCGCAGCGAGCAGGGACAGCGACAGGAGCGGGCGGCGACGTCGGGGGGTGAGGTCGTGCATGCGCGCAGCGTAGCGCGCGCGCGGCGCGGCCACACGCGGCCGCGCGATCAGAACGAGCGGACGAACAGGTGCTCGACGTACAGGCGGTCGCGGTCGTCGTTGCCGGGCGTGCGGTCGGTGTCCTCGACCCGCACGTGGACGACGCCTGCGGTGCCTGCCGGCAGCGAGAAGACGCGATAGGTCCCCGGGTCGGCGGTCGCCGTGACCGTCATCATCGGCTGGAAGGTCACGCCGTCCCCGGACCACGAGAAGCGGAAGTTGTCGCCGTCGGTCGACGGCTCCTGCCACGCGCGGACGTGGAAGATCACGGCGGCGCCGGCGGACACGTCCACCGTCCACTCGTGCTCGAGGTAGCTGACGCGCTGGGCGGAGGGGCCGACGGTCCGCAGCTCGCGCAGCCGCTCCACCTCGCCGTTGGACGTCGTCGTGTCGAGGAACGTGCCGTTCACCGTCGCCGCGGCCGAGGTCTCCCCCTCGGCCCCGCCGTCGGCGCCCCGCGCGCCCGGCCCCCGGCCCGCCCCCCGCCCCGCCCACCCCGC
>JBMHDP010000276.1:0-6244 GCA_049889335.1 Planctomycetota bacterium
CCTCACCGCAGAGGTCGCCGTGAAGGTCGAGACCGCGCAGGCGCCCGCGATGAACGTCTGGGCCGTGCTCCCCGGCAGCGACCCTGCGCTCAAGGACGAATACGTCGTGATCGGGAGCCACCTGGACCACCTCGGCGAGCGCGGCGGCACGATCTACCCGGGCGCCGACGACGACGGCTCGGGCACCACGGGCGTCATGGCGGTCGCGCAGATGTTCGCCAAGAACGGCGCCCGCCCCAAGCGCAGCGTGCTGTTCGTGTGCTTCTCGGCCGAGGAGCGCGGCCTGGTCGGCTCACGCTACTTCGTCGACAACTGCCCGATCCCGCTGTCGTCCATCGCGGCTGAGCTGCAGATGGACATGATCGGGCGGAGCGAAGAGGAGTCCCGCGACGGCGGCCGGCTGGTCAACAAGGGCGAGACGGCCGAGGACAACGCGAACGTCCTGCACCTCGTGGGCACGCAGAAGATGTCGTCCGCGCTGCACGACCTGTGCATGACCAAGAACGAGGTCGCCGGCTTCGACATCGAGTTCGACCAGGAGAGCCTGTTCACCCGGAGTGACCACGCGAACTTCGCCTACAAGGGCGTCCCGATCGCGTTCTTCTTCACGGGCATCCACAAGGACTACCACAAGCCGACGGACACCCCAGACAAGATCGACTACCCCAAGCTCCTGCGGATCGCGCGCTACGTCTACGACATCGGCTACGAGGTCGCCGACACCGCGCAGCGGCCCATGATCGACCCGGACCTGTGGCGGAAGTTCAAGAGCACCGACCGCCGCGGCCGGATGCCGAACGAGCCCGCCGCGCCGATGAAGCAGCAGTAACGGCGCGGGCTCCCGCGCCGCCCGGCGCCCTCACGCCCGGCCCCCGCCGCCCGTCAACGCGCCGTCCGACAACGCGCCGCCGACGGCACCGCCTCAGGTCGGCCGACGGTCGTCGTGCGGGCGCAGACCGACCGGCGGGCTGAGGATCTCGTTGATCACGATCGCCTTGCGCAGGTCGTCGAGCGTGTAGCGGCTGCCGCGGCTCACGCGCGCCTCGCGAGCCCCCACGCGTCCGCCGAGGCTCCCGATCGCGCTGCGTCCGGCGCGCGGCTTGCCGACCATGCTCTCCCGCATGTGCCGGTCGCGGATCTGCTCGCCCACGTGCGGATCAACCCGGGAGCCGACCTCTCGGCTCTCCGTGCGGACCCGGATCGGCGCCGGCGGGCGCTCGATCGGCGGCGGCGACGCAGGCATGGGCGGCGGCGAAGGCGGCGACGGCTCGGGCTCCAGCCCGAGGATCCGGCGCATCTCGCGCGCGATCTGCTCCGGCGTCTGCGCGGCGCTGCCGGCGAGCGGCCCACGACCCTGCGGCGCGGGCCTGGCGACGGGCGCCTTCTGGCGAGGCGGGGCCTGCGTCTGCGCCGGCAGAGGCTGCTGCACCGTAGGCGCCGGCTTCTTCTCCCGCCGCCGTCGACGCCGGGACCGAGTCGCGCTGCGGCCGTCGCTGCCCTTCTTGCCCTTCGCCTTGGCCGCGTTGCTGATCGCGCCGAACACCCAGGCCCCGAGGATGAACAGCAGGATCGGGTTCTCGAACAGGAGGCGGAGCAGCTTGTCCATGTGGGCTCAGCGAGGTCAGGCGCGACGCAGGATCGGGTGACGGTCGGGATCAGTCCTGGCCGGGCATCTTCTTGCGGTCCTCTTCGGACTCCAGGTGGGCCTCCTCGCCAGCCGCGATGCCCGATCGCATCCGGGTGTCGGCCTCGATGTTGCGGATCTTCTGGTAGTCGAGCACGCCGAGGTTGCCGGAGCGGAAGGCGTCGGCCATCGCCTTGGGGACCTCGGCTTCGGCCAGGACCAGCTTGGCGCGGTTGGCCGCGATCTCTGCGACGTTCTCCTGCTCTGCGGCGACGGCCATCGCGCGGCGCGACTCGGCCGCGGCCTGCGCCACCCGCTTGTCTGCCTCGGCCTGGTCCGCCTGCAGGCGCGCGCCGATGTTGTCGCCGATGTCGACGTCGGCGATGTCGATCGACAGGATCTCGAACGCGGTGCCCGCGTCGAGGCCCTTCTGCAGCACGCCCTTCGAGATCCGGTCAGGGTTCTCGAGGACCTGCTTGTGGGTCTGGGACGAGCCGATGGTCGAGACGATGCCCTCGCCGACGCGGGCGATGATCGTCTCCTCGGTCGCGCCGCCGACGAGGCGCTGGATGTTGGTCCGGACCGTCACGCGCGCCTTGGCCATCACCTGGATGCCATCCATCGCCATCGCCGCGACCTTGGCGTTCTGCGGGCAGTCGATGACCTTCGGGTTGACGCAGGTTTGGACCGCGTCGAGCACGTCGCGTCCCGCGAGGTCGATCGCCGCCGCCTGCCGGAAGTCGAGGTCCAGCTGGGCGCGGTCGGCCGCGATCAGGGCCTGCACGACGTTGAGCACGCGCCCTCCGGCGAGGTAGTGCGCCTCGAGGTCGCGCGTGTTGAGCGGCAGGCCGGCCTGCGTCGCGGAGATGGCGCCGCGCACGATCACGGTCGGGTTGACCTTCCGGAGCGACATCCCGACCAGCTGGAACAAGCCGATCTTGGTCCCCGACATGTAGGCCTGGACCCACAGGTTGATGAACTTCAGGAGGACCAGCACCAGGACGACGAACAGCAGCAGGACGGCGCCGAGCACCCAGGCCATGATGTTGTCCGAGCGGAAGAAGGATTGGGCGAGCATCGAGATCATCGTTGGGGGTAGACGAGGGAGGGTGTGGGCGGCGCCCGAGGCAGGATCAGCGCGAAGCGGTGGCGACGACGACCCGGTTGGCGCGCGCGTCGAGCACGACGACCTCCACGCCTTCGTCGATCATCTCGCCGCGGGTCACGACGTCCACCTTGCGCCCGTCGATTCGGGCGAATCCAGCCGGCCGGAGCGGACTGAGGGTGACGCCGCGCTTGCCCTGGAGCGCGGGCAACGAGTCGTCGGCGGCGCCGCCGGCGCCGTCGGTAGGCGGCCCCGTGAGGATCAGGCGCTTGCCGAACGGGGTCTTGGGCAGGACCTTGAACGAGAGGAAGAAGACCGACGGGGCCGCGACCGCCTCGAACACCGTCACGCTGATGCCGAACGGCAGGCTCTCCTGGAACGCGAGGAAGATCGAGCCGAGCAGACACCCGGCTGCGCCGATCCCGAGCGCCCCCATCGAGACGAACAGCACCTCGAGGAAGATCAGCAGCAGGCCGACCACCACCAGCAGGAAGACGAGGCCCACGCTGCCGCGTTCGCCGTCGCGGCCATCGTCCGCGCTGCCGCCGGTCGGGGCGTCCGACGGAGCGCCCGGCCCCGCGCCAGCGTCCGCCGGCTCGCCGTCGGCCGCCACCACCACCCGGTTGCCGCGAACGTAGAGCACGCGCACCCGCTGCCCCGCCTCGAGGAACTCGCCCTCGGTGACGACGTCGACGCGGTCCGCGTCCAGCTCCATCGTCCCGGTCGGTCGCAGCACGGTCACCGCGGTCCCGACCCGCCCGACCAGACCGGCGAGCGCGTCGTAACGGAGGCCGAGCTCGCTCGGCTCGCTGTTGCGCGCCGGCTCCACGCGGGCGCCGGGCCCGGCGAGCATCATCTTGTTGAGCACGGGGACGTAGGGCAGCAGCCGCCAGGAGGCGAACGCCGATGCGCCGACGACCACGAACAGCAGCACGAGGTTCGCAAGGTTCCACAGCAGCACGTCCTCTTCGACCGCGTTGGTCGGGATCACGAACGACTGCTGGCTCAGCACGAGCGAGAGCATCAGGCACAAGAACCCGACGACGCCGAAGACGACCGTCCCCGGCAGCAGGAACACCTCGACGGCGATGGCGAGGATGCCGAGGAAGAAGACCAGGATCTCAGTGATCTCGGCGAGGCCGACGAGGTAGCTGTAGAACAGCGCGAAGCCCAGGAACACGCACCCCAGGATCCCAGGCAGCCCCGTGCCGGGCGTCTTGACCTCGATGAGCAGCAGCAGGAAGCCCGCCGCGAGCAGGAACGGCTGCAGCAGCTCCAGCCACTCGACCATCCGCTCGGCCCAGTTGACCGTCAGCTCGCCCATGCGATCGCGGTCGATGGCGAGGACCTCGGCCAGCTGGTCGTAGCCCTGCAGGGTGCCGTTGGAGAGGCCGAAGTCGGCGGCCGTCATCGCGTCGACGCTCAGCGGCCGGGTCAGGCGGGCGTCCCCGAAGATCTCGGGCCCGCCGGGCTCCTGGGCGCGCTGCTGCAGCGCGGTCAGCTCCTCGGCGTCCAGGATCCGCTGCCGCTCGAGCCCGCCCTCACGGACCGTCGCCGAGATCAACTGCACGCGTGGGTCGACCATCGCCAGCGCGAGCTTGCGGGCGTCCGCCGTGAGCGCGTTGCGGCGGCCTTCCAGCCGCCCCGCCATCATCGCGCGCAGCGCGTCCAGGCGCTGATTGAGCGCGGAGTCGGGGTCCTCGGTGAAGTAGTCCTCCAGCTCCTTGCCCTGGTCCTCGACCTCGCCCCACTGCACGCCCTTCAGGCAGAAGGCCTGATCGCAGACCAGCGCGAGCGCCGCCGCGCCCTGCACGACGCGGCCGCGCAGCAGCGCGACGGTCGCGACGTCGCTCGCCTCCAGGTGGTCGAACAGGCTCTGAAGGTCGCCGGCGTCCTCGCCGAGGCTGCCGGCGTCCGACAGCCGGAAGACGACGTAGCTGCAGCCGCGGTCCTCGGCGACGCGCAGCGCGCGGTGACACCGCGCCAGCTCCGTCGTGCCCAGCTTCCCGGTCAGGCTGACGACCAGCACCTGCGGGGTCTCGGCGCCCTGCTCGGTCCGGCCCGTGTCGTTCCAGTCGACCCGCGCGACCGGGCCGCCGCACGCGGCCATCGTGAGCAGCGCGGCGCAGAGCCAGAGGAGGGACAGAGACGGCGTCTTCAGCACAGGCGTTGGTTTACCAGACCTCTGCTGGGTAGCACCAACTCGGGCGCTGCACCATGGCAGAAACCGGAAGCTGGGCGGACGGGCGCGCCTGCGGAGCCTGCGGCGACTACTGCGCCGCCCGCGCGACCGTGTCCAGGCAGAGCAGCGCCATCGCCGTGCCGTAGCACCGTCCGAGCTCGTGGCTGTCGACGAAGCAGCCGTCGACCTCGGGCAGCGCCAGGACGCGGTCGCGGAGGCCCGCCGCCAGCCGCCGGCGCGCGTCGGCGTCGTCCAGCTCGGCGATGGCCTCGGCCCGGCCGAGCATGTCGAACCAGAAGAAGAAGCCGCCGTAGCCGAGGCGGTTGGCGTGGTCGTCATACTTACGGACCTCCGCCAGCAGCTCGTGGTGCCGAACGCCCGACTCCACAGCTCGGAGCAGCCGCTCCTGATCGCTCGCCCCGAACAGGTAGAGCGCCAGCTCGCAGAGCGGCATCCGCCCCGCGGCCGCTTCGACCGAGGCCCGCGGCCGGCGCCCTGGACGCGTCTGCCCGTAGCTGAAGGCGCCCTCCTGCGTTCGGTTGAACGCGAGCGCGCGCAGGCCCTTGTCGATGTTTTCCTGCGGGACCTCGACCCCCCGGGCGCGGGCGCCGTGCAGCGCCTGCAGCGCCGTCGCGATGGCGAACGGGTTGCCGTACTCGTGGAACCACACGCCGGTCTCGGGCTGCAGCGCGATCAGCGCCGCGACGCCGCGTCGCAGCCCCTCCTCGGCCGCGTCCGGCGCGCGCCGACGACTCCACGCCCGCAGGAAGCGCAGCGCGTAGGAGCGCGCCCAGACGATCTCGTCGCGGTCCGACAGCGCCAGCCAGTCGCTGCGCTCCGCGTTCGCCTTCATCTTCTCCAGCAGCGCCTCGACGCGCGCCCCCGCTCCGTCGTCGAGCGTCATCCCGCCGCCCGCCGCCCGCGCGGCCGCTGCGAGCAGCGCCTCGCCGACCAGGCAGGTGACGGCTGCGTGCACGTTCGGCAGGCCGTCGGTCCCGCCGAAGTCGTAGGTGCTGTCGCGGAAGACGCCGTCTTCGTCGGCCGCGCCGAGCAGGAACGTGACGCTCCGGCGCCACAGCTCCTCCTCGCTGTAGGCGCCCGGCGCGGCCCGGGTCCCCGCGCTCGGACGCGCCGGCACCGCGGCCGCCGGGACGTCGACGTAGACCTCGAAGCCGTGCACGAACGGCCCGTGCCCCTCGACCTCGAGGGCCGCCTTCCACCCGAGCGGGTGCTCGGGGAACGCCTCCCCGAGCGCCCGCCACGTCGCCTCGGCCGCGCCGCGGCGGCCGCGCCGGAGCTGCGCGACGCCGCGCCGCCTAAACCCCAAATACTA
>JBMHDP010000277.1:0-2690 GCA_049889335.1 Planctomycetota bacterium
AGCTGGTCGTCGACCAGCTCCCGGTGCTGCCCGGTCGTCAGGACGCGCGCTTCGGCCCAGCTCGCTTCGCGCAGCGCGCGCACGACCGGCGCCATCTTGATGGCCTCGGGGCGCGTCCCGACGACGCTGAGGATGCGGTGCTGCTGGCGCACGACGCGCGAGGATGCGAGCAGCCCGTCGGGATGGCAACGCCGTCAGGCGGTCGCGTGCGTCTTTTCGTCGGCGCGTCGCAGCGGGAGCGCCGACGCGACGAAGGCCCAGGCGATCCCCGTCGCGTGGATCAGCAGGCGCGGCGCGCGGGACCGGAGGTGGTGCTCCAGCTCGAGGTCGGAGATCGCGAAGGTCGCGAACCAGATCGGGAGCAGCCAGACGAGCCAGACGCCGAGCACCTGGGCGCCGAGCCGCGCGCGCGGACTCAGCGCAGACATCGCCAGCACCGCGACGCCGGTCAGCGCGAACCGCCCGCGGAGGACGCCGTGGTCGAGGAGCGCGCCCCCGACCTCGGGGAGGAGCGTGACGCGCTCCCAGAGCCGGCCGACCTCGCGCAGGTAGCGCGCCAGCGAGCCGCCTTCGTTGCCGGACCACTCGGCGAAGCGCGGCAGGCACGCGAGCAGCGCGCCGCCGAGCAACAGGCCGATCCCCAGTCGCTGCCGGGCGCTCCGGAAGCGGCTCAGCAGCAGGTCCGAGCCGACGGCCAGCGCCGACGGCGCGAGCGCGACCGCGAAGACCGAGGGCGGCAGCGGCGCGCGGTCCGCCCACGCCAGCTGGTGCTGCAGCGGCAGCAGCACGGCCGCGCCCGCAGCGAGCCCGAGGGACGCGCCGAACAGGACCGACCGGTCGGCGCAGAACCACGCCGCGATCACCAGCGCGCCGCCGTAAGGGAGGCCCTCCGGCTTGGTCCAGGCCATCATCGCGACCCCGAGCGCGATCCAGCGGCGGTCACGGGTGACGCATCCGGCCGCCGCCACGGTCGCCCACGCGGCGAGCGTGAAGTCGGCGTAGCCGCTGTCCACGCCGCCGCTGTGGGTGCCGACGAGGGCCGGCGTGAGCCCGAACGCCGCGGCGGTGACGGCGGCGAGGCCCGGCGAGACGCCGCGCCTGCTGGCAGCGACGAAGACCGCGAGGCAGGCGACGGCCCACATCAGCGGCAGCGCCAGCCGCCCCGCCCCGGTCCACCGCTCGATCATGGCGACCAACAGCGGCTGAGCCAGCGGGTAGTCGCGGCTGTGGTGCAGGATGGCCGGCTCACGGAACACGGCCTGATCGAGCGTCAGGTCGGCGGTCAGGAGCGCACTCTTCACGTCCCACGCCACGGCGCCGTCCCAGTGACGAGACGGGGTCGCGTCGGCGCCGAAGCAGAGCGCGACGAACGTCGCGAGCAGCGCCGCGCCGACCAGCGCGAGCGTCCAAGCTTCGCGCCGCGTCAGCGAGACCTCTGTGAGAACCCGGCGCGACAGCGGCAAGGCGGCGACGCCGCACGCCGGCAGCAGCCAGTCCGGGACCGTCGAGCCGGCCGCCAGCACCGCCGCGCCGACGCCGGCGCTCAGCGCGAGCCAGGCCACGAGCGCGTCCGCGAAGCGGCCGATCCACGACGCGGTCATCGGACCGAGACCTCCAGCGCGTTGCGGGTCGCCGTGACCGTGACGTGTCCTCGTCGCCCGTCGAGCTCGGCCGTCGCGATCGGCGCCCCGGTCGCAGCGGCGACGCGCGCGGCGTCCTCCGCGCGCACGAAGTAGCGGGGCGAGAGCAGCCCGACGGCGAACTCCATCGCGCCCAGCCGCTCGCCTTCCCAAGCGATCACGCACGAGGGCGGCGTGTGCTCACGGAGCCAGGTGATCACGTCGGCGCCCCGCATGGCGTCGCCGCGGAAGAACCACTGCTCGGGGCCGGCCTTCTGGTAGAGCACGGCCTCCTCGGCGCGGCGGTTGATCACCTTGCCGGGCAGCCGGACGAGCCCCCAGGTGAGGTGCGCGAAGACCAGCCACGTCAGCCACCGGCCGAGCTGCGCGCGCCGTCGCCGCTCAGCCGCTGTGGCGGGCGGCGCGCCTGCGTCGGGGCGCGTGAGCTTGTCGACGGCGCCGGCCGCGAAACCGGCGCCGCGCCAGCAGGCGCGCACGGCGCTGAACGGGACGTAGGCCGCGGCCACGCGCGGGCCCGCAGCCGCCGCGACGCGCCGCGCCATGCCGAGGGGCAAGGCGAGCAGGAGCGTAAGGAGCGATCCGACGAGCGCTGCCGCGGCGGTCGGCGGAACGAACAGGAACGCGAGCGGCGCGCACAGCGTCAGCAGCGCGACCGGGGGCTGCAGGTGGTCGCTCAGCCTGCTGTAGCTGTCGCCGCCCGCGTGTCCCGCGTGCTCGGTGTGCAGGAACGCGCGCCAGTAGCCCTGGTGGTACTGGGCGCGGAGGTACCGTCGCAGGCTCTTTTCGTGGTGATGGGCGACGCGCGACGCGAGCTCGAAGTGCAGCCGGGAGCCCGCGCGGTGCGCGCGGAACGACAGCTCGGCGTCCTGGCCTCGCAGGTAGCGCTCGTCGAAGCCGCCGAGCGACTCCAGCAGCTCGCGCCGGTAGACGACGCTGAAGGTCGCCAGGAAGTCGACTTCGACCGGCATGGCGCGGTGGCGCGCGGCGATCTCTTCGTGGATCAGGGTCGCCACCAGCGAGCCGTCCACTGCGTTGTCGTAGGCGCCGCTC
>JBMHDP010000278.1:0-3136 GCA_049889335.1 Planctomycetota bacterium
GTCGTCGCTCTCCGCCGACAGGGCCTGCACGACCGTCGGCGCGACCGCGCGCGCCTCCGCGGCCGTCAGGTAGGCGAGCACGTCCTGGCGCAGGCCGCGGTCGCCGGTGCCGAGCAGCTTGACGACCTGAGCGGCGGGGCCGGGCGCGGCCAGCTCGCGGAGGGACCGCACGACGTGTCGGAGGTCCCAGCCGTTCGCGCGCGCGGCGAGCTCGCCGAGTACGGTCACGGCCTGGGGGACGTCGGCGCGGCCGAGCAGCTTGATCGCCTCCTGCCGCGCGATGCCGTGGGTGCCGCGCGCCAGCTCGGCCAGCGCGTCGACGAAGGAGCCGGGGTCCAGGAGCAGCAGGACGCGCCGGCAGTTGCCGGCGAGGTCGCGCGCGCTGTCGGTGTTCTGCGCCGGCTTGAGCTTCTCGAGCAGGAGGGGGACGACGCTGTCGCCGAGGTCGGCGGCCTCGCGGATGCGCCGGTCGAGGAACTCCTCGTTGCCGTCATAGGTGAGGGCGAGGTCGGCCCAGAACGGCTCGAGCGCGGCGACCTGCTTGGGGCGCAGGCGCTCGGCGCGCGCCCGCGCGACGTTGGGGAGCTCGCGCAGGGAGACCTGCGCCGTCGCGCTCCCGAGGGAGGTGAGGCAGAGGCCCAGGGCGAGCAGGGAGGTCGGGCGCGCGCGCATCGGAGCAGTCTAGGACGCCGGCGCAGAGGGGGCCAGCCGCGGGCCTCGCATCCGCGGCTACAGCGAGGCGTCCCGGAGGTCGATGACGGCCCCATGTGGAACTACGTGCTCCGTCACCGGCTGCTCCTGCGCGCGATCTACGCGCGCTCCGAGGCGCTCGAGGCGGCCTAGCGGACCCGCGCCCTCGCTTGCGCCGGTTCGCCGGCGTCCTAGCGTAGGGGCATGGAGCGCGGCTTCGACTTCTCCCAGCGCTGGGCCGTCCCCGACGTCCGCCTGGGCGCCTGGTCCCCCGACGGAGCGACGCGACCGTGACCCGTGACTTCGACGTGCTCGTGGTCGGCGGCGGCCACGCCGGCGTCGAAGCCGCGACCGCCGCGGCGCGCGCGGGCGCCCGCGTCGGGATGATCGTGCTGGATCCGGCGGCCATCGGTCGGATGTCGTGCAACCCGGCCATCGGGGGGCTCGCCAAGGGGCAGCTCGTCCGCGAGGTCGACGCGCTCGGCGGCGAGATGGGCGTCGTGACCGACGCGACCGGGATCCAGTTCCGGATGCTCAACACGAGCAAGGGGCCCGCGGTCCGTTCGCCCCGGGCCCAGTGCGACCGCGACGCCTACAACCGCGTCATGAGCAGGCGGGTGCTCGGCTACGCGAACGTGACCGTGCTCGGCGCCGAGGCCGCCGGGTTCGTGCGGACGTCGGACGGTGCGGCCGTCGCAGGCGTCGCGCTGCACGACGGCAGCGTCCTGCACGCGCCGGCCGTCGTGCTGACGACCGGCACCTTCCTCGGCGGCAAGCTGTTCGCAGGCCGCGAAGAGCGAGCGGGGGGGCGACACGGCGAGCCCGCCGCGGCGCAGATGAGCGTCGCGCTGCGGAAGCTCGGAGTGCGCCTGGGGCGGCACAAGACCGGGACGCCGCCGCGACTCCGGAAGTCGACGATCGACTTCACGGGGATGGAGGTGCAGCCCGGCGACGACCCGCCGGTCCCGTTCTCCTTCCGCACCGAGCGGCTCGACGTCGATCAGCTGGACTGCTGGACGACGCGGACCAACGCGCGCACGCACGAGATCATCCGCGCGCACGCGGCGGAGTCGCCGATGTTCCGCGGCGCGATCGTCGGCGCGGGCCCGCGCTACTGTCCGAGCGTCGAGGACAAGGTCGTGCGGTTCGCGGACCAGGAGTCCCACCCGGTGTTCCTCGAGCCGGAGGGGCGGGACTCGGATGAGATCTACCCCAACGGCGTGAGCACGAGCCTGCCGCCGAACGTGCAGATGGAGTTCCTCCGCACGATCCCGGGCCTCGAACAGGTCGAGCTGCTCCGCCCCGGCTACGCCGTCGAGTACGACTACATCTTGACGGAGCAGCTGCGCGGGGACCTGCAGGTGGCGACGCTGCGCGGCCTGTTCGCGGCCGGACAGATCAACGGGACCAGCGGCTACGAAGAGGCCGCCGGGCAGGGGCTCGTCGCCGGGCTCAACGCCGCGCGGTTCGCGCGCGGCGAGGCGCCGGTCGTCATCGACCGCGCGACCGGCTACCTCGGCGTGATGATCGACGACCTGTGCCGCGTGAACCCGGAGGAGCCGTACCGCATGTTCACCAGCCGGGCCGAGTTCCGGCTGCTGCTGCGCAGCGACAACGCCGACCGCCGGCTCACGCCGCTTGGCGAGCAGTGGGGGGTGGTGTCGTCCGAGCTCGCCGACAAGGCGCGGCAGAAAGAAGCCAACATCCGCGCCGCCAAGCGGTGGCTCGACATGACGCGCCGGGAAGACGGCAAGACGCTGACCGAGTGGCTGCGCCGGCCGGAGGTCGGCGTCGCGGACGTGCTCGCGCGCGACGAGGCGCTGCGGGGCATGCAGCTCACGCCCGCCGAGCTCGCCGAGGTCGAGGCCGAGGTGAAGTACGAGGGCTACATCAAGCGCCAGGCGATGGAGGTCGAGCGGCTGCAGCGGCTCGAGTCCCGCCGGATCCCCGGGCGCTTCGACTACGCCGAGGTGACCGGGCTGAGCGCGGAGGCGCGCGCGCGGCTGGAGCAGCGTCGACCGCTGACGCTCGGCGAGGCGTCGCGCGTCGCCGGCGTGCGCCAGGCGGACGTGCAGCTGCTGCTGGTCGTGCTCAGCCGGTGACGCCCCCGCCGGCCCGGCTGCGGGCCCGCTACATCTGCAGGACGGCCTTGACGATCGACTCGGTGTCGGCGTCGAGGCCGTGCTTCTTGCGAGCCTTCTCGGTCTTGGCGCGGGCGTCGTTCTCCTTGAAGCCGAGCGTGACCAGCGCGGCGATCGCGTCGTCGTCCGCGCCCGCCTCGTTCGCTGCCGCCGCGGCTGCGTTGCTCAGCGGCGCGCCGAGGTCGAGCTTGCCGACGACCTCGCGGAGCTCTAGGCAGATCCGCTCCGCGGTCTTCTGGCCGACGCCCTTGACCGCCTTGAGGGCCGCGGCGTCGTCCGCGGCGATGCGCGCGGCGAGGTCGCGG
>JBMHDP010000279.1:0-3685 GCA_049889335.1 Planctomycetota bacterium
GATCATGGCTCATCCGACGAGCCCAGAACAGGCCCGCGGCGTAGCATCGAACCCCGCCATGACGACCGAGTCGACGCCGCCCGCACCCCCTACGCTCGAGCAGATCCAGCGCGCGCGCCGGACGCTGCTCGGCCACGTCCGCGAGACCCCTTCGTGGCAGTGGCAGGGTCGTCACATCGCGACGCTCGCGCCTCGGGGCGCCACGGTCTTCAACAAGCTCGAGCTGTTCCAGCACGCGGGCTCGTTCAAGGCGCGCGGCGTCATGCTGCGCATGCTCGGCCTCGACGCCGCTGCGCGCGACCGCGGCGTCACGGCCGTCAGCGCCGGCAATCACGCGATGGCCGTCTCCTACGTCGCCCGCGCGCTGGGCTCCCACGCGAAGGTCGTGATGCCGAGCAACGCCAACCCGGCCCGCGTCGCCGCGTGCCGGGAGATGGGCGCCGAGATCGAACAGCACGACGACATCGGCCGGGCCTTCGCGCGGGTCGAGGAGATCGAGCGCACCGAGGGCCGCACCTTCGTGCACCCGTTCGAGGGCGAGCACATGGCGCTCGGCGCGGGCACGCTGGCCTTCGAGTTCCTGCGACAGGTCGGCCAACTCGACGCGCTGATCGTGCCGATCGGCGGCGGCGGCCTCGCGGCCCGCGTCGCGAGTTCAGCGAAGCAACTGCAGCCGCGCTGCAAAGTCTACGGCCTCGAGCCGGTCGGCGCCGACTCGATGCACCGGAGCTTCGCGGCGGGCGCGCCGCAGCGCATCGACGCGGTGACGACCATCGCCGACAGCCTCGGCGCGCCCATGGCGATGCCCTACTCCTACGGCCTCTGCCGTCGCTTCGTCGACGAGTTGGTGAAGATCGACGACGACGAGCTCTGCCGCGCGCTCTGGCTGCTGTTCGCGGACGCCAAGCTCGCCGTCGAGCCGGCGGGCGCAGCGACGACCGCCGCGATGCTCAAGCTCCAGGGCGCGCTCGAGGGCATGCGCGTCGGCCTGATCGTCTGCGGCGCCAACATCGACGCGGCGTCGTTCGCGGACTACGTGCAGCGCGGCGCGCCGTAGCCCCGCCCGACGCTCACTTGCCCCCGCAGCTCTGCAGCGCCGGGACGACGGCGTCCTCGCGCGACAGCTCCCGCGGGCGCCCCTCGTCGAAGCGGTCGGCGAACACCTCCTCGACCTTCTTGAAGAGGTCCTCGACGCTGCGCACGCGCACCAGCTGCTCGCGCGCCCACACCGGCTCCGGGTGGTACTGGGCGTACTTGATCACGTGCATCCGCACCGGCGGCAGCGCGCGGCGATCGTCGCCGTAGAACGGCGACGCCAGCTCCCAGTGCCGCCGGATCGCGCCCCGCTGCTCGGCGCAGGTCGGGCGCAGCGGCGTCCGGCCGGCGACGAGGTCGCGGATCTGACCGAAGACGAACGGGTTGCCGATGCAGCCGCGCGCCACGGTGACGCCGTCGACGCCGGTCTCCCGGACCATGTCGAGCACGTCGTAGGGAGAGAACAGGTCGCCGCTCCCGAGCAGCGTGAAGTCGCCGACCCGCTGCTTGGCCCGCGCGAGGAACTCCCACCGGCTCGGGCCGACGTACTTCTGCTTGACCGTCCGCGGGTGCACGGTCGCGGCGCACAGGCCGCGCTCGATGCCGCCTTCGAGGATCTCCCAGAACCGCCGCTCGGCCTCGGGCGAGTCGTCGGTCCCGCGGCGCATCTTCACCGACACCGGCGCGTCACCCTGCACCGACTGCACCACCGAGTCGATGATCCCGAGCGCGGTGTCCGTGTCCTGCAGCAGCCAGCCGCCGCGCCGACGCCCGAGGACCTTGTTGACGGGACAGCCGAAGTTGATGTCGACGACGTCGTAGCCCGCCTTGACGAGCTCGCGCGCCGCGTCGCCGAACGTCTCGGGCTGGCTGCCCATCAGCTGGCCGCCGACCGGGTGGTCGAACTCGGGCACCGAGAGGATCCGCCGCTGCAGCTTGCCCTTCTGGAGCACCAGCGCGTCGAGCACGACCTCGTTGATCGCGTAGGTGGCGCCGTGCTCGCGGGCGACGGCGCGCATCGCCAGGTCGGAGTAGCCGCTCAGCGCGGCCTGCACCGCCGGCAGCCCGACCTCCACGGCCCCGATGTGCAGCGACGGCTTCACGTCGGTGAGCGTGCCCGATCAGGCGCCAGGCGGCCAGGGGGCCGCCTCGAACTCGGCCAGCCGGGCCGAGAAGACCTCCTCGTCGCGCACGCAGCCGGCGGCGCGCGCCAGCGCTGCGCAGCGGCGGAAGTGATCGCGGTCGCGCGCCTCGTCCTCGCGGTTGACCAACAGGAAGTTGTCCTGCTGTCCGTTGAGCCACGCGAGGAACGCGAGGCCCGCCTTGTAGTGCTGCGTCGGCGCCTCGAAGACGTGCTGCCCGAGCGCTTCGCAGCGCCCCATCGCCGCCCGGAACGCGTCGACGTCGCCGTCCCGCAGCCGCGCCAGGGCCGCCTGCGCCGGGCGCGCGACCGCGTCGAGGATCCCGAGCAGGGCGTGGCTGAAGTCGCCGAACGCGACCCGGCGGTCCCCGATCGTGGTCGCACGATCCGGCGGGGCGCCGTCCCCCAGCAGCAGGTCGCCGAAGTGGAAGTCGTCGCCGGTCAGCACCACCTGCTCGCTCGCGAGCAGGTCCCGGCGCACCCGCTCCTCGAAGCCGCGGTCGAGCAGCGACAGCTTGCAGCCGCGCACCTTCGCCGGATCGATCGCCATGATCTTCTCGAAGCTCCGCCCCGGGAAGTAGCCCTCGAGCGCCGGCAAGAACATCGGGCCGAGCCAGTGCAGCAGGATCGGCCCGCGCACCTCGCGGATGATCGCCTCGTAGACGTCGACGAACTCGCGCTCGTCGGCGCCCTGTTCGCACAGCCACGGCATCGGCAGCACCACCGGCACGCCGCCGTGCGAGGTGATGTAGGCGCACTGCTCGACCACCGCGTCGACGAGGTCCCTGTGCCGCTCGATGCGCTGGAGCTGGTCCGTGCCGGCGCCGGCGCAGAAGCCGTTCGCCAGCCCGAGCGCGCCGGTCTCGGCGATCAGGCGCCGCGCAGCCGGCCAGCCCAGGAAGAACCGCTGCGCGGTGTCCATGGCCTCCGCGACGCCGCAGCCGTCCTGGTCGAGGTCCCGACGCAGCTGCATCGTCGCCGACCAGTCAACGTGCGCCTCGATCTCGGCGGCGGCGCCCGGCGCGGCCAGGCTGTGGCCGAGGTCTCGGTAGCCGGGCCGCAGGACGACGTGCAGCGCGCCGTAGCAGAGCCGGAAGGCTGGCAGCGACGCCTGGATCATCCCGCGTATCTTGCGACCATCGACACGACGATGACGAGCATCGCCACCAGCAGGCCGCCGGTCGCGACCACTCCGCCGAGGCCCCGCTGGCGATCGGCGCCCAGGTAGGCCTCGCTGCGCTGCAGCAGCAGGAAGCCGACGTAGGCGATCGGCAGCATCGTGCCGCACAGGATCGTCGTCGGGATCGCGAGGTAGACCGCGAGGTCGCCCCAGAACAGCGGCGCCAAGAAGCCCGGCACCGGCAGCAACATGCACAGCCGCTGGCTCGGCGAGCCGAACGGCAGCCCGAACCACTCCATCGCGACGAACCCGCAGCACACCATGTGCAGCGTGATCGTGCTCAGCGCCATCGCGAGCATCCCGAGGTCGAAGATCAGCGTGCCCGCCAC
>JBMHDP010000280.1:0-18874 GCA_049889335.1 Planctomycetota bacterium
GAGCTGCGCGAACAGCTGCTCGACGTCGACCGGCGCGTCGCAGAGCAGGTCGCTGCGGTCGACTACCAGGAGCCTGCTGCTGTCGTCGCCGAGTCCTCTGGCGAGCGTCGGGAGATCGTCTGGATCGACGACGCGTTGCCCGCCGGCGCCGTCGTGGAGCAGAGCCCGTTCGCGTGGACCGGGGACGCCTCGCTCGTGCGGGCCGGCGCGCGCGCGATCGAGCGGATCAGCCGCGGCAACCAGCAGAGCTACTTTCGCCGCGCGGACAGCAAGCTGCGCGTCGCCGCGGGCGACACGCTGTTTGCCTGGGTGCGCCTCGACCCGGCGGACCTGCCTCGCCAGATCATGCTGCAGTTCAACGCCGACGGCGCCGCTGGGTGGGACCACCGCGCGTTCTGGGGCGAGGACCTGATCCCCTATGGCGCGACGGGCACCAACGGTCGCCGGAGGATGGGGGATTTGCCCAAGGCGGGCGAGTGGGTCCGCCTCGAGGTGCCCGTCGCCGCCGTCGGCCTGCAGCCCGGCGCCGCGGTTCACGGCGTCGCGATCACGCAGTTCGACGGCCGCAGCCACTGGGACGGCTTGGGCATCGTGACGTCCAGTGACCAGGAGCCGGTGGACTTCGCCTGGATCGACGACACTGCACCGGAGGGAGCAAACCTGCGGGGTGACGGTCGCACCTGGCAGTGGGTCGCCGGCGGAGAGGGTGCCGCGCCGGCTGCGCGCCGCGGCGCGCGCGTGCTGCGTCGCAAGGGCGGCGGCCTCAACCAGGACTTCTTCAACGACGCCCCCGCGCCGCTGCGCCTGCAGGACGGCGACCGGCTGTTCGCGCACGTCTGGCTCGATCCGCAGGACCCGCCCGCGTCGGTGCAGCTGCAGTTCTATGCGGGCGGCTGGGACCACCGGGTGCGCTGGGGCGCCGAAGCCCACGGGCCCGGCCGGCCCAACGGCGGCGATCACCGCGCCGGCGACGTGCCCGCTTTGGGCGAGTGGGTGCGCCTGGAGGTCGACATCGCGGCCGTCGGCCTCGCGGTCGGCGACGTCGTCGACGGCTGGGCGTTCACGCAGGTCGGCGGCACGGTCTACTGGGATCACGCCGGGGTGCGCACGTTCGGGCCGCCCGACGACCGCCACCGCTACTCGCAGCAGGCGTGGGAGGCGATCGGCGCGGGCGCGAGCGCGACGCCCGCGCCGGTCCGCGCAGCGCTCGCCGTCGCGCCCGCCGACCGGAGCGCCGCGCAGCGCGCGCAGATCCGCGCGCACTACCTGCGCTTCGTGCACGCGCCGTCCCGCCGGCTGTTCGCGCCGCTCGAGCAGGAGCGCGCCGACCTTGAGCAGGAGCGCAAGAAGATCGAGGGCAGCGTCCCGACGACGATGGTCATGAAGGAGCGCGGCGCGCCGAAGGACGCCTTCGTGCTGGTCCGCGGTCTCTACGACCAGAAGGGGGAGAAGGTCACGCGGGCGACGCCCGCGGCGCTGCCGCCCATGGCCGATGACCTGCCCCGGGACCGCCTCGGCCTGGCCCGCTGGCTGGTCGCGCCCGAGCACCCGCTCACGGCCCGCGTCGCCGTCAACCGCTTCTGGCAGCAGCTGTTCGGGACCGGCCTCGTGCGCACCAGCGAGGACTTCGGCAATCAGGGCGAGCGGCCCAGCCACCCGGCGCTGCTGGACTGGCTCGCGGTGCGCTTCGTCGAGGACGGCTGGGACGTGCGGGCGCTGCTGAAGCGCCTCGTCACCTCGGCGACCTACCGGCAGTCCGCGGCGGTCGACCCCGCGGCGCTCGCGCGGGACCCGGACAACCGCCTGCTCGCTCGCGGCGCCCGCTTCCGCCTGGACGGCGAGACGCTGCGGGACCAGGCGCTGCGGCTCGGGGGGCTGCTGGTGGAGCAGGTCGGCGGTCCGCCGGTCAAGCCGCCGCAGCCTGCGGGGCTGTGGAAGGCGGTCGGCTACTCGAGCAGCAACACCGCGAACTTCCGCGCGGACCGCGCGCACGAGCAGGTGCACCGGCGGAGCCTCTACACCTTCTGGAAGCGCACCGCGCCGCCGCCCCAGATGACCACCTTCGACGCGCCGAGCCGAGAGGAGTGCGTCGTGCGCCGGGAGCGCACCAACACGCCGATGCAGGCCCTGCTGCTGATGAACGACCCGCAATACGTCGAGGCCGCGCGCGGCTTCGCGCAGCGGATCCTGCGAGAGGGCGGGGGCCGCGACGGTGCGCGGATCCGCTGGGCGCTGGAGCGCGCGACCTGCGCCACGCCGTCGGCCGCCGACGTCCGGGACGTGCGCGCGCTGCTCGGCGAGCAGCGGGTGGCGTTCCGCGCGGACCCGGCCGCGGCGAAGGCGTTGACCTCGATCGGCGCTGCGCCGCCGCCGACCGACGTGCCCGCGGCCGAGCTCGCCGCGTGGACGATGGTCGCCAACCTGATCCTCAACCTCGACGCCGTGCTGACCAAGGGCTGAACCGATGGACCCACGCGACGACCTCGCCGCGGCGATCACGCGCCGCCACTTCTTTCAGCAGGGCGGCCTCGGCCTCGGCGGCGCAGCGCTGGCGTCGATGACCGGCGCGCTGCCGGCCGCGGCGCCTAGCGGCGGCGACGGCCTGCCGGGCCTGCCGCACTTCGCGCCGAAGGCCAAGCGCGCGATCTGGCTGTTCATGGCGGGCGCGCCGTCGCAGATCGACACGCTCGACTACAAGCCGAAGCTGCACGACCTGTTCGACACCGACCTGCCGGGCTCGATCCGCAAGGGGCAGCGCCTGACGACGATGACCTCAGGCCAGAAGCGCTTCCCGATCGCGCCGTCGAAGTACCGCTTCACCAAGACCGACAACGGCGGCGACGGTGCCTGGGTCTCCGAGCTGTTGCCGTACACGGCCTCGATGACCGAGGACCTCGCGATCGTGCGCTCGGTCTACACCGAGGCGATCAACCACGACCCGGCGATCACGTTCATCACGACGGGGCGCGAGCTGCCGGGGCGGCCGAGCCTGGGGTCCTGGCTGAGCTACGGGCTCGGCACCGCCAACCGCGACCTGCCGGGGTTCGTCGTCATGACCCCGCGATGGAGCGGTCGGCGCGACGCGCAGGCCCTCTATAACCGGCTCTGGGGCGCGGGCATGCTGCCCAGCCGCCACGCGGGGACCGCGCTGCGACCCGAGGGCGACCCGGTGCTGTTCCTGCAGAACCCGGGCGGCGTCGACGCGTCGTCTCGCCGGCGCATGCTCGACGCGCTCGCGCGGATGAACGAGCGGCTCCACGCGCAGGTGGGGGACCCCGAGATCCAGACGCGCATCGCGCAGTACGAGCTCGCCTACCGCATGCAGACCTCGGTGCCCGAGCTCAACGACCTCGGCAGCGAGCCCGACAGCACGTTCGCGATGTACGGCGACGAGGCGCGCGAGCCCGGCACGTTCGCGGCGTCGTGCCTGCTGGCGCGGCGCATGGTCGAGCGCGGCGTGCGCTTCGTGCAGATCTTCCACCGCGGCTGGGACCAGCACGGCAACCTGGCGGGCGACCTGCCCAAGCAGTGCCGGGACGTCGACCAGGCCAGCTGGGCGCTGGTGCAGGACCTCAAGCAGCGCGGGATGCTCGAGGACACCCTGGTGATCTGGGGCGGGGAGTTCGGCCGCACGGTCTACTGCCAGGGGCGGTTGACGCGCGAGAACTACGGCCGCGACCACCACCCGCGGTGCTTCTCGATGTGGATGGCGGGCGGCGGGATCCGCGGCGGTCAGGTCTACGGCGAGACCGACGACTTCAGCTACAACGTCGTCGACAAGCCGGTGCACGTGCGCGACCTCAACGCCACGATCCTGCACTGCCTGGGGATCGACCACGAGCGCTTGACCGTCGCGCACCAGGGCCTGGACGTGCGGCTGACCGGCGTCGAGCCGGCGCGGGCCGTGCGCGCGCTGCTCGCCTGAGCTACAACTCGCGGCATGACCGAGCCGCGCGGAGCGTTCCCCGACGACGAGGACGGCGCCGTGCTGGCGTCGCTGGCCGAGGCCGGCGTGGACCTGTCGCAGCCGATCGAGGTCGAGTTCGTGGTCGACGCGCCCGACGAGCAGGCCGCGGCGGCGGTCGCCGCCGCCGTGCGCGACGCGGGCTACGACTGCCAGGTCGAGTATGACGAGGGCGAGGACGGCGACGGCGAGGAAGACGACCTTGGCCCCTCCTGGGCGGTCTACGTCCCCCTGGAGATGATCGCGGAGCACGCTCGCATCGTCGCGCTGCAGCGCACGTTCACGCAGCTGGCAGAGCCGCACGGCGGCGCCTGCGACGGCTGGGGTGCGCTGGCCTGACGGCTACGCCGGCTGCGGCTTCTGCTTGGCCTTCTTCTTGGCCGCCTTCTTCTCGTCGGCGGCGAGCTTCTCGAGGACCTCGTCGGCCCGGTCTCTCTGCGCCATCGGGAAGCCGAGGCGCGCGCGGCTGTCGAGGTAGCTCTTGGCGACGGCGCGCGCGAGGTTGCGGATCCGGCCGATGTAGGCGGCGCGCTCGGTGACGCTGATGGCGCCGCGCGCGTCGAGCAGGTTGAACGTGTGGCCTGCCTTGAGCAGCTGCTCGTAGGCGGGCAGCGCCAGCTGCTGCGTCATCAGCGCGTTGGAGGTCTTCTCGTGCGCGTCGAACGCCCGGAGCAGGAACTCCACGTCGCTGTGCTCGAAGTTGTAGGCGCTTTGCTCGACCTCGTTTTGGTGGAACACGTCGCCGTACTTGATGCCGTCGGCGTAGACGAGGTCGAACACGTTCTCGACGCCCTGCAGATACATGCAAAGCCGCTCGAGGCCGTAGGTGATCTCCCCGGTGATCGGGCGGCAGTCGATGCCGCCGACCTGCTGGAAGTAGGTGAACTGCGTCACCTCCATCCCGTTGAGCCAGACCTCCCAGCCGAGGCCCCAGCAGCCGAGCGTGGGGTTCTCCCAGTCGTCCTCGACGAAGCGCACGTCGTTCTTGTTGAGGTCGAAGCCGACGGCCTTGAGCGACCCCAGGTAGAGGTCGAGGATGTCGGCCGGCGCCGGCTTCAGCACCACCTGGTACTGGTAGTAGTGCTGGAGCCGGTTGGGGTTGTCGCCGTAGCGGCCGTCCTTGGGGCGGCGGCTCGGCTGCACGTAGGCAGCCTTCCAGGGCTCGGGGCCGATCGCCCGCAGGAAGGTCGCGGTGTGGCTGGTGCCGGCGCCGACCTCCATGTCGTAAGGCTGGAGCAGGGCGCAGCCCTGGGCGTCCCAGTAGTCCTGGAGCCGGAGGATCAACTGCTGGAAGGTCAGCATGCGGGCGTCGATCCTAGGGGTCGAAGCTTGGGACGCCAGCGGTCCCGGCCGCTGCGCGCCGCGCTCGCTGCGGCGATGGTCCGATGGGGGCGGACGTGCCGGACATTCTGTCCGCCGCATGATCGGCGCAACAGGGCCCGCGGCGCGCTTGGCAGGTTGATCGCGGCCCGTCGACGGGCGTATCCTTCTGCGTTGATCCCCCTGGCTCGATCGCCCCTAGAGCCTGCCACGCCCCGTGTCCTTTCAGGCTGAGGTCTTCGTGCGCTTCTCCATCCTCTCCCTTTCGCTGGCGGTCGCGTCAGCCACCACGGGGCTCCGCGCCCAGTGGGTCTCCTACCTCAACCAGAGCAGCGCCCGCGTGCAGGCGGCCGCTGGCCTCGTCCTGAACGACCCCCAGGAGAAGGACTACGCCTGGGGTGACCTCGACAAGGACGGCGACACGGACCTCGTGATCGTGCGCAAGCAGCCCTTCACGAGCGGCGGCCACTTCCCGAACGTACTGCTGATGAACGAGGGCGGCGTGCTCGTCGACCGCTCCAGCACGCTGACGACGGCGACCGTGCCCGGCAGCTCGGCGTTCCTGGACGCGACCAACGACCGCGACGTCGTCATCGCCGACGTCAACGGCGACGGCTGGGACGACGTGATCACCGCGACCACGCTGACGACCTCGATGCCGGAGTACATCCGCGCCAACCGCGTCTACATCAACCAAGGCGAGCAGGGCGGCGTCTGGCAGGGTCTGCTCTACGACGACGCCAACCGCATCGACGACGCGCCGTGGAACGGCGAGCACCGCTTCTGCTCCGTCGCTGCGGGCGACGTCGACGGGGACGGCGACCAGGACCTCTACTTCGGCGACTACCAGCAGGGCGGCGGCCGCTCGATGGACATCAACGACCGCCTGTTGATCAACGACGGCACCGGCTACTTCACGGACGAGTCGTCGCAGCGCATGACCGCGGTGATGCTCGAGTCGTCGTTCGGGATGAAGGTCGACATCGTCGACATGAACAACGACGGCAAGCTCGACATCGTCAAGGACGACGCGCTGAACGCGCCGCAGGCCGTGTCGGTGAGCTACAACAACACGGCGACCGAGGGGATCTTCGGCAGCTACCAGCTGCCCTACGGCAACCAGCCCTACCACTTCAACGTCGGCGACCTCAACAACGACGGCTGGAAGGACTTCATCGTCAGCGACGACGGTCAGGACCAGTACGTCCTGAACCAGGGCGCCTCGGGCAGCAGCCCGGCCAACTTCAGCGCGCCGATCCCGTTCAGCTACAGCGGCGGCGGCAACGACGACGGCTTCGGCGGCAACAACCTGATCGTCGACCTCGACAACGACGGCTGGCAGGACGCCATCGTCGCCGACGTCGACGTCGACATCTCGGGCTGCAACCGACGCTGCCACATCTACCGCAACCTCGGCAACGCCCCGAACGTGACGCTCCAGGAGCAGATCGTCAGCGGCCAGGTCGTCGGCGGCATCACCCCCGCAGCGCTCCAGGGCACGTTCGACGTCGCGGTGTTCGACATCGACGGCGACGGCTGGAAGGACCTCGTCGTCGGCCGCTGCACGGGCACGCAGGTCTACATGTGCGACCCGCCGACGGGGCTGGCCTTCTCGTTCAACGGGGGGCTGCCCGCGATGATCCCGCCGGGCGTCGCGCGCCAACTGGTCGTCGACGCGACCTCGATCGGCGGCGTCACGCCCGTCGCCGGGACCGGGGAGCTGCACTACTCGATCAACGGCCAGCCGTTCCAGGTGGTCGCGATGGCGGACTCCGGTCCGGGTCAGTACACGGCCACGCTCCCGGCGATGCCGAACTGCGCCGACGACGTGCGCTTCTACGTGAGCGCCCAGGGCAACAACGGCCAGACCTACAGCGACCCGCCGGCGGCCCCGGCGGGCTACTACTCGGCCGTCGCGGCGGTCAGCCTCGACACGCTCTACGAGAACAACTTCGAGGTGAGCGACGCGGGCTGGACCGTCGTCAACACCAACCTCACCACCGGCGCGTGGGAGCGCGCGGATCCGGTCGGCACGACGCAGGGCGCGAACATCGCGGCGCCGTTCGACGACGCCGAGGCCGGCGCGGCGTCGTTCTGCATGGTGACCGAGAACGGCAACCCGGGCGCCTCGGTCGGCGCGTCGGACGTGGACGGCGGCCCGACCGACCTGATCTCGCCGCCGCTCGACTTCGCGGGCACCGACGGCTTCATCAGCTACCAGCGCTGGTTCTACTCGAGCGGCGCCGACGTGCTGCAGGTCTCGGTCTCGGGCAACGGCGTGAACTGGGTGACGGTCGAGACGGTCACCGGCGGCAACAACCAGTGGACCCTCAACCAGTTCCGCGTCGGCGACTACATCACGCCGACCGCGACGGTGCAGGTGCGCTTCCGGACCGCGGACGTCTCGCCGGGCAGCATCGTCGAAGGCGGCATCGACGTCTTCAAGGCGGAGACCTTCAACTGCGAGTGGTGCCAGCCCACGGTGGCCCTCAACACCATCGGCGCGGCGACGATGTCGATGTGCGGCGACCAGCTGTCCGTCGCCACGCCGAACACGACGCTCGCGATCGAGGGGATGCCGCCGCTGACCAACGGCCTGCTGCTGTTCGACCTGTTCGCGGCGCCGTCGCCGTCGCCGTGGAACAGCGGCCAGCTGATCAGCCCGGCCCCGGTCGTGCTCGGGCCGGTGTTCGCCAACGCCGGCGGCTCCTTCAGCGCGCCGCTCAGCATCGGCGGTCTGCTGCCGCCGGGCCTGTCGGTCTACCTGCAGACCGTCTACGCGGACCCCGCGCAGCCGGGCCAGGTCGGCATCACCAACGGCCTCCGGGTCGAGTGGTTCTGATCGCCCGCGGGGCGGGCCTGCGAGGGCCTGCCCCGAAGGGCAAAGGGCGCCGCTGCAAGACGCGGCGGGCGGCCCTGGGCGCCATCGGGTAGAATTCCGACGGCGCCCTCCTCCCGCCGGTCTCGAGCGCCCCGTGAGACCGGCCGCTACGCAAGGTGACCCTCAGCATGCGCATCCGTGTCCTCCCGGCCCTTTCGGCGGTCCTCTCGACCGCCCTGTCGGCCCAGTCTCCACAGCCCAAGATGGGCGCGCCGCTGGCCGGCCTGACGCCCGCCCAGCTGCAGCGGTTCGAGGACGGCCTGCTGGACTTCAGCACGCCGCTGAGCCCGTCCCAAGGTCTCGGTCCGATCTTCAACCAGGTCAGCTGCGCGAACTGCCACAACAACCCGATCGGCGGTCCGGGCGGCACCAAGGTGACGCGCTTCGGCTACGACGACGGCAAGGGCGGCTTCGACCCGTTGACCGGGCTGGGCGGCTCGCTGCTGCAGCAGGGGGCGATCAACCCGGCCGCGGTGGAGGTCGTGCCTGCGGCGGCCAACGTCACGGCGCAGCGGGTCACGCCCAGCGTGCTCGGCGCCGGGCTGATCGAGGCGATCCCTGACGCCGACATCGAAGCCAACGAGCTGACGCCTCCCAGCACCAACGTCAGCGGGCGCGTGCACTGGGTGACGCCGCTCGAGGACCCGAACGGGCCGCAGCGCGCGGGGCGCATGGGGTGGAAGGCGCAGCTCGCGACGGTGCTGTCGTTCTCCGGTGACGCCGCCCAGAACGAGATGGGCCTCACCAACCGCCTGCTGCCGAACGAGAACGCGCCCAACGGCAACCTCTCGCTGCTGACGCTCTACGACAACGTCGCCGACCCGGAGGACGGTCCGGACGCCAACGGGCTCGACTTCATCGACCGCATCACGAACTTCCAGCGCTACCTCGCCGCGCCGCCGCAGACCCCGCGGTCGGGCATGGCGGGCGAGGCCGTGTTCGAGAGCGTCGGCTGCGCCGACTGCCACGTCGGGACGTGGACGACCGGCAACGACCCGGCCTTCGAAGCGGCGATCCGCAACCAGACCATCAAGCCGTACAGCGACTTCCTGCTGCACGACATGGGCGTCGCGTCCGACTTCATCGGCGACGGCGACGCCACCGTCCAGGAGATCCGCACGCCCAACCTCTGGGGGGTGCGATCGCGGAGCGCGCTGTGGCACGACGGCCGCGTGGTCGGCGGCACCCTGGTCTCGCGGATCCTCGGTCCGGGCGGGGTCATCGACCTGCACGCGTCGCTCGGGAGCGAGTCGCGGCCGTCCGCGCTCGCCTTCCAGGCGCAGTCGGCGGCCGACCAGCTGGCGGTCGTCGCGTTCCTGGACTCACTCGGCCGCGCGGAGTTCGACTGGGACGGCGACAACGACCTCGACGAGGTCGACCTCGCGGCCTTCGTCGCCGCGATGGCGGGCGGACCGTACACGGCGGACGACCCCGAGGCGGTGTTCGACTTCAACCAGGACGGCGCGGTCGACGCGCTCGACCGTGACGCCTTCGCGCTCGTCTACGAGGTGGACTGCAACGGCAACGGCGTCAACGACCTCGCCGACGTCGTTACGGGCGGCTTCGACGACGCCAACGCCAACCTCGTCCCCGACGAGTGCGAGCACTGCCAGGTGGACCTGGGCTTCGCGGGCGCCGGAACGCTGCGCCTCGACGTGTGCGGCGACGACCTGACGCTCGCGGGCTCGCGGGCGTCGTTCCAGCTCGTCGACGGCCCGCCCAACGCGCCGGTGATCGTCGTGATCGGCGCAGCCTCCAACCCGACCCCGACGCCGATCGCCGGGACCGAGTTCCTCGTGCCGCTGCTGCCCCTGACGGGCTACGTCGATGCGTTCGTCACCGACCCGGCCGGGGAGCTGCGGCTGCCGTTTTACGGTGGGGGCAACGCGCCGACATCGACCTGGGTGTTCCAGGCTGCGACGTTCGACGGCGTCAGCTACGACCTCTCGAACGCGCTCGAGGTCGTGGTCGGCGCGTTCTGACGCGCGCGCGCGTGAGGATTGCGTGAAGATGGCGGCGACGGGGCGCGCGCGGCCCGCTGCTGTGGCACGGTTCTGTATCCCGGATCCCGCCCGCAGCCCATGACGCGCCTCGCTCCTGTCCTCCTCCTCCTGCCCGCGCTCGCCTGCTCCTGCAGCGGCGGCGGCTCGTCGCCTGCTGCGGCCACGCCGTCCGCCACGCCGTCCGCTGCGCCGGTCCCGACCGTGCCGGCGACCGTCGCGAACGGCGTGGACTTCGCCGGCGTCGCGGTGCGCGCGGTCTTCGACCTGGTCAACCTCACCTACATCTGCGCGAGCTTCCTGCGCCGGCCCGTTCCCGAGGACCCGAGCGCGCCGGCCAGCCCGGTGACGCTCTCGGCCGAGGTGGCGGGACCCGACGGCGGCGCCGCGGTCTATACGCTGGACGACCTCGACCAGGACGGCGAGTTCTCGACCGGCGACGTCGTCACGATCGACTTCAACGGCTACGCCGAGGGGGACCTCACCCTCGACGGCGTCGTGATCCTCGAGGACCTGAACGCCCTGGGGCGGATCACCCAGGGCGGCGGCACGTTCCTCGCCGACGCGACGCTCCGCGCGCTGAACCTCGAGTACCAGCTCGGCGCCGGCACGTTCACCCTCAGCGCGGAGCTGCCGTTCCGCTTGGAGAACCGCGAGATCCTCGAGATCTTCGACCTCGTCCTGTTCGAGCGGTTGGCCGTCGGCGCGCTCGAGCTGGAGGCCGGCTCGCGGTGGGTGCGCTACCTGGGCGACGGAGGCCTCGTGCTCGACGTCGAGGGCGCGGCCTACTCGCCCGTCCTCGACGGCGTCGTCGGCTTCGAGACGTCGACCTTCGCGAACCTCAACGAGTTGACGCAGGAGCTGAGCGACGGCGCGCTGCGGGCCACGGGGGCCGCGGGCTCCTTCGTCGAGGTCGTGCCCGAGGTCCCGAGCCCGGCCAACTTCAACTGCTTCTTCTTCGGCATCGGCTGCGGCTTCGAAGTGCGGATCGAGGAGGACGGCGGCGAGGGATTCGAGTCCACCCAGCTGGTCCAACCCTCTAGCCTCTTGCCTCAGTAGCGACGTCGCCCTGCCGGCTCGCTCCGTGCCATGCGAGCTGATCGAGACCCGCTCACCGTCGTCGTCGGCTGCGGCGTCATCGGCATGACCACGGCGCTGCGGCTGCGCGCCGCCGGCCGCCGCGTTGAGGTGTGGACCCGCGACGATCCGCTGGAGACGACCTCGGCGGCGGCGGGTGCGATCTGGTACCCGTTCCTCGCCGAGCCGCGTGACGCGGTCCTGCGGTGGAGCGCGGTGACCTTTCGGCGGCTGCGCGCCATGGCCGACGACCCGCGGACCGGCGTCCGGATGACGCCGGTCGTCGAGGTGTTCGACCACGAGCAGCCGGACCTGTGGTGGGCCGACGCGGTCCCGGGCGTCGCGATGCTGCCCCCCTCGGAGGTGCCCGACGGCTACCGCGCCGCGGTGCGGGCGACCGTGCCGGTGTGCGACGTCCCGGTCCACCTCGACTGGCTGCAGGCCGAGCTGCGTCGCGTCGGCGTCCCGGTGCGGCGTCGCGAGGTGGGTCGGTTAGCCGACGTCTTCGCGGTCGCGGACGTCGCGGTCAACTGCGCCGGCATGGGCGCGCGCGCCCTCTGCGGGGACGACGACCTGCGCCCGGTCCGGGGTCAGGTGACGGTGGTGGAAGGCGGGGACCTCGCGGCCGCGTGGATCGACGACACCACGAAGCACCCTCGCTACCTGATCCCGCGCGCCGCGACGACGGTGGTGGGCGGCACCGCGCAGCAGGACGACGAGCGTCGCGAGGTCGACGCGGGCGACGCCGCGCGCATGCTCGAGGACGCGCGCGCCGCGGCGCCGCAGCTGGCGTCGGCCCGCGTGCGGGAGCAGCGGGTCGGCATGCGCCCCTTCCGCTCTTCCGTACGGCTCGAACGCGAGGCGCGGCGGGACGGCGGCGTCCTGGTGCACAACTACGGGCACGGCGGCAGCGGCTACACGGTCAGCTGGGGCTGCGCCGACGACGTCGTCGCGCTGCTCTCGGGTTGACGGCAGCCCCGAGCGAGTATCCTCACCCCATGACCCGTGCCGCCGTCGCGTTGTTCGCCGCCGCCGCGCTCGCTGCGCAGGTCCCGGTCGTCAGCGCGAGCGGCGAGAACATGCGCCTCGCCTCCTGGTCCATCACGCTCGGCGCGGGCGGCGGCTGGGCGCTGACGCTGCAGATGGACGACGACAACGGCGACGGGTCGCTGCCGACGAGCTTCCGCCGCTGGTGGCACTGCCAGGTCGCCAACCTCGTGCCCGGCACCCCGCTGAGCTTCCGCGTCACGAACGCCGGCTACTCCGACGTCATCCTCCCGGTCTGGTCGCTGTCTACGGACGGCGTGAACTTCGGGCCCTACACGCGCATGCCGACCAGCGCCGTGCCGCAGGTGCAGGGCGGCACCCAGCACCTGTTCGGCGTCACGGTCCCGCCGGGCGTGGTCGCGATGCGCGTCGCGAAGTTCTTCCCCTACACCGTGGCCCGCAAGGACGCCCTGCTGGCCAGCGTCGCCGGGGACCCGCGGGTCCGCAGCGTCGTCTCGCTGGGCGCCTCCCAGCAGGGACGCCCGATCGAGAAGGTCGA
This sequence comes from Planctomycetota bacterium, assembly GCA_049889335.1. Classification (GTDB taxonomy): domain Bacteria; phylum Planctomycetota; class UBA1135; order UBA1135; family UBA2386. The sequence goes on from JBMHDP010000280.1 coordinate 12,789, forward strand.
GTGGACCGACGGCACGGTCCCCGACGCGGGCAAGCAGCGGGTCTGGATCCACGCCGGGGTGCATCCGGCGGAGACGACCAGCCACCTGATGGTCGAGGGGCTGTTCGACTGGCTGCGATCGGGAGAGCTGGAGGCCGAGGTCCTGCTCGACAACGCGCTGATCGAGGTCGTGCCGATGGCCAACCCGGACGGCGTCTTCCTCGGCAACTACCGCACCAACGCCAACTCGTCGAACCTCGAGGCGCAGTGGAGCGCGCCCTACACCTCGCCCCAGCCCGAGGTGGTCGCGCTGCGCACCGCGATCGAGGGTTACATGGGGACGCCGCAGAACCCGGCGAGCCACCCGATCCGGGTGCTGCTCAACCTGCACAGTACGCACAACGTCACCTACCCGTTCCACTTCCGCCACGTCGCCAACCCTGGCTGGGCCCCCGGCTGCACCAGCTGCGGGGTCCTGCCCGTGGTGCACCAGGCGGAGAACGACTGGATCACGCGCTTCGCGGCGCGCAGCCCGCTCGTCGCGCTGGGCTCCACGGCGAACAGCACGCTCGGCTCCCGGCCGTTCGTCGAGTCGATGTGTCACGACCGCTGGACGGCGGCGCCCGGCTGGCTGGGCGCGCCCAGCTTCGAGGAGCCGGTCATGGCGATCACGTTCGAGGGCACCTACGCGCGGGGTCCGAACGGCTCCAGCTGGAGCACCGAGGCGGACTACCTGCAGTGCGGCCGGGAGATGGGGCTGGCGCTCTTCGACCACCTGGGCCTCGGGATCTCGGCCAGCGTCTCCTCGTACGGCAGCGCGTGCCAGACCGTGAACATGACCGGCTCGCTCGCGCTGCAGCCGGACCTGAGCCACCTGCTGCTGCTCGTGGTGTCCGCCGGGCCGCCGAACGGCGTCGCGGTGCTCGCCGTGGGCGGCGCGGCCGCGCAGGTCCCGCTCCCCGGGCCCTGGAGCGCGTGCACGCTGTTGGCGCAGCCGGACGTCACGGCGGTCCTGCCGCTGAGCCTGTTCGGCACGGCGATCGGGCAGGTGACGGTGCCGCCCGTGCCCGGGCTCGTCGGCTACCTGCAGGCCGTCACGCTGGCGGCGGGAGCCGGCCTCGACGCGAGCAACGGTCTGCGGGTGCAGAACGACTTCTGATCCGACGGCGCTCGGTCTTTGCCGGGTGACGGCGGCGGCGCTATCGTGCTGCGCGGTGAGCTACCGCGTCGAACTGCCGGTCTTCTCGGGACCGATGGACCTGCTGCTGCACCTCGTGCGCCAGTCCGAGGTCGACATCCACGAGGTCTCGATCGCGCCCATCCTCGAGCGCTACCTGGACAACCTGAAGGTGCTGCAGCAGCTCGACCTGCAGGACATCGGCGACTTCGTGGTGATGGCCAGCACGCTGATGGAGATCAAGTCGCGGGAGCTGCTCCCCAACGAGTCGGTCGAGCTCGAAGAGGAGCTCGACCCGCGCGACGACCTGATCCGCCGCCTGCTCGAATACAAGCGCTACCGGGACCTCGCCCGCGAGCTCGACGGCCGCGGCGCGCGCCGTCAACGCCAGGGCAACCTCGTGATGGCGCAGCCGCCCGAGCTCAAGGGCCCGCAGGACGAAGACCTGCTCGACCTCGGCGAGCTCGGCGTCTGGGACCTGACGTCCGCGTTCGCCCGGCTGCTCGACGAGATCGGCAGCCAGCAGTCGCTGGACATCGAGGTCGAGAAGCGCGACGTCGGCTACTACACCCACGCGCTGCTCGACACCTTCAAGCAGAAGCGCGAGGTGCGCTTCTCCGAGGTCTTCGACCGGAACGAAGGCCGCTACGGGATGATCGGCACGCTCATCGCGCTGCTCGAGATGATGAAGCAGGGCTACCTGCGCGCGACGCAGGAGCAGTGCTTCGACGACATCAGCCTCGCCTACATCGGCAAGGAAGAGGTCACCGCCGACCAGATCCTGGCCGGCATCTCGGCCGAGGACCTCGCCGAGCAGGAGGCGCAGGACCGCGCGCGCCTCGAAGAGGTCGAGGCCGCCGCGCTGGCCGCGGCGAACGAGCCGTCGAGCGATCCGGCTGGCGGTCCGGCTGACGATCCGGCTGGCGAGCCCTCCGCGGACGTCGAGCGCGACAGCTGACGCGTCCGTCGCCCGGTCCGGATCGGGCGATGACATCGGGGGCGAGGCGCGCGGCCGCGACGCGTCGCGGCTGCTGCTTTTGATGTTGGCCCCGCGATGTCGAAGGACACAATCGGGCCGGCCGTGACCGCCGGCCCCGCCTCGCCTATGCCCGTATCGCCTCGATCGCTGCTCGCCGGCATCTTCTGTCTCGGCCTGTCGGTCATCATGTTCGAGATCGCGCTGACCCGCGTCTTCGCGATCATGATGTGGCACCACTTCACCTACATGGTGATCTCGATCGGGCTGCTCGGCTTCGGCGCCTCGGGCAGCCTGCTGACGGCGACCGGCCTGGGGAAGCGTGAGGGCGGCGCCGAGCGCGCCCTGGTCTGGACCAGCATCGGCTACGGCTTCAGCGTCGTGCTGGCGTTCTGCTTCACGACCTTCGTGCGGATCGACAGCCTCGCGATCTGGGAGCAGCCGTCGAACGCGCTGGCGCTGTTCCTGATCTACCTGATCGTGTTCGTGCCGTTCCTGCTCGGCGGGCTCGGGATCGGGCTCGCGTTGACGCGCTTCTCGAAGCACGTCAACAAGCTGTACTTCGCCGACCTCGTCGGCTCGGCCGTCGGCGCGAGCCTCAGCGTCGTCGCGTTGAAGGCCCTCGGCAGCTCGGCCGCGGTCGTGATGGCCGGCTGCTTCGGCCTGCTCGCGGCCTTCTTCTTCAGCTTCACGACGCCGCGGCGCTACCTGATGCTGAGCGCGCCTGCGCTGCTGGTGGGCGGTTGGCTGTTCCTCGGCTTCTCCGGCGCGGCGCCGGCGCTGGTCGACCCGGTCGAGTGGCGCGTGCCCTACGCGGTCGGCAAGGAGGCCGTCGTGGTCGAGGCGCTGCTGCAGAACCCGCAGCTGCGCGCGTCGCTCGGGGACGACGCCGAGCTCGTCAAGCTGCCGAGCGCGACCGCCGAGGTCGAGGTCGGCCCGAGCCTCCCCGGCGCGCCGATGATCGGCGGCGACATGGGCCTCGTGGACGAGCAGCCGATCTCGGCGCGCTCCGTGGGGCAGGACGGCACGGCTCCGACGATGCTCTACGAAGGGGCGGCGGACCTGTCGAAGTTCCCGTTCCTCGACGACACCCAGGCTGCGTCCGCCTACGTCGCGCACAAGGCGTCGGGTCGGACCGGGCAGCGCTCGATGGTGATCGGCGTCGGCGGCGGCGTCGACGTGCTGGTCGCGCTCGCCAACGGCGCGAGCCACGTCACGGCCGTCGAGCTCAACACGGCCATGATCGACATGGTCACCGAGAGCTACGACGAGTACCTGGGCGGGCTGTTCACCACGAGCCCGCTCGCCGACAAGATCGACCTCGTCAACAGCGAGGGGCGCGCCTGGCTGCGCTCGCACGACGACAAGTACGACGTCATCCAGATGAGCGGCGTCGACTCGTACACCGCGCTGAGCGGCGGCGCCTACACGCTGTCGGAGAGCTACCTCTACACCGTCGAGGCGGTCGAGGACTTCTACGAGCACCTCAACCCCGACGGCATCGTCTGCTACTCGCGGTTCATGCTGCGCGCTCCGAACGTCGCGCGCGAGACGCTGCGGCTCGCCAACATCGCGGTCGAGGGGCTGCGCCGCGCGGGCGTCGCCGAGCCGGAGCGCCACGTCTGCGTGCTGCGCGGCGGCCTCGACTGGGCGTCGACGATGATCAAGCAGAGCCCGTTCACGCCGGCGGAGACCCGCGCGCTGCGGGACTTCGCGCGCGAGCAGGCGTTCGTCGGCCTCGTCTACGACCCGACCGCGGACGGCGACGCCGAGGTCCTGCCGCAGCCCGAGCACTTCGGCGTGCTGCTGCCGGCGGTCAAGGGCCCGATCGAGGCCGCGATCCGAGGAGCGGCCCCCGGCGCGCCGACGCGCGACGAGGCGATCCGGGCGTGGTTCGCGGCGGCTTCGGAGGTGGCGAACGGCGCCGCGGTCGCGGACGTCGACCTCCCCGAGGCCATGCGCGCGGGCGCGCTGGGCGAGGTGATGCGCGCTCGCCTGTCTGCGCTGAAGCCCGCGATCGAGCGCCAGGCCGCCTACATCACCGAGACCATCCGGGACTTCCGCACGCTGCTGACGTCGACGGGCGCCGAGAAGGAGGCCTTCTACGCGGCCTATCCGTTCGACGTCCGCCCGGCGACGGACGACGCGCCGTTCTTCTTCAACTTCTACAAGTGGTCGGGGCTGTTCGGCGGCCACAAGCGCTCGGAGGACGGCGGCGTCTTCAACTACCACTCGGAGTTCCCGATCGGCCACTTCGTGCTCGGGATCTCGATGTTCCAGATCCTGACGCTGGCGGCGGTGCTGATCTTCCTGCCGCTCCGCAAGCTCAAGGCCGACGGCGTCCGCACGCCGGGGACGACCCGGATCTTCCTCTACTTCGCGGCGCTCGGGCTCGGCTTCATGCTGTTCGAGATCGCGTTGATGCAGAAGCTGGTGATCTTCCTGGGGCACCCGACCTACGCGCTGTCGGTCGTGCTGACCAGCCTGCTCGCCTCGGCGGGCCTGGGCTCGCTGTGGTCGGGCCGGATCCGGCAGGTGCGACGCGGACACCTCGTGCTGATCCTGCTCGGCGTGCTGGCGGTCGTCGCGGGCAACGTCTACTTCGTCAACGAGCTGCTGCCGCAGCTGCTCGGCCTGGACCTGTGGCTCCGCGTCGCGGTCGTCATCGCGGTGCTGGTTCCGACCGGGTTGGTGCTCGGGATGCCGTTCCCGAGCGGCGTGCGCGTCGTCGAGCAGACCTGTCCGCACCTGATCCCGTGGGGCTGGGCGATCAACGCCTTCTTCAGCGTCTTCGGGTCGATCTTCTGCATCGTGCTGAGCATGGCGATCGGGTTCTCCAACGTGTTCTACGTCGCAGCCGGCGTCTACGCGGTCGGGCTGCTGTTCATGAAGACCTCCGGGGGCGACGCCGCTGCGGTGGCCGAGGTGGACATGCCGCCGGACGAGGAATCGATCGCGGTAGAGGAGGCGCAGGTCTGATGTCGGGTCCGACCAAGGCGAGCGACGAGCAGGTCACCGCCGCGCTGCAGGAGCTCCCCGGCTGGCGTCGCGTCGGCGACGAGCTGCACGTCAGCTACCAGCTGCCGACGTTCGAAGCGGCGGTGGACCTGACGGTCGCGGTCGCGGCGATCGCCGAAGAGCTCGTGCACCATCCGGAGTGGCGCGTCGCCTACCGGCGCGTGGACCTCTTGACGACCACGCACGACGCCGACGGACTCTCCGAGCTGGACTTCGCGCTGGGGCGGCGGATCGTCGCGGCCGCCGCCGCGCGCGGAGCGGTGGCGCGGACCGACTGAGCTAGCGGCCGGCCAGGAGGTCGGGGAGCTGCTCGACGAGCGCCCGGAGCGCCTTGCCGCGGTGGCTCAGCCGGTCCTTGACGGTCGCGTCCAGGACCGCGAACGACTGCGTCATGTCGTCTTTGTGTTCGACCGGGACGAAGATCGGGTCGTAGCCGAAGCCGCCCTCGCCGGTCGGGCGCTCCCGCAGCACGCCCTCGCAGCTCCGCTCGATCGCGGCCAGCACGCGGCCGTCGGGAGCGGCGACGCAGAGGCTGCAGACGAACCGCGCCGTGCGACGCGCGGCGGGCACGCCCTGCAGCTCCTCGAGCAGCTTGAGCAGCCGGCCGCGGTCGTCGAGGCCCGGTCCGCCGTAGCGCGCCGAGCGCACGCCCGGTCGGCCGTCGAGCGCGTCGACGCAGAGCCCGCTGTCGTCGGCGACCGCGACCGCGCCCGCGAGCTCCGCCAGCAGCGCGGCCTTTTTGCGCGCGTTGCCCGCGAAGTCGGGCTGGTCCTCGACCGGCTCGAACGGCGCGCCCAGGTCCTTCGGCGTGCGCAGCGTGACGCCGAGCGGCGCGAGCAGGCGCGTCAGCTCGGCGAGCTTCTTGGCGTTGTTGGTGCCGATCCAGAGCGGCGTCATCTCAGAGCCCCAGGGCCTGCCGCTGCAGCTTGTCGACGT